>NZ_JADKPQ010000002.1:0-421489 GCF_015350725.1 Flavobacterium sp. CSZ
GCTTCCGCATCTGCTTTTGCTTTTGCATCAGCAGCTAATTTTGCCTGTAATGCTTCTGCATCAACTTTGGCTTTGGCATCAGCGATTAGTTTAGCCTGTAATGCGTCTGCATCCGCTTTGGCTTTAGCATCTGAAGCTAGTTTTGCCTTTAATGCTTCTGCATCCGCTTTGGCTTTGGCATCAGCTTCTAATTTTATTTTCAATGCTTCCGCATCGGCTTTCGCTTTAGCATCGGCTTCTAATTTTGCTCTGGCAGCAGCTTCAGCATCAGCCTTCGCTTTTGCTTCTGCAGCTATTCTTGCAGCTCTTGCTTCTGCATCTGCTTTCGCTTTGGCATCGGCAGCTAATTTTTCTTTTAATGCAGCATCTTCAGCAGCTTTTGCTTTGGCATCAGCAGCTAGTTTAGCTTTGTTAGCAGCATCAATACTTGCTTTGGTTTTTACAGCAGCAGCAGCAGCAGCTTTTGCTTCAGCAGCTAATCTTGCCTGATAAGCATCTGAATCGGCTTTTGCTTTAGCATCTGCAGCTAAAATCGATTGTAAATCTGCAGCTTCAGCTTTTGCTTTGGCATCTGCTTTACGTTTAGCTTCGGCAGCATCTGCTTTTGCTTTAGCATCGGCAGCTAATTTTATTTTTAAAGCTTCGGCATCAGCCTTTGCTTTATTATCAGCTTCTAATTTTGCTTTTGCAGCCGCTTCGGCATCGGCTTTAGCTTTTGCATCTCCAGCCAGCTTAATTTTCAATGCTTCTGCATCAGCTCTCGCTTTATCAGCGGCTAATTCTGCTTGTGTTTTTTGTGGTGCAGCAGTTGTTGCAGCTTTTGATTTTGCAGCTGCTGTGGCATCGGCTTTCGCTTTATCTGCAGCCAATTTAGTTCTCAATGCTTCGGCATCAGCTTTTGCTTTATCAGCTGCTAATTGTGCCTGAGTCTTTTGAGTTGTTGTTGCGCTAGGTTTTTTTGCAATTGCTTGAGCTCTCGCAGCAGCAGCAGCATCTACTCGCGCTTTATTATCTGCAGCTAATTTTATTCTGCGTGCTTCAGCATCAGCTCTCGCTTTGTCTGCAGTTAATTGTGCTTGTGTTTTTTGTTCTGTCGCAACTGCTTTGTTTGTTGTTGCAGTTTGTGCTCTTGTTGCATCAGCTTTTGCTTTAGCATCTGCAGCTAGTTTTATTTTTAATGCTTCAGCATCAGCCTTAGCTTTATTATCGGCTTCTAGTTTTGCTTTTGCAGCAGCTTCGGCATCAGCCTTCACTTTCTCGGCCGCAGCCAATCTTACTTTAAGTGCTTCAGCATCGGCTTTAGCCTTAGCTTCGGCAGCTAGTTTTGCTGTTTCAGCACCACTTACTCTCGTGACCGAAGTAGTCGTTTTTTTAGCCATTACTGCTTTTGGTTTCGAAGGATCTATTAAAGAACCTTCTTCATCATCACCATAGTAATAGTTTTTATTTTTGAATTTATAAGCAATAGCAAATTCATGAGAACCTCCAAGATTTGTAAAATTCCCCATTCCTCTCTCGTAGTTGTATTCGATAGCGATACTTGGCGAAATATTAATTCCTAAACCTGCTGAAATTCCATACAAAGTATTGTAACCTGCCTGTGCCCAAACTCCTTGCGGAATGGCAATCATGGCAAGTCCTGAAATTATTGTTTTTTCTTGTTTGATTTCTGTTTTTACAATTCCTGAGAATTTACTTCTGTCAAAAAATCCATAACTATCAAGATAACCAGTGTACATAGCATGTAGTTCGATCGCTCTTTCCGGATCATCTTTTACGATTCCTGAACCAAAATTGTAAAGAATCAGATTGTTTACAGAAACTCCAAAATCAAGAAATGCAGTACCATAGTTGATACCAGGATTAACTGTAAGTAATGTATTTGAAGGGTAATCTAAATTTAAAAGATTTGGATCATCAGATATGATTTTTCCTTTGTTTAAACCACTTTGATATACGCCAACGTTCATACCAAAAGTCAAGTTACTGTCCTGCTCTAGAACAATGTTGTGTGCGAAGTTTCCTATTCCGCCAAAAACGGTCATTAAACCATAATTTTGCTGGAATAAGCCAAAAGCAAATGCTTCATTTTCTCTAAAGCGACCTGAATAATTGGCCAGATAAGTATTTGGCGCATCTTCAAACTGCACCCATTGTCTTTTATTATAAAAGCTTGCGTATGCATTTGTTTCGCGAACAAAACTAAATGTTGGGTTGATTAAATATCTATTAAACTTTAAAGAATTTCTGATAGGTAATGAAAACGAAACAACTCCATTCTCAGGTTTGTCCTGGGAATAGAGTGTATTTGAAAAACCGTAAAATAAAGTGATGAATAGTAAAATTTTCTTCATATTATCTTATCACAGTTATTGATCCTTTTTTCTCACCTGAGTCGCCTTTAATGACATAGTAATAAACTGGATTTACATTTTTAAAATCTATTGAAGTCTGAGGCCAATCTCCCTGATAATTGCTAACATCAAGAACCATGTCGCCATTCGAACTTATAATCATAACCTTGGTATTTGCATTTTTATATTCATCCGGGATATTCCAATAAGGGCTAGCACCGCTCAAACTAATTATGTTTGGAATAACTGAAGAAGGACCTGCTTTTCCTTTGGCTTTGAAAATAAATTCTTTAGAAGATATACATCCCGAAGATTGCGAAATTCTCACTTTATAAATACCAATAGCGGCTACCAGATAACTACCTGATGTAGCTCCCGAAATAAGATTATTATTTAAATACCATTCGTAAGTTGGACTTGTAGCATCTGTTGTAACGCTAACGTTTAAAGTTTCTCCTTCTTCAAGTTGAAACTCATCAGCAACATCGATACTGGCATTAAAACTATTACTTTTAAGGTCAATTGATCCGCTTGCAACACAACCGCCAAAGTCAACTTCCACAGTATAAATACCGGAATCTGTTGCTTTAACAGTACGGGTATTACCACCAAATGCAGCACCGTCTTTTTTCCATGTATACTTATTACCACTTGTGGCTGTTAAAATTGTCCCATCAGTACTTGGACAAAAAGGATTTCCTAAACTTGAACTGATTGTAACATCTGAACCACCACCTGCTGATGTAACAGTTACACGATTGGAGTAGGATTCAGAAGTACAGGTTCCATAATTTGTTTCTACATAATAAACTCCCGGAGTAGTTACAGTATAACTTGCTCCTGAAGCACCAGCAACAAGAGTTGGCAGTGCAGTTGCACCATTATCTCTATACCAGTTATAGTTTAAAAATTTATATTTTAAGGGTGAATCGTTTACAGGATCAGTTGAATCTGGATCAATTGTCAGGACATAACTACCACCTGAACAAAATGCTGCATTACCACTAAAATTATTTATGGTAAACTGCCTGTCATGTGCCCTGTAATAAATTGGAAAAGAAGTTTTTAAACCAAAAGAAACAAACTTGGTACTTGAAAAACCAGCCGCAGAAACTCTAAGGCTATAAGTATCAGATCCTGGAAGATCAGTAGGAACAGAAAAAAGTATTTCCTTTTGATTTACCGCAGGATCTGAAGCCGATATTGTGTTGGCAGTAATTATAGTAGTAAAATTATTGGTTGAAAGTTCAACAACAAAAACTGTCCCTGCGGGAAATCCGCTATAAGTAAATTTTGCAGTATATTGATTACCACCAGGTCCGGCACATATCCTGTCAAAATCTAAAACCTGTGGATTTATCGATTTAACCTGCGCATAAGAACTTGATCCGGTAAAAATAATCATACCAAATAATAGAAAAACGTTAAAAAAAGATAAAGTAATTTTTCGAATCATATAGTGCGTTTTCTTGCCAAATCTATATTCTCAAAAAACAAGATATCAATAAATGTTTCAGAAAAATCATATCGGTAGTTCTCAATAATATCTTTTGCAAGAAGTGAATAAGAAGCTGCCAGTGATGAATTATCTTCACATTTTAAAGTAGTCTGATCATTCGAATCAACTGCAATAGGAAGGCTATCCTTGGGGATGGATAGCCCTGCTATAAACTGATTAGAAATCTCTAATTTGCCGATATTTTTGATATCAGACGTATCGTTATTTTGGTTATGTGACGCAGTCATACTGCAAACAGTAGCAATAGAAGTTGTAGGCTTTTCCATTGAACTTTGTGCATATAGACTTAACGTAATAGGTGAAACCAAAAATATTATATTTAAAAAATATTTTTTTCTAGATTGAGCCATTATGTTTTGATCTTTATTTGGTCCGGTTTAAGACGAATACATAAATTGTGTCTGGGGACTTTATTAATAAAATTTACGCTTTGAAATAAAAATCTAAGTCTATTATCTATTGCCGCTTGAAGCTGTAATTTTTCCTAATTGTAATCTGAAATCTGGCTTTTTAGGATTAGAAATATCAATGAATGTTTCTTTGTTATCACTTTGAGAGTAAACGTTAAAGAACACACTGTTTCCATACCAGCTCTCTAAATCTTCGTTGTTAGAATTGTATTCTGTAAAGATGTTTCCGTTACATAGGTTGAAATACATTTCCTCAAATTTGATTTTTTTAAGGTTGGCGTCATTGATTTCTGTTTTGCTGTCTAATAATACTGCAGGATTAAATCCAGAGATCACACTTCTTTTCATTTCAAGAGAAGCGTTTTCAGCCACATACACAGCTTCTTTTACTAAACCTGCCTGAATATCAGCTTTAATGTTTTCACTGTCATTAAGCATTGTAATATTAGTTGCAACAACTAAAGTTTGTTTTTTAGTAAAATCTGTTTCACTTTTCTTTTCGTATGATTTTACTTCCATGCAACGAGATCCGTCTTTAGTACTTGAGAAGTAAGAAGATCTAACTGCCAATGAGTTATAGAAACGACATTGTACACCTTGAGAAAATTTAAAATCGTCGTTGATTGATTTATAAGAAACAAATTTTGTAGCATTTATATCTCCGCCCAGAATTCCAAAAGAATCTCCTCCTGCGTAGCTTACCATAATGTTTTCAAGAACAGTTTTGCTACCAACACCAGCTAAAGTTAAACCGTTGAAAGTATCTACTCCCTTTACTTTTTTACCTGCAAATTCGATTCTAACAAATCTTAAGATTCCAGAGTTTGAAGCTGCATTATCTCCTCCGTAAGTAGTAAGAGTTGGATCAAGATCCATGTTGTAAGAACCTACGTTACCGAATTTATTAATTGGAGCATCTCCAAGAATTACAACTCCACCCCAGTCACCAGCTTTTTTCTGGCTGCGGTTTGAAGTAAATACAATTGGATCTGTCTCTAAACCATCTGCAACAAGTTGTGCACCTTTTGTAACTACCAATGTTCCTTTTGTTTCGAAATCACCAATAATCAAAGTTCCTGGTTCAATCGTTAAAACAGCATTATTTGTTACATAAACATTGCCTTGCAAAACATAAATATTCCTCTTCAGCAATTTTGTATTAACAGAAATGTTTCCTGCTAAAATTTGATTTGCTTCTCCATATTCTACTTTGTGAGGCTTAAATTCGGTCCAGTTGTTCAACCAATTGTTGTAGCCCATAATTCCTTTTTCTTGTTGAGCACTCATACTAGTAACTGTCAAAAGAACGCAGATCATTTGAGTAATTTTTTTCATGATAAGGGGGTATTACGGTTAATAATAAATTTGGGTATGCGGTATGCGTATGCGTAAATGATAAAAACTCATCCCGAGTTTTCTGATAGTAGTCAGAACACATCGAGAACGAGTTGTTTTTTATTTCTTTTTTCAAAATGGCGCAAAAAATTTAACTCATCTACGCAAACATTTCAAAAAAGGTTTTAAAAAATAGTATATAATATTACATTTCGTTCAATTCGTTGAACTCGTGTAAAGATTTCAATGTGCTTTCGTAAAATAAAATTGCTGCAATAAGGTTTCCTTTATCAGAATACGGCATCATTTTTCTTTGAAATTCTACTGTTGTATCTAAAAAAGTAGTTGTACCAACAGCCTGAGCATCTAAAACCTTTTTGTGTTCGTTATCGTCCGGAATACCTAAGTCTGCCATTGTAACACCCGGTTTTGTAACCAAAGCAATGTAAGGGAGAGTTTTTACTAAAACTTTAATACGCTCAATGTATAGTTCCAAAAGTTCTCCTTTTTGCATACCGCTCAATTCTTTTTGATCATGGTATTTGCGAATAAGAGCTGTTGTACTAATTATACTTCTTGGAGCATTTTTAGCCTGGGCTGAAATAGCACCAGTTGTCATTAAAAAAAGTGTACTAAATAAAATAATTTTCCCTTTCATAGATTCTTATTATAATGGGTTGTTGATGCAAACAAAAATATGTAAATTAACTTAAATTGCAACTTTATTGATTTCTTTTTTCAAAAAAAAACCTTAAAAAAACCTTAAAAATCAGCCTTATGTCGGGAAAATGTGCGTTTTAACGGGCTTTTTGTTAAATTTGTTAAAATGCAAACCGTAAGATATTACACATAAAAAAAACAAAATCACTTAAAATTATAACCAAAAAAACCTTACGTTTAGCATTTTTCCTAAAAAACTATTAACAAAAAAGCGCTGATATCTGCTCGATTTATCCTCGTTATTAACAAAAGTTCGTTAACAAACTTCAAAAAATTATGCGAAAAAGTTTTTATACAACATAAATAAAAAGCAGGACAGAAAGTTTTGAACGAAAATTTTTGACTACATCATTTT
The DNA here is from genome assembly GCF_015350725.1 of Flavobacterium sp. CSZ. Lineage (NCBI taxonomy): Bacteria > Pseudomonadati > Bacteroidota > Flavobacteriia > Flavobacteriales > Flavobacteriaceae > Flavobacterium > Flavobacterium sp. CSZ. Next base: position 6,694 of record NZ_JADKPQ010000002.1, read on the forward strand.
CTTCTATCTTTGCTTCATGCAATTTTCTCAAATTTTAGGTCAAGATTACATCAAAAGTCACTTGATAAAAAGTGCAGCTTCCGGAAGAATTCCGCACGCACAATTATTCATTGGGCCAGAAGGAAGCGGCACACTATCAACGGCCATCGCTTATGCGCAATATATTTTGTGCAGTAATACAGGAAACGAAAATTCAAACGGAAATGATTCCTGCAATTTGAAGTTTCAAAACATTTCGCATCCCGATTTGCATTTTATTTATCCAACGGTTACTACCGAAGATGTTAAAACCAAACCAAAAAGCTTAGACTTTATTCAGGATTGGCGCACTTTTATTCAGGAAATGCCTTATGGAGGTTTATTTGACTGGTATAAAATTTTGGGCGTTCAGAATAAACAAGGAGAAATACGTGTTGAAGATGCAACAGAGGTTTTAAAATCACTTTCGTTAAAATCCTACGAAGGCGGTTATAAGATCATGATTATTTGGATGGCTGATAAAATGAATATCGCTGCATCTAATAAGCTTTTAAAACTATTGGAAGAACCTTCGGATAAAACTATTTTTATTCTGATTTCTGAAAACGAAGAAGATATTATTCAAACTATACGCTCTCGCTGTCAGGTAATTCACTTTAACGGATTACCCGAAAAAGTGATTGCCGAAGCTTTAATTTCAAAAGAAAATATCGACGAAAAAACAGCTTTTAAAATTGCGCACCAGGCACAAGGAAATTTCAGCAAAGCTTTACATCTTTTAAAACAAGATGATTCAGAATATCCTTTTGAGCAATGGTTTGTCAACTGGGTCCGTGCCGCTTTTAGGGCAAAAGGAAATGCAGCCGCCATTCAGGATTTAATATCCTGGAGCGAAGAAATTGCAGCTCTTGGACGTGAAAGCCAGAAAAAATTCATTCAGTTTTGTATCGAAATGTTTCGTCAGGCACTTTTGCTTAATTATCAGGCTCCAACTTTGGTTTATATTGAACCAAAAGTCGATAAATTCAAATTAGAAAATTTTGCCCCATTTGTAAACGGAAATAACATTCATGAAATTTTCAAAGAACTTTCAGATGCTATGTACCACATTGAAAGAAATGGAAATGCAAAAATAATTTTAACTGATTTATCTATAAAACTGACTCGTTTAATTCATAAAAAATAGTTTTCAAATGAATAATGTTGCCTCCATTTTACTATTAGCTTTTTTAGCCTTAACCTTCTTACAATCAGGATATGAAAAAATATTCTATTGGAAAGATAATGTCGAATGGCTCAAAGGACACTTTGCCAAAACACCATTAAAAAACCAAGTGCCTCTGGCTTTGCTTCATCTTTTAATTCTTGAATTAATTTCCGGAATTTTATGTGTAGTTGGTGCCATACAATTGTTAACAAATAGTGGTCGCGAATTTGGTTTTTATGGCGCAATATTTTCCTGTATTTGTTTGTTAATGATGCTTTTTGGGCAAAGATTAGCCAAAGATTATGACGGTGCGAGAACCATTGTAATTTATTTTATTCCGGCCGTAATGGCTGTATATTGGTTGAATTAAAATGTGCAACAGAATCCCGATAACTATCGGGAGTGTCAAAAAAATAAATTTGTTCGCTTTATCCGGACAGTAAATAAAAATTTTATATTAAAAAAATGAATCCTAAACACCCTTCAGAATCCTTAACTATATTAACCGATTTAGTTTTACCGAGCGAAACAAATCCTTTAAATAACCTTTTTGGAGGTGAACTATTGGCCCGTATGGATCGTGCAGCAAGTATTGCAGCCCGCAGACATTCACGCCGCATTGTAGTAACGGCATCAGTAAATCACGTTGCTTTCAACAGGGCTATTCCCCTTGGAGCCGTAGTGACAATAGAAGCAAAAGTTTCCAGATCTTTTAAAAGTTCTATGGAAGTTTTTATAGATGTTTGGGTAGAAGACCGTGAATCCGGAAGCAGAACCAAAGCCAACGAAGCCATTTATACTTTTGTTGCAGTGGATGATAGCGGAAGACCTGTTGAAGTTCCGCCAATTGCACCCCAAACTGAGCTTGAAATACAACGTTTTGATGCTGCTTTGCGTCGTAAACAATTGAGTTTACTATTGGCCGGGAAAATAAAACCTTCTGAAGCTACAGAATTAAAGGCTTTATTTTTATAGTGAAATTTGTGACAATTTGGAACAATTTGAGAGAATCAAACTTCAAAAAAAAGAACTAATTTTACAAAATACAAGCCTGATACAAATCTAAATCAGTAAGTTATCATTTCTGGTTTGTTTTTGAGAATGAATTATAAAAATTTACATGAAAGAAAAAGAAAAAAAAGAGATGAGTTCAGAGAAAGAAGCCAAATTAAAAGCGCTACAACTTACGCTTGACAAATTAGATAAAACATACGGAAAAGGAACCGTAATGAAAATGGGCGATAAAGCCATTGTAGAGGTTGAAACTATTTCTTCAGGTTCTCTTGGTGTTGATTTAGCTCTTGGAGTTAATGGTTACCCTAGAGGAAGAATTATAGAAATTTACGGTCCGGAATCTTCTGGAAAGACCACTTTAACGTTACATGCAATTGCTGAAGCTCAAAAAGCCGGCGGAATTGCTGCTTTTATAGATGCTGAACATGCTTTTGATAGAAATTATGCTGAGAAATTAGGCGTAGATATCGAAAACCTGATCATTTCTCAACCAGACAACGGGGAGCAAGCTTTAGAAATTGCTGAGAACTTAATTCGCTCAGGCGCAATTGATATTGTGGTAATTGACTCTGTTGCTGCATTGACTCCAAAAAGTGAAATCGAAGGTGAAATGGGAGATTCTAAAATGGGTCTTCACGCACGTTTGATGTCTCAGGCTTTAAGAAAATTGACAGGAACAATCAGCAAAACAAATTGTACTGTTTTCTTCATCAACCAGTTGAGAGAGAAAATTGGTGTTATGTTTGGTAACCCTGAAACTACAACGGGTGGTAACGCCTTAAAATTCTACGCTTCAGTTCGTTTGGATATTCGTCGTTCATCTCAAATTAAAGATGGTGAGAATGTTATAGGAAACAGAACTAAAGTAAAAATTGTAAAAAACAAAGTTGCACCGCCTTTTAAAACTGCCGAATTTGACATTATGTACGGAGAAGGAGTTTCTAAAACTGGTGAAATTCTTGACTTAGCGGTTGAATTTGAGATCGTTAAAAAAGCAGGATCATGGTTTAGCTACGGAGATACAAAATTAGGACAAGGTCGTGATGCTGTAAAATCTTTAATCAAAGATAATCCGGAATTAGCAGATGAATTAGAAGTAAAAATTAAAGCCCATATTAAAGATTTAGCAAGCGCTTAATTTCTATAAAGCTTTAATAAATAATACTTTATACCAACCCGACAGGTTTTTAAAAATCTGTCGGGTTTTTTATTTTCAAAAAAAGTATAAAAACTGCGCAACCATTTTAAGATAAGTTCATCTAGTAAACAGACATAAGATTTGATTGGTATTAGGCCATAATACCCAATTCAAACTTTTTTCAGAATAAATTTGGTTGTTTGTTCGATAAAATCCGTTAGTTTTCAATACTAGCGGGTTTTTTATTAGATTTTTTAAGAAGTTTCAGGTTTTCACGCAACCTTATTTATTTTTTGCTTTCTATACTATTATGACGTTAACTTGAGTTTAAAGCAAACTCTTTATTATCAATTCTTAATATTTTTAACCATGAAAGAGAAAATAGAAGTGTTGTACAGTAAAAACCGCAAAAAAACCAAATTGAAATTTAAAAAAGTATTGCGTTTTATTTCAGAGAAAATAATTCATCGATAGTATTTTTTGATATAAAATGGGGATTTTAATTCAAAAGAAAACCCGGCAACTTTAACGAGCTGTCGGGTTTTTATTTAAATCTATAATCTATTCTCTCTACTCTTTTTTCTATTCTCTTTCCTCTTTATTCTTTTCTTTCTTAAACTGAAGTAAACCTTTATAAATCAATTGTCTTACTTCGTCACGAAGTGCTTTCCTATTTTCACTTGTCAATTCTTTTGTTTCTACGAAAGGCAGAATTTTCACTCTCATTTTACCCGGACTTCCGCTTAAAAAAGTATAGGAGAATCGTTCTTTGTTATCAGCAAAAACAATAGGAACAATAGGAATTTGATGTTCAATGGCTAAACGAAAAGCACCGTCTTTAAACTCATCCAGCAAAATACTTTCGTCGTCAGGAACTCCGCCTTCCGGAAAAATACAAATACTAAGTCCCTGACTAAGCCTGTCTTGAGCTCTTTTAAAAACTTCATTTTTACTTTTCGAAGAGTTTCTGTCTACCAGAATACAAGTTCGTTTATAGAAAAACCCAAACAAAGGAATTTTCGAAAGTTCTTTTTTCCCAACAAATACAAAAGGATTACGCACCACAGCCAGCATCAGCATAATATCCGTCATCGAAGTATGATTGGCTACGATCATATAGCTGGTATTTTTAACTAGTTTCTGCTCGCGCTTCACCGTATAATAAAAACCCATGCCAAAAAGGATGAATTTAGCCCAAATGCGGGCCATTTTAAAGAAATAGGGGTATCCCCTTTCCGATATAATAGAAATAAGCAAAAACGGCAGCATAATCAATATCGGAATGGCCATCAAAATGTAAAACCAAATGCGCCACAAAACCCAAAAAACAATTTTAATTCCTTTCATAGTTTCAAATGTAATAAAACAGAAATGAATTATACAAAAAGAATTTCTAGTGTAGCTATTATGCGGTACGTTTTTTTACCGCAAAGTTCACAAAGTTTTTTCGCAAAGAACGCTAACATATTTCTCGCAAAGTCGCTAAGCCGCAAAGAAAATAAACTTTGCGGCTTAGCGACTTTACGAGATTAAAATAAAACAGCGTGGTAAAATTTATGTATTTTGCAGTAAAAAAACGAACTTTGCGTTTAGTAATAAGAAAAAACTAGAATGGCAAAAATACTTACTGGTGTTCAGAGTACTGGAACGCCACACTTAGGCAATTTATTGGGAGCAATTATTCCAGCGATCGAATTATCAAACAATCCCGGAAACGAATCTTTTTTGTTTATCGCTGATTTACATTCGATTACACAGATTAAAGACGGCAAAACATTGCGCGAAAACACTTTTAGTGTCGCTGCTGCATGGCTTGCTTTTGGATTAGATATTGATCGTGTTACATTTTACAGACAATCTGATGTAACCCAAACTACTGAATTGACCTGGTATTTAAGTTGCTTTTTTCCATTTCAAAGACTGACTTTAGCGCATTCTTTCAAAGACAAAGCAGATCGTTTAGATGATGTAAACGCTGGTTTGTTCTCTTATCCGATGTTAATGGCAGCTGATATATTACTTTATGATGCTGAATTTGTGCCCGTTGGAAAAGACCAGTTGCAGCACTTAGAAATTACTCGTGATGTCGCTTCCCGTTTTAATCACCAAATGGGCGAAACATTTGTAATTCCTGAAGCTAAAATTCAGGAAGACAGCAAATTGATTCCCGGAACAAATGGTGGAAAAATGAGTAAGTCTGCCAATAATATTATCAATATTTTCCTGGATGACAAAACATTGCGCAAGCAGGTTATGAGCATCGAAACAGATAGCACACCACTTGAAGATCCTAAAAATCCGGATACTTGTAATGCATTTGCAATTTATTCATTGCTAGCAACCGAAGCTCAAATCGCCGAAATGAGAGCGAATTATTTGGGGGGAAATTACGGATACGGTCACGCTAAACAAGCTTTGTTTGAACTGATTACAGAAAAATTCAAAACCGAAAGAGAAAAATACAATTACTATATCAACAATCTTGACGAAGTTGATGCTTTATTGAAAAAAGGAGCCGGAAAAGCTTCTGTTATTGCTGATGGTGTTTTAGCCAAAGTTCGTGAAGTACTTGGTTTTGGTAAATAAATTATTCTGCCACGAATTACCCTAATTTTCACGAAATTAATTCGTGTTGATTGCTATAATTCGTGGCAAATTTTACTTTTTAAATCGCCTCAAATAATTTCCCTGGCAAAGACCGAATTACCCCTTTAAGCTCCATATTCAAAAGTAATCCCGAGATTTTATAGATTGGAAAATTGCATTGTAACGCGATCATATCCAGTAACTCTTTTCCGTTTTTAAGCAAAAAATCATATATTTTTTGTTCATCAGCTTCAAGTTCTACAAACAATTGTTTCTGGATCGTTTTTCCTTTATTTTCTATATCCCAATTTAAAATATAAATCAAATCAGCAGCGCTTGTTAGTACGTTTGCTTTTTGAGTTTTAATAAGATCATACAACCCTGACTGTATTTGTCTGTAACCCGGCCAGGAACGGCAAAAACATCACGATTATAATCATTGGCAAGGTTTGCGGTAATAAGCGAACCTCCTATCTGCTGATTCTATCACAATTGTAGCTTCGGTCATACCGGCAATAATCCTGTTTCTGCGTCCAAAATTCTCTTTATCCGGATTTGCAGTACTCCAAAACTCAGTAATGAATCCCCCACTTTGTTCTATTGCAGCCACATTTTTCTTGTGCGTTTTTGGATAAATTTGGTTTAAACCATGTGCCAAAACTCCAATAGTCTGCAAATTATAATCCATTGCCAATTGGTGCGCCACGATATCAGCTCCATATGCAAAACCACTTACAATAACAGGATCCAGCGGTGCTAAATCTTTGATTAACTTTTTACAAAACTCAATTCCGTAGGAGGTTATCTGGCGTGTTCTCACAATACTTATTATTTTCTTGCTTTTTAAATTTATATTTCAGCAGAAAAAATTAAAACCGGAGAATCGAAACAATGTTTCAGGCGTTCCGGATAATTTTCGTCCTGAAAAAAAGAGACATTTATGTGGTTTGCATTAATAAATTCAAGTTCGCGATTGGCTTTTTCGAAAATCGATTTGTCTTTCAAATTATTTAGTAAAACAGGGCCAACTCCATCAATAGCAGCAATTTGATTTGTTTTTGTTTAAAAAATTGCTTCGGCATTTCCGCAATGAGCGAGTAATTTTTTAGTCATTATATCTCCTACTCCTTCAACTTTTAATAAGGCTAATAAATAAAATAAATCTTGATCTGACATGAATTGAATACGGTTAAATGGCGGCGAAAAATATCTTGATGAAACAATTCTTAAATTAATTTTAAGAATGCCAAAGATATAAATTAGAAGTAAATTCTTTCAAAAAATATAAAATTATATTTATTCCAACACATTCCAAAAAAGAAGAATTAAACACAACTAATTGAAGATTAATTGTCTATAAAATTATTCGAATTGTTAATAAAAATTGTGAATAAAATTTTGATAACTATATTCGTTGCATAACTTTGTTACTATGAAAATCGAAAACTATATAGCACAGTTATTGTATCGTTATCAGTGTGTAACGGTTCCAGGGTTTGGAGCATTTTTAACCGAAATTCACTCGGCGCAGCTGAATGAAAGCACAAATTCGTTTTTTCCTCCTAAAAAATCGATCTCATTTAATAGCCACTTGAAAAACAATGACGGGCTATTGGCAAATCATATCGCTCATGCTGAAAAAACATCTTATGGTTTTGCAGTGAGTGCTATTGCTTTTGAAGTGGTAAGCTGGAAAAAAACTTTAGAAGAGAATGGTGTTATCAGCCTAAAAAATATAGGTGAAATTCGTCTAAATTCTGAGAAAAATATAATTTTTACACCAAACGATCAAACCAATTATTTGGCAAGTTCTTTTGGACTAAGTCCATTTGTTTCTCCAATTGTAAAAAAGGAAAACTTCGAGAAAAAGATCAAAGAAATCGAAGAAAGAGAACCAGTTGCCTTATATGAAAATGACGAGGAAAGATCATCAAATTCATTCCTGAAATATGCTGCAATTCTTGTCTTAGGACTAGGAATTACGGGAAGTATTGGATATCCTTTGTACCAAAATCAAATCGCTACCAAAACACTTATTGTAGAAAGTGCTGTTCAGAAAAAAGTACAAAACAAAATACAGGAAGCTACATTTTTTATCCAAAGTCCATTGCCTGCTGTAACACTTTCTGTTGATTCTGCAAAAGTAGAAGTTGCTGCAGAAAAAGCAATGTCATACCACATTATGGCTGGTGCTTACAGAAGTGAACAAAATGCAAGAAAAGCTTATAACCAATTGATCAAAGACGGTTTTAAAGCCCGAATGCTGGGAGAAAACAAACACGGTTTATTTCCGGTTTTATACGGAAGTTATGCTACAATGGCCGAAGCCGAAAAAGCACAAAAAGAAATACAAAAAGGTGAAAATCCAGATGCCTGGATTCTTGTCGAAACACTATAATAAAAAATCCTATCGGCCACGGCGGATAGGATTTTTTTTGTCTTATTTTATCTTTAAAAAAACCTTATCAGGCCTGACTTCAAAAGGCACAATCCTATTTTTGTTCTTAACTTTTAAAGAACAAAATACAATGAAAAACATGCTAAAATTACTTTTTGCATTTTTGTTTATTCTGAATTCTAATTCATTTTATGCTCAGAAAATAATCACAACTGAAAAATCTCAGAAAATTGCACAGAAAAAATTAGATAAAGAAGCGCAAAAATCTACAGAAGATTATCGAAAAAAGCTGGACAACGATCAATCGCAATTAAAAAAAGAACAAAAGAAGCTGGAAAGGCATCAAAAAGACCTTAAAAACGCTGAGAAAGATCTTGAATCAACAAAAAAAAAATCGACAAATTAGAGTCTAACAAACAGAAACTCGAATCGAAAATAAACTCAAGTTCTGTTTCTGAAGAAGATCTTCAAAAACAACAAATAAAGTTGAAAGATCATGATCTTGATATTCAAAAACTTAAATTAAAAAAAATAGAACAACAGAAAAAACTTGAAAAAGTAAAAGCTGAATATTAAAACAAAAATCCTACTTGTCGCAAGTAGGATTTTTTTGTTTAACGTGAAACAATTCTAGCATCCTGAGAAAGAGTAACTTTATTGCCCTTATAAATTCGTAATCTCGCCGGAGGCGAATTTTTTTCGCCTAAAACGATGATAGCACACTCATAAATAAAACCGTCTTTTTTAAATTCATACTGATGATTTCCACCAATTCCTTCTACAACAAATTCTCCGCCATTAATCACTAAATCAGGTTTCTGAGTCATTTCTTTTTTGATTGACCACGAAGCATAACGGTAATTATTATTGCCTAAATTATCAATCCTGATTTTAAATTCAGCCGTCTCCAAAATACAAATTGGTGTCTGAAAGAAAGCAATACTGGGATCAAGCATCTTTTTCTGCGAAGCAATAAGTTTATTTCTAAGTTCGGTTTCTGCTTTTGATTGATAATTTACTGCCGTTAAACGTCCGTCGATATCCAGCCAGATACTGCCGTGATTTAACATAACTCCACGTAAACCCATATCATTCCAGCCTTTAGCTGGAGTCGATTTTATAATTTCATTTTTCAATGTTGCATCAAAAATTTCAGCATATCGCTTTATAAAATCGGTTTTATTGGCAACATCTGGTATTGGATAATCCCGCTTGAGCGGATAAACAACCCAATCGCCAAGAGCTTCTTTGTTGTCGCTTTTTACATTATCAATGAACTTTTTGACAAATTTCTGATACTCCATTTTTGATTCCTGGGCAACAGCAAAACTGCTGCAAAAAATCAATCCTATTAAAAACACCTTTCTTATTTTCATATTAAAACATTTTTAATTTGTTATTAATCTGGTAATTACAATCAAATATAAATAATTTATATTCGCTTTGAGCAAAGTCAAATGCATCTGAAACAAAAAATCCTACCCGCCGCAACGAATAGGATTTTTGTTTAACGTGGAACAATTTTAGCGTCCTGATTGAGAATTTCTTTTCCGTTTTGATAGATGGTTAAATTAGCTGGTGCTGAATCTTTTGTACCCAAAACTGTAATGTAACACTGGTAAAGAAAATTTCCTTTTTTGAAATCGTAATGATTATTTCCTCCAGTACCATCCCGAAACCATTTCCCTTTGGTGATAGTTAAATCTGGTTTTTCGCTCATGGATTTCTTTATTGACCATGAAGCATATCTATAATTATCATTTCCCAAATCATCAATTCGGACTCTAAATTTAGAGGTTTCTAAAATTACTTCCGGCGCTGTAAACTTTGCAATCGATGGGTGAAGTTTGTTTTTTTCAGAAGCTATCAACTTGTTTTTAAGATCATTTTCAGCTTTTGACTGATAACTTATAGAGAAAACTTTTCCGTTAGTATCCATCCATAAAGTTCCCTGATTTAGCATTATGCCACGCCAGCCCACTTCTGACCAGTCTTTTGCTGCATTCGATTTTGAAATTTCAGCTTTTAGTTTAGCATCAAAAATTTCATCATATCTTTTTACAAACTCTATTTTATTCTTGATAGACGGAATTGGATTGTCTCTTTTTAAAGGATACTTAATAGCCTCGGCAACAGCCTCTTTCCTATCATTTTTTACATTATCAATAAATTTTTTGACAAACTTTTGATATTCGGGTTTCAAGTCCTGCCCTGACATATTCTGAACCGTAATGCCTATTAAGAGGATGTATAGTAACTTTTTCATAATTTCTATTTTACATAATGTTTTTATAGTTGATTCTGAAATTTTATTAGAATCTTCAAAATCAAAATCTGAAATTCTAAGTTACAAAATCTGAAATCAATTGATACTGGCTTTGAACATTTTAAGTTCATCCCAGGTAAATTCATCTCCATATTTTTCCTTTAGAGGACTTAGGGATTCTTCCTGATAAAACTCAAAAGCTTCACGCAAAGCCAGGATTTTATCATACGGTAAAACATCTGAGATCTCGACTTTTTTGGCCTGAATTAGTTTAACCAAATGCGTTTCTACTGTTTGAACGGTCAGTTTTCTCATTCGCGCAATATCTTCAATGGAATTTTTCTCCAGCCACAGATCATGGGTTTCTTCGATGGTTGTTCTCTTTTCGCCCTTTGGTGTGCTTTTATCTAATTTACGTGCCGTATAACGCACCACAGGTTCTTCAGATTTAAAAATATCAGTATTCGACATATTAAAATCCTCGCGAATCTTTGCAACCTTGTCTAATTTGTAGTTTTTAATCGCTGTAGAAGACAATTTCTCTTTACAGATGGTTTCGCCTGCAACGACAATTTCTATTAGCAATTTGGCCTTCATTAAGCGCAAAACGGCTTTGGTTTGCAAATCATCCAAAAAAGCAAGCTCTTCGTAGAACTCTTTTACTTTTTTAAATTTCTGGATTTCGGCCATTTTATTCAAAAGATCCGTCACAAGCTTGTCCATTGGTTTAAAGAAATAATCATAAGCTGCCACTACCCTTTCCTGTACAAAAAACAAATCGACCGTTTCTTTATTGAAAATTTTATTAAGCTGATGCACAAATTTCTGCGAAGGATCAATAAGCGAATCAATCGTTTCTAAGCGTTTATGCGCCCAAACAGAATGTTTTGATTTTTCTGATGCAACTGCATTTTCATTATAACTAAAACGATGATTACGCCATTCCTGAGCCAAATCAGCCCAATTAAAACTGTTAATCAAATAGTTATGAATAAAATTCTTTGTTTCAAAGTGTAATGAATGTTTTAAAACTTCTTCTGTCGCCTTGTTTAAAGCATAATCCATAACATCTTGATCGTTAGAAATGCCATTCATTTGCAGCGGAGACAGCAAAATAAGCCCATTTAAGGACGTTAAACGCGATAATGCTACATATGCCTGTCCGGGCAAAAAAACTTGCGATACGTCGAGCGCAGCTTTCTCGAAAGTTAAACCCTGGCTTTTATGCACTGTGATGGCCCACGCCAGCTTAAGCGGATAATGCGCAAACGTGCCCAAAACTTCTTCTTCAACTTCTTTGGTGAGATCGTTTACTTTGTATCGAATGTTTTTCCATTCGTACTTCTCCACTTCGATGGTTTTATCTTCTTCAGGAAAATGAATGAATATTTCTTCTGCCGAAAGTGATTTTACAACGCCCATTTTCCCGTTGAAATAACGCTTTTCAAAAGACAAATCATTTTTAACAAACATAACCTGAGCGCCCACTTTGAGTTTCAGATTTTCTTCGACCGGAAAAATTTTCTCCGGAAAATCGCCGACAATAAAGGGCTGATAAGCGAATTCGTTTCCGGCTAGATCACCTATTGCCTGTTCGTTAATCGAATCTGCTTTAGCATTATGCGTAGTAAGCGTGATATAACCCGGATTGTTTTTTAAATCAAAATCAGGTTTGACATATTCGTTTAAAACCTGAATATCCTGAGGCGTGATCTGATTGTTTCGAAGGTTATTCAAAACGGATATAAAAGTATCATCAGACTGACGATAAATCTTTGATAATTCGATATATAATGGTGGAAACTGCTGAATTACATGCGAATGAAAAAAGAATTTTCCCTTGTAATAATTGCGTAAGGTTCGCCACTCTTCGTCCCTGATTACGGGTGGTAATTGCAATAAGTCACCAATAAAAAGCACCTGTACTCCACCAAAAGGTCGTGAAATTTTACGCACAGTCTGCATCATAAAATCGATAGCATCCAGCAAATCAGCGCGAAGCATACTGACTTCATCAATAATCAAAAGTTCCATGTTTTTGATCACATTACGCTTGACATTGTTCATTTTAAAATGTCGGCGCAAGGTCTCTTTATTCTCGAATTTCACCGTTTCAGTAAACTGAGAAGCCTCTTCGTAAGACGGAATAAAGGCAGAAAATGGCAATTGAAACATGGAGTGAATCGTAACTCCGCCTGCATTTAGCGCCGCAATTCCGGTTGGTGCTACCACTACCGTATTTTTGTGCGTTGTGGCAATGATCTCGCGTAAAAGCGTGGTTTTTCCTGTCCCTGCTTTACCAGTCAGGAAGATCGATTTTTGCGTTTGATTGATGAATTGTAAGGTGTAAGCAGCTGCTTCTGTAACGTTTTGCATTGGGCGTATATTGAAAAACTAAAAGTATCGCATTTTTATAAAAGAAAAAACCTAAATCTTGACAGATTTAGGTTTTTAAATTTAGTTAGTTAGTTTGGTATTATTTTTTAGCAGCTTCTCCTTCTTTTACTGCCGGTTTTTCTTCTGATTTTGGGCTTGATTTATACTTATCATTCAGAGCTTTAATGATATCTTTTGTAATATCATATTTCTCTTCAGCGTATAAAATCGAAGCAGCATCACCAGTACCGTAGATATAAGAATAACCGTTTTTCTTACCGTAATCTTTGATGAATTTTTTAACTCCACTTACTAGAGAATCCATTTCAACACCACTTTCCTGTTGCAATTGTTGAGACAAAGCTTGTTGAGCATAACCCAATTGTTGTTCTCTTTTTTGCAATTCAGCACCTCTTTGTTGAGCCCAAGCCTGACCGTTTGCTTGTGCCTGACTTTGAAAATTAGCAGCGTCTTGTTTAAAACGTGTAATCTCGGCTTGTAGTTGTCTTCCTTTTTCTTCAGCTTGCCCTTTGTATTTTGCTTCAAGGTCTTTTGCTTCAGTGTACTCTTTCATTAAAATTGAAGTATCTACGTAAGCTGTTTTTACTTCCTTTACTTCTGCAGTTTTAGTACATGAAACGGCGAAAATTGAAAGTGCGATAATTACTAATGCTTTTTTCATTTTTTGAATTTCTAATTTTTTAATGTATTGAAGACAAAAATATAAAAAAATAAATAGCATCAACATAAAGTTTAAAAAATGCTAGAATTTTATGATATTGTTTTTCTTTATGGAAAGAAAAATGTCAATAATTCAACGCTATTAAAAACGGCTTTCCTAGCTTTTATTACAAACACTTTCTCAAAAAAGACACTATTACCTTCACTTGACCTAAAAAGATGCCAAAAACATGCTTATTTTACGTTTTAGTCGTTTTTTTAATCTTAAAAGAAACTTGTATGCCTATTTTCCTAATTGATGTTTTTAAAACTCAAAACGGCAGAAAAATGTCAAAAAAATCATTTTGTCTTTTGAAATTTTAAAAAACAAAAATTAGAGTAACAACATTTTTAAAAACACTGCATTTCCAAAATATAGAATTCAATTTTCGAAAAAATCAAAATTCATAACAATTTTTATCTTCATGATTTCAAAACTTAAAATCAGAAAAATTCAGCCTTAAAATTTCAAAAAACTCGCATTTTTCATGGTATTGTTTTTATTTATGGAAGCTTCCTAAAGCATAAAAAACCACTATCAAAAGTGGCTTTCATAGCTTTTATTAGAAAGACGATCTCAAAAAAGACATAATTACTCCTCACTTACAATAAAAAAACGCCAGAAATACGCTTAAATTGCGTTTTACTTGTTTTTTAAGACATAAATGTGCGAGGAATACTCTTTAGTACTGCCCGCTTTTAAATTTGATTTTAAACCAACGAAAAAAGCACTGATGTAATTCATTTTTCCGGTTTTGTATTTTTCAGATAATAAACTCACATAAAAAGAATCAAATTTCATTGGAAGCACTTTTTCTAACTTCATGTCTACTTTTTCAAAAAGCGAGTGAATGGCTTTTTTCGAGAAATGCCAAAAGTGAATTGGCACATCATAAGCTGCCCAAAAAGTTTTGTAATGTTGCGCGTCGTAAGATTTAAAATTTGGAACCGCAACAATTAATGTTCCAGTTGGTTTTAATAAACGCTTCAATTCCTCGATTTGTAATTCTAAATTAGGAACATGTTCCAAAACGTGCCACATTGTAATCACGTCAAAAGAATTATTTTCAAGATCGCTAATTTCGTTCACAAAAGAAATTCCTTTTTGGATCGCAATATTTTTTGCCCTGTCGCTTGGTTCTACTCCAACAGTTTCCCAACCATCATTTTTTGCCGTTAATAAAAAATCTCCCGTTCCGGCACCAATATCCAAAATTCTTCCTTTTTGAGATTGTTCGTCATTGATCAAATTCAGTTTATTTTTTAAAGCAATATTTTTTACAAAGTGATATGCTTTTTCAAATAACGAACGTTTGTTATCCGTGTGCGAAATATAATCTTCGCTTTCGTAATATTTTCCAAGATTTTCTAAATCGGGTTGCGGAGATGTAATTAACATATCTAAATTTTCATCATGATACAATTCGAAAATTTCTTTAGATACAGAATGGTCTTTTACAGTAAGAAAATGTTTTTTGTTTAAAACGTCCATTTTTTAAATTATAGGTATTTGGTTTAATTTCATAGCAAACCCTAAAACCAGAAATTCTGTTTTTAGGGTCTATTTTTTATATTACAATTTTTCAGCGTTCCAATTAATTTTCACAGCCGAAAGTTTTTCATTTTCAATTCTAATGTCTTTACAAATCGTAAATCCGTTTTTCTCATAAAACTGAATTGGCGATTTGTACAATGTTGCATTTTGTTTTACTTCGTTTTTATTATCGATCACCCAACCATTCAAACTAGTATTATTCTTTTTTATTTCATTCATCAAAAGTGAACCATTTCCTTTGCCGTGTATTTCACTATTTAAAATTATAGCAAACCAATTTTCGTCTTCTCTCAAAAAAGTAAAAGTCCAACCCTGAATTTCATCTGAATCGTCAAGCAACAAATAATGTTTTGTTTTTGAAAGTCCGTTTAAATACAATTTAAAATCTTCAATAGTTTTCAAATTCAATTTTGCCGGATATTCGTTATTCCATAATTCACGTAAAGTTTCTTTTTCTTCTAATGATAAAATTTCTTTTTGAATAATTCTCATACAATGAATTTTAAATTTTGGTTATTTTGTCATTCGAGGAACGAGGAATCTCCGCAAGTAATTCCGTAATCAAAAGAATAAACTTTGTCGATCTTGCAACGGAGATTCCTCGTTCCTCGGAATGACAAACTATATCATTTCTTTATAAACAAACCAATATAGCTTTCTATTTAAAATTCGTTTCACGTGGAACAAATCCAATCTTCAATTTCAGATTATTTCAAAACCGAAAAACATATAAGTCAGAAATGGTTTCACGTGGAACAATTTAAGAAACAATCTCAGTATTCAATTTTCAGCATTCACTGAAAATTAAAAACTGAGATTGAATACTTTCTTACCTTCCCATATAAATCAACAAAACCGAAATATCACTTGGTGACACCCCGCTTATTCTTGAAGCCTGAGAAATTGTAACAGGACGAATCTTGCTCAATTTTTGTTTTGCTTCAATCGACATTGATTTAATTTTATTGTAATCGAAATTTTCCGGAATCTTCACTTCTTCTAAACGAGTTAGTTTGTCAGCGTTGTTTCTTTCCTTTTCGATATAACCAGAATATTTGACCTGAATTTCGGCTTGTTCCAAAATTTCCTGATCAACATCATTCGATTCTATATATTCTTTTACTTTCTCAAATTTCAACATATCCTCTAAATCTATTTGAGGACGTGAGAAGACTTTAAACATTTTATCACCTTGCGTAATCGGAGCTGTTTCTTTCGCTTCCAAAATCGGATTAGTTTCTGCAACCGTTACACTCGTTTCTCTAAAGAAAGCGACCATCTTTTCAGATTCGTTCAATTTCTTTTCCATACGGCGTAAACGCGCTTCAGAAGCAAGACCAATTTCATGCGACATTGGCGTTAATCTAAAATCGGCATTATCTTGACGCAACAATGTTCGATACTCTGCTCTCGATGTAAACATACGATATGGTTCTTCCGTTCCTTTCGTAATCAAGTCGTCAATCAAAACTCCAATATAAGCTTCATCACGTTTTAAAATTAGCGGCGCTTTTTCATGCACTTTTAAATGCGCATTTATTCCAGCCATCAAACCTTGTGATGCCGCTTCTTCATATCCTGTTGTTCCGTTTATTTGTCCGGCAAAATATAAACCTTCAACTAACTTTGTTTCCAAAGTATGTTTCAATTGTGTTGGCGGGAAATAATCATATTCGATCGCATATCCAGGACGGAAGAATTTCACATTCTCAAATCCAACAACAGAACGCAATGCTTTGAACTGAATATCCTCCGGAAGAGAAGTTGAAAATCCGTTTACATAAACTTCACAAGTATTCCAACCTTCCGGCTCAACAAATAATTGATGACGTTCTTTATCAGCAAAACGATTAATCTTATCTTCTATCGAAGGACAATATCTCGGGCCAAGACTTTTGATTCTTCCGTTAAACATTGGAGAACGATCAAAACCTTCTCTCAAAATATCATGAACATCCAATGACGTATATGTCATGTAGCAAGATCTTTGATTTGTTAAAGGAACCGTTAAATCAGAATAAGAAAACTTATCCGGTTTCGCATCTCCTTTTTCTTCGTTCATTTTAGAATAATCCAAAGAACGTCCATCAACTCGTGGTGGCGTTCCTGTTTTCATTCTTCCTGATTCAAATCCGGCTTTCACCAAATCTTCAGTAATTCCTGTTGCAGCACTCTCACCTGCTCTTCCTCCTCCAAATTGTTTTTCTCCAATATGAATCAAACCATTCAGAAAAGTTCCGTTTGTCAATACAACCGACTTAGATCGAATCTCTACTCCTAACGAAGTTCTGATTCCTTTTATCTTTCCGTCCTCGATAATCAAACCCTTTACCATCTCCTGGTAGAAATCCAAATTTGGAGTTCCCTCCAACATCATTCTCCATTCTTCAGCAAAACGCATTCGATCACTTTGAACTCTCGGGGACCACATTGCAGGTCCTTTCGATTTATTCAACATCTTAAATTGAATTGCCGTGCGGTCGGAAACAATTCCTGAGTATCCTCCAAGCGCATCAATCTCACGCACAATTTGTCCTTTTGCAATTCCTCCCATCGCTGGGTTGCAAGACATCTGTGCAATGTTCTGCAGACTCATAGTAACCAATAAAGTTTTGGATCCTAAATTTGCGGCCGCTGCCGCGGCTTCAGATCCCGCATGACCTGCACCAACTACAATAACATCGTATTCTTCTAAAAACATTTTGTTTTATTATTCTCTGCAAACCGTTTAAGGCGATCCTCAGAATTATTTTCTCATTCTTTTGTTCCACGTGGAACGGCGCTAATGCGCAACTTTTAAATTATGAAATTCCAATTTAGAAATTCCAATTCTGACCTAGAAATATGTTCTGGAAAAAATTGCGCTTACGCGCAATTCAAATACCAAAATTAAAATCTCAGTCTAAAATCTCAAACCATAATTTCATTCAAACAAATCTGTTCCACGTGGAACAGACTACAATCAAAACCATTCTTCTGTTTCAAAATAAAACCTTCCTAATTCTTTTCATGTTCCACGTGAAACATTTTTTTTTTAGAACACACGAATTAAATCACTACGTGTTCCACGTGAAACATTATATTTTTTTTACAATCTACAATCTTGAATATATATGTTCCACGTGAAACATTTTAAATTGTCTTCAGAATATTTGATCCCTTTTCAAATAGTTTCACGTGAAACACTCTTCTGTATAATCTAAATCTTCTGTCAATGTTTCACGTGAAACATTCGAATTTGGAATTTAAACTTTTGGATTTATTTATTTTTATTGCTGTTCCACGTGAAACATCGCAATCTTCTCATCTTCTTTTGAACGCATAAGTTCAGCTTCAGAATGACTCTTGTCTTTATATCCACAATAATGAAGTATACCGTGAGCCAAAACTCTTTTTAATTCTTCTATAAAAGAAACATTAAAATCCTTAGCATTATCCTTTACTCTTTCTACAGAAACAAAGATATCTCCGTTTAGTTCGTTACCTACTGTGTAATCAAAACTGATAATATCTGTTAGTGTATCATGATTTAGATATTCTACATTTATCTTATGAAGATATTCATCATCACAAAAAATGTAATTTATCTCTCCTTCATTTTTATTTTCAGAAACGATTACAGCACTCAACCAATCTGCAAAGGCTTGTTCGTTCTCTAAAGTAAATTCGGTTTCGTAATTAAAATTGATCATTTTGTATTAAAATATTCTTGAACCTTTTGATTAAAATTCGAGCGCAAAGGTAGTGATTGTCTGTTTAATATCTCTACACTGTTTAAATAATCCAATAACGAACTTGGTAGTGCATTTGTTTTATTAGAAAATTCAGTCTTATTTGTTTCA
Organism: Flavobacterium sp. CSZ; assembly: GCF_015350725.1. NCBI lineage: Bacteria > Pseudomonadati > Bacteroidota > Flavobacteriia > Flavobacteriales > Flavobacteriaceae > Flavobacterium > Flavobacterium sp. CSZ. Next base: position 25,775 of record NZ_JADKPQ010000002.1, read on the forward strand.
GATTGACGCTTTGTATCTTGCCCCTGTTGTTGAACTGCATTATTTAATTTTAATAATTCTTGTTGAATATTAAGGATACGTTGCAGGTTCTCATTCTTAAAACCTTTATTCAAAAGTTGTTTTTCCGAAGCTTTCATTTGATCAATTACAGATCTTCCTTGAGAATCTAAACCTTGTTTGGCTAATTCTTTTTGTAATGCTTCACGAAGTTTTACTTGTTCTTTATAGATTTCCATAATGGCTTCAGCATCTCCTTCTCCATCATCACCATCTTTTCCGTCATTTCCTTTGCCTCCATTTTTATCTCCTTTACCATCTTTTCCCTGACCACTTTTTCCTTGTCCCTCTTTTCCTTGTCCTTGCTTTCCATCTCCAAATTTACCTTGTTGTCCTTCACCCTGTTTATCTCCAGGTTTGTCACCGGGCTTATCTCCAGGTTTCATTCCTTCTTTCATTTTATCAGCAAGACCTTTTTGCTTTTGTATAATATCCGGTAATTGCATCCCTTGCCCGTCACCAGGTTTTGGTTTTCCTGCTCCCGGTTTCGACATAGACATCTGCATGTTATTTAATAAATCACTTAAAAAATCTGCCAATTTATTTGCAGATGAAACCGCATATTGCTGGTGCGAAACTCCTTTTGGAACCTGAACATCACTTAAAGTTTCAATAGCTTTATCTATATTGTACTGAACATTTCCTATTTCTTTTGTTACATCTTCGGCTACTTTTGGGTTACGTAAAGACAGTGCAAACAAACTATCATCGACGTGTTTAAACTGTTGTTTTAAATTCTGCTGCACTTTAATGTTCTTCGTGAAAGCTGAAGAACCCAACTTCATAGATTTAAATTGTTTCATCACATCTTCCTGAGATAACGAATAAGCAAGAAGATTATCCAAAACCTGACGAAGCATTGCAACATCTTCTTCTAACTGTTCTTGTTCTCCGCCTTCCATACTTGAATCCATTTGCTCTGCCATACTCTTCATTTTCTTGGCTGCACTTTTTTGTTTTGGCTTAGCCGAAGAAGAATTCTTTTTACTCAATTCTTCAGAAGCTTTCTTCAAATCATCCTTGACATCTTTCTCTTTTGAAGCATCAGAAGGAATATCCAAAGGAGCTTTCAATGTCTTGTTTTCCTCTTTCAGATCTTTTAAATCTTCCTGAATTTTATCAAAAGCTTTATTAATATCTTCTTGCTTGTCCTGTGTATTTTCTTTTTCTTTATTCGAAAGCTGCTCTTGCTGATCTGCTAACTTCTTTAATTTATCTGCAACCTGTTCTGCTTTTTTAGAAACATAAAAACGTTTAGTTAGTTCAACCAATTGCTCCAGATTACGAGATTGGTTCTTACTGATTTGTTTGAACTTTTCCATCTTGTCAAACAAATCTTCGCTATTCAGTTTGTCGTTTAAGTTCTTCAACTCATCCATCAACTTCTGATTTTTTTCTAAATCTTTCTCTGCATTGTCTAAACGTTTTTGCAAATCATCAGCTGTTTTATCTTTCTTTTCAGATTGAAATTTATCTAGATTCTTATTCATTTTCTCTGCAAATTGTTTCATCATTTCGTCTTGCTGTTTCTGACGTTTGATAAAATCATTTACTTTTTGTTGGTCTTTAAACTCTAAATTATCTTTCTCTTTTCCTGCTTTCTGAATCTTATCCATTTCAGAAAATTGCTTGGTTTGATTCTTCAAAGACTTCTCTAAACTATTGATATTTTCATTTTGCTGTTGTAATTCCATATCATGAATTTCATCTGTAGTAGAAACACGATCAGAAAAAACAGAAGACTTTGTACTCTTAAATCCATTTGGTGCATCATTATCAAAAACCTCAAAATAGTATTCATAAGATACTCCTTCCTGCACGGCAAGATTACTTGGGAAGTTAAAAACAAACTGATCAAATACACCGGACTTCACAGGTATTGTTCCACGCTTGGCAGTGTTTGGTTTGTTACGTTCGTAATACACAACCTGAAGTTTATACAATCCGTAGTCATCACCTAGCCTACCTAAAACATAATTTTTATCCAGCTTTAAACTGTCCGGCGCAGGGCTAACTGTGATCGTTGGATGCTGATCTTTGATAACGGAGAGCTGATAATCTAGTTTTTCGTAGTTTTTAACCTTATTATTCGATGTAAGAATTTGATATTCTGTATTTTGACTGATATTTTTAGCCAATTTAAACTCATTTTCGGCCTTATTGAACTTAAAAGTTGAATTATCATCTTTCCAAACAATTTCCTGAGTCGATTGTGTATTCATTTTCCAGGTTACCAAAGTTCCTTCCGGTACAATTGCATTTCCTGTCCCCTGAATAGTTTCTGATTTTTTCTTTAGATAAGATGGAAAATTTAACACCATTTCGAAGTTGGCAATAGATGGAACTGTGATTACTTTCAACTCATATTCTTCAGATGAAACCGAATTTCCTTCAAAATAAAACTGAACATTGGATACCGGTTTTTCAATCTTGAATTCGAACTTTCCAGGTTGAGATGATTCCATAAAATAACTTTCGTTACCAATATGGATCATTACATTTTCCGGAACTATGTTTCCAACGGATTCCATTTTAATCACGAAATCTTTGTTTTGTTCTGTTTGTAAATTAGAATTTAGAACTACAAATTTGAAAGGTGCCGGTGGTAAAAATGTCGCATTAAAATGTACTACTCTATTTAAACTTTGAGAAATAATATTACTATTTCCTGAAATATAAAACACAGCAAAAAGTAAAATTGGAATAATAGCTAATGGCAAATACTTTTTGTTGGTTTTAAAATTAATGGCATTCCCAAACGGAATTGGCTGCAATGAATTTGCTTTTTGCTCTATCGAAGCCAACATCAACTCTGAACTTTCTGTTGAATTCTCAGAAGCTGACAATTGCAAAAAGTTCGTCAGCTTATCACTTACTTCTGTAAAATGATTTCCAATAATAGTTGAAGCCTGATTATAATCAATACCTTTTTGAAGTTTGAACAACTTAAAAATCGGGAACAAAATAAAACGAAACAATAGAAACACTTCTACCACAATAAATATCCAGAATAATAATGTTCTTCCTAATGGTTTCAACCAAAGAAAATACTCAATAAATAGCGTGAACAAGAAATACAATAATCCAAAACCAATAAAAAGAAGTCCTCCTTTTATCAATTCATTCGTATAATATTTCTTTATAAATGCTTCTAGCTTTTGGTATATAGCAGATGTTGTTTTCAAAGTATATCTGTTTTATTTATAACCCATAAAAGTACTAATTATAATAATACCTTTTAAGATTCTAAGTTACTAAGACGCTAAGGTTCTAAGATCGAAAAATCTGAAATCAACATTCTAAAATCTAAAATCATAAAACGTATCTTTGCATCAAAATTTAAACAAATGTCAAAGCAAGTTCGTGTGCGTTTTGCACCAAGTCCAACAGGACCTTTACATATTGGCGGAGTTCGTACTGCCCTATTTAATTATTTATTTGCCAAAAAAAACAATGGTGTTTTTTATTTAAGAATTGAAGACACAGACCAAACTCGTTTTGTTCCTGGTGCCGAAGCTTATATTATGGAAGCACTAGAATGGTTAGGAATTTCTCCTGAAGAAACCGTTGGGAAAAATGAAAAATTTGGTCCGTACAGACAAAGTGATCGTAAAGAATTATACCAAACTTATGCAGATCAGTTGATCAATTCAGGTTGGGCATATTATGCTTTTGATACTCCGGAAGCTCTTGATGCTTTGAGAAAAGAACAAGAAGCTGAAGGAAAAACATTTATTTACAATCATACCATTCGTGAAAAGTTAGATACTTCTCTGGTAATTTCTGCTGAAGAAGTAACTAAAAGAATTGCAAATGGAGAACATTATGTGATTCGTTTTAAAACTCCGGTTGATGAAACTTTGCATTTGAAAGATATCATTCGTGGTGATGTAAAATTCGAAACGAGTTTACTTGATGATAAAGTACTATTCAAAAGTGACGGAATGCCAACATACCATTTAGCGAATATTGTTGATGATCATTTGATGGAAACATCACATGTAATTCGTGGTGAAGAATGGTTGCCATCAATGCCACTTCACGTTTTATTATACAGAGCTTTTGGTTGGGATGCTCCTGAATTTGCACATTTACCTTTGATTTTAAAACCAGTTGGAAACGGAAAATTATCTAAAAGAGATGGAGATAAATTAGGATTTCCTGTGTTCCCATTAGAATGGAAAACCGAAGAAGGTATTTCATCTGGTTACAGAGAGAAAGGATTTTTCCCGGAAGCAGTTGTAAATTTCCTTGCTTTTTTAGGTTGGAATGACGGAACTGATAAAGAATTATTTTCGTTAGAAGAATTAGTTGAGTCTTTTGACTTGAACAGAGTTCATAAATCCGGAGCTAAATTTGATCCTGAAAAAAACAAATGGTTCAATCACCAATATTTGATCAAACAAAATAATGAAGATTTAGCGACAAGCTTCACACCTACTTTGGTAGAAAAAGGTGTTGATATTTCTAAATTTGACATAACAAAAATTGTTTCTTTGATTAAAGAAAGAGCTCATTTTGTTTCTGAATTTTGGGATTTGACTGATTTCTTTTTTCAGGCCCCAACATCTTATGATGAAAAAGCAAGCAAAAACTGGAAGGAAGAAACTCCGGCTTTAATGCAGGAATTGATTTCTACCCTTGAATATATCGATGGATTTGATTCTGCAAATATTGAAGCAATCGTAAAAGACTGGTTAATTAAAAACGAAATCGGTATGGGGAAAGTAATGCAGCCTTTCCGTCTAAGTTTGGTTGGAGCTCTTAAAGGTCCTCATCTATTTGACATTGTTGAAATCATTGGAAAACAAGAAACTATTGCAAGAATTCAGAAAGCAATTTCAACACTATAATTTTTTTTACCATTAAGATATTAAGTTCATAAAGCTTGGCTTAATTTTTCTTAATCTCTTAATGGTAAAAAATAACTTTATATTAAACGCTAATACACATTGATAAAATGTTGTTAGCTTTTTTTTTACGCTTAAAAAAATTGAATTTGGCAGATTATTCGTAATTTACCAGATCATAAAAACTAAATCAATATCATTATGGGTACAGCATTTATTATCATTTTAGTCTTAGGATTTTTTATTTTAATGTCTTCCTTTTTCACCGTTAAGCAACAATCATCGGTAATTATAGAAAGATTTGGAAAATTTCACAGCGTGAGAAATTCAGGATTGCAACTTAAAATTCCAATAGTTGACAGATTGGCCGGACGTGTAAATCTGAAAATTCAACAACTTGATGTTATCATCGAAACCAAAACTAAAGACAACGTTTTTATCAAAATGAAAGTTTCGGTTCAGTTTAAAGTAATTCAGGAAAAAGTATATGATGCTTTTTATAAACTAGAATATCCGCACGATCAGATTACTGCTTATGTTTTTGACGTTGTTCGTGCCGAAGTTCCTAAACTAAAACTGGATGATGTTTTTGAAAGAAAAGATGATATCGCGATTGCAGTAAAAAGAGAATTGAATGAAGCGATGACTACTTATGGATATGATATTATCAATACTTTGGTAACAGATATTGATCCGGACATTCAGGTTAAGAATGCCATGAACAGAATTAACGCTGCTGACAGAGAAAAAACGGCCGCTGAATTTGAAGCTGAAAGTTCAAGAATCAGAATCGTTGCAAAAGCAAAAGCCGAAGCAGAAAGTAAACGTTTACAAGGACAAGGTATTGCAGATCAGCGTCGTGAAATTGCAAGAGGTTTAGTAGAAAGTGTTGAAGTTTTGAACAATGTTGGGATAAATTCTCAAGAAGCTTCTGCCCTTATTGTAGTTACTCAACATTATGATACATTACAAGCCATTGGTGCTGATGCCAATTCTAACTTGATCTTGTTACCCAACTCTCCCCAGGCCGGAAGTGATATGTTGAATAATATGGTGGCATCGTTTACAGCATCAAACCAGGTTGGTGAAATGATGAAGAAAAACAACAAAAAAATAGAGAAGAAACCTAAACCTATTGAACCACAATCAGGTTACGAAGATGACATTCTACCAGAAACAAAATAATATTACAAAATAAAAAAGAGGCTTAATTGCCTCTTTTTTTATTGATAAACCAGTTGATTATATACGGTAAAATTGATTGTAAAATTTGCGGATATGATCTGGTAAAATATTCTTTATAAGAAGAAAAAACGCCACCAACAATACTTTGTGGTGTTATAGATTCTTTTGTTTTTTGAAAACTTAAGACCAGTTTTTGATAATTGATCTCCTTCTCGAGTTTCAAAATTTCTAAATCTCTTTCGATTGCTGCGTATGATGAGTATTTTTTAGTTTCCATAATTAGTCATTAAAAAAGATTTCTGAAAATTTCTCTAATATCGGGCCTTCAACAAACTTGTCCTTCAGGAAGAAAAGTAAAATTGTAAAGAGCAAATAGATCCCTCCTACTGCCAGAAAACCAAGTGCATTACTTTCGAACAAAGCTCCAAAAGCATATGCTGCGGCAAAAGATCCAAAAATCATTACCATACTAAAACACAATAAAATCAAAGTAAACTTTAAAATTAAAGTTGTTGATTTCATGGCTACTTTAAAACCCCAAAGTTTATAATAAGCTAAATGACTTTCCATATAAACTTTAGCCTGATCCTGAATATTCTCGGTGTTTTCTTTTAATTCTTCAAATGCCATAATTGTAATTTTAATTAAAAAAAAAGAAGCACAAAACTCATGACTCAATAACTGCAGTCGATTATTCTAAAATTAAAATAACCAAACAATCATCAAAATCACATTGAGCTTTGTGCTTCCTGGATTATTATTTTTGAAGCTTAGCGTTTTGCGCTTTTAAGTCAGCTAATTTAGATTCCAAAAAACCAATTACTTCTTCAGTTTTATAACTCATGTTTGAAAGTAACTCTCCATAAGTTCCGTCTAAATTTTCTTTTGCTTTTGTAAATTTTTCACGTAGAACTTCAGAACTTGCTGAAAGTGAATCTTGCAAATTATGTTTCGCATCATCTAAACCTTCCTTAAGTTTAGCACGGGTTTTTGATCCTTTGTCCGGAGCAAATAAAATTCCGATTGCTGCTCCTACTGCAGCACCAGCTAAAATTGCTGCAACTGTATTTACGTTTTTTGACATAATATTAAAATTTAAATGAATACTAAAGGTACTGTTTTTTTGAATTATAAATTATTGCTTAAATGTAATTTAATAAAAATTAACACTAAATTTAATACACATAAGCAACAGCTTCATACTTACCATCTGCTTTTTCAACAATACTCACAAATGGATATCCGCTTGAAGCCGATTGTGTTTTGATTCTCATAGCAGTCTGGTTTTTATTTGCAATTGGCGGTTCTCCTTTTGTCTTTGTCGAGACTCCTGAAAAATTGGCCACTTGTTTTAAACCTATTGTCTTGTCCTGAGATAAAACAGTTACGAATTTATAATCTGATTTTGAATCTACTATAACTTTATCAGAAACTTTCTGAGTTTGATTAGATTGTTTATTGGTAATTTTTGAAACTGCGTATTTGCTAATTTTATGTTCTTCGGCACTTCCGTTCAAGGAATAATAAACCAAATCATTTTCGACTTTTATAAAATTAACATCCAGTTCTTCACCATTGTGTTTTGTAATTTGGTGCGTTTGAGAAATTGCAATATTTGCAAATAAAATCGATAGCGTAAAAAATAGAATTTTCATAATATTAAAATTTAAGGATTAAAATTGTTTTTGCCAAAACGAAAGACAAAATTTCAAATAAGCCATAAAATTAATTTCATGAAATTTTTAAATTATGAACTACCCTCTGAAAAATACTTTTACGCTAGAAGTATTATCAAAATACAATCACAATTACAATTGACCATAAAACCAATCTTTAGAATTCAGATTTAGAATTAGCCCTAAAACCAAAAATTATTCATTTTTAAATTTTAGAAAAATTCAGATTCGATTCTTAAGTGAAATTAGAAATTTCACACTTTAGATTTGACCTTTGGATAAAAATACCAACTTTATAAACAATTGTATGTTAACAACCCGTTAAACTAAGAAAATAGAGCTCAAAAACTTAAATAAAGCTTAAAAATCAACAATAATTCAAAAGATGATTAATGACATGAAAGAAATGAAAAAATAGCTTAAAATCAACTTATGAAAGCCATTTTTAATCGTATCCATCTATTAAAATTACATTCTACATAGTTTTACTAAATAATAATTAAAAACATTTAAATTAAAAATTAATATAATTTTAATTGATTATATAAAATCAGCACATTTTAAAATATGTGCTTAAAATTAAAACTTGAAATAAACCTAAATAAATGATGATTTTACTTTTAGAAGCAATTTTACCTTAAAAAGTCATAAAATTAGACAAAACAAAATCGAAAATTAAAATAAAGACATCTATTAAATGATTTTTTAAAATATGATTAATAACCTAAAAGAGTTAAAAAAATAGCTTAAAATTAATTTATGAATGTCATTTTTAATCGGTAAAAATGATATCAAATTCAATAATAATAGTTTTAATATATAATAGTCAAAAACTTAAAAAATAAAAATTAGTATAATAAAAATTGATTTTGAAAATCTAGTAGTTGAAAATTGACAAATGAAAAATCTAAAAAAGATGAGAGATGACTAAATCATAATCAACCTTCAACTTTATAAACAATTAGATGTTAACAACCCAAAAAACAAAAACTAGGTCTAAAATTAAAATAAGAGCTTATATTTAATTATCTTTTAAAAGATGATTAATGAGATGGAAGAATTAAAAAATTCACTTAAAATCAATTTATGAAGGTCATTTTTAATCTCCTAAAACTATGATTTTTTATTTTTCAATAGAAAACTTAAATAATAAAAAAAGCGCTTATAAAAAGCGCTTTTCGATAGATTATAATGATATTATATCTTTACCATTTCCTTAAGAATTTCAATTTCTCTCTCTGATGCATTTTTTGGAGGATTTGAAAATAATTTCAAAATATCATCGTCAAATTGATTTCTCAAATTTGAATCTTCAATATCTCTTAAATTCAAAAGTGCTTTCGAACGAACATAAGTTGACTCACTTCTTAAAGACATTGTATATAATTTTTTGATATCATCTTCTTCAAAATCCTTAGATTTCAAAATTGAATATTTCAAAATAAACTGAGCAAATAACAATGATCCTTTATTATTGTTGATATTCTTCTTTAATGAATTTTGCAATAAAGAAAAACTTGAAACATTTTTGATGCTCTCCCCTATTGCACTTTCGATTGCAATACGTTCCGGTTTAGTCTCAACTTTAAAATATTTGTTGATATCTTTCAAAGAATTATTGATGCTGTTTTCTTCTTTTTTACCTTTTTCTTCCCAGGCATCTTTAAGTCCAACAGTCTTGTTAAAAACTAATTTTGAAGGAGTTGAATCTTTATCAACAGTAAAATAACCCAAACGTTGAAACTGAAATTTATCCTCGTTTTGAGCTGTTGATAAACTTGGTTCAACAAATCCGGTGATAATTTCCAATGACTTTGGATTCACAAAATCTAAGAAATTTTTGTCTTTATAACTGTCCGGAGCTTCATCTGTAAACAAACGATCATACATACGAACTTCTGCTTCAACTGCATGAGAGATAGAAACCCAGTGTAATGTTCCAGACACTTTTCTTTGACTTGCTTCTGTCCCGCTTCCGCTCAAAGAATCCGTATCATATGTTACATGAATCTCTGTAATATTTCCGTCTTCATCTTTTTTAACACTTTCTCCTTTAATAATATAGGCATTTTTAAGACGTACTTCTTTTCCTAAAGTTAAACGGAAAAATTTAGCAGGAGCTTCTTCAAGAAAGTCCTCTCTTTCGATGTACAATTCACGGGAAAAAGGTACTTTTCTGAAACCTGCATTCTCATCTTCCTGATTATTTTCGGCTTCTAACCACTCCTCTTTTCCTTCAGGATAATTTGTAATCACCAATTTTACAGGGTCTAAAACAGCCATTACACGAGGTGCAATTTTGTTTAAATCTTCACGAATACAAAACTCTAAAACCGATACATTGATCAAATTATCACGTTTTGCAATTCCGGTTGTATTGGCAAAATTACGTAAGGAAGCAGCAGTATAACCACGTCTTCTTAGTCCTGAAATTGTTGACATTCTTGGATCATCCCAACCCTTAACATGCTTTTCCTTAACTAATTGCTGCAATTTTCTTTTACTAACAACAGTATGTGATAAGTTACGTCTTGCAAATTCTCTTTGCTTTGGACGTAGTTTATTATCCTCTAAAATCTGGTCTAAAAACCAATCGTATAATTCACGGTGAGGCAAGAATTCAAGTGTACAAAATGAATGTGAAATTCCTTCTAAATAATCACTTTGCCCATGTGCCCAATCGTACATTGGATAAATTTTCCAGGCATCTCCAGTTCGGTGATGTTCTTTATGTAAAATCCTGTACATGATAGGATCACGCATCAACATATTGGTCGATTTCATGTCTATTTTTGCACGAAGGATATGGGTTCCAGCCTCAAATTCACCATTTTTCATTCTTTCGAATAAACCCAAATTCTCTTCAACAGAACGATTTCTGTAAGGAGAATCTGTTCCAATCGTAGACGGAGTTCCTTTTTGGATGGCCATATCTTCAGAAGACTGGCTATCAACATAAGCTTTATCTTTTTTAATTAATAAAACTGCCCAATCGTATAATTGTTGAAAATAATCAGATGCATAACGTTCTTCTGCCCAGGTATACCCTAGCCATTCAACATCTTTTTTAATTGCATCAACAAATTCCTGTTCTTCTTTTTCTGGGTTTGTATCATCAAAACGTAAATTCACAGGAGATTGATAATCAATTCCTAAACCAAAATTTAATGCAATAGAACTTGCATGACCAATATGTAAATAACCATTTGGTTCTGGTGGAAAACGAAAATGAAGTTTGCTTTGCAAAAGACCTGATTTAAGATCTTCTTCTATGATTTGTTCAATAAAATTGAGTGATTTATCTTCTGATGCCATTATTTTATAGTAATTTTAGCAAAGATAAAAAAAAGGTTTCAGGTTTCAGGTTTAAAGTTACTTAACTGGCGTTAAACCTGAAACTTTAAACTTGAAACAACAAGAAAATGGGAGTTATAAAATTAAAAAACATTCGTACTTTTTCCTACCACGGATGTATGATTGAAGAAGGAAAAATTGGATCTGACTACACTGTTGATCTAAAAATTAAAACTAATTTACAGAAATCAGCCGACACAGATCATCTTGCAGACACGGTTGATTATGTACATTTGAACAAAATTGTTACCGAAGAAATGGCCATTCGTTCGCATTTATTAGAGCATGTAGCCAAAAGAATCAATATTCGAGTACTTGCTGAAATAGAAACTGCAGAAAAAACTACAGTTTGGGTTTCTAAAATAAATCCTCCTATTGGTGGTGATGTTGAATCAGTTACTATAAAAATGAGTAAAATCAGAGCTTAATTCTTTAAATTAAAAAGCTTTTTTTTTAAAATAGTTACTTTTAAACTTTTGAAATTTAAAGATTTTAGTTACTTTTGCCATCCGTTCAATTACGGCGTCGTGGCCGAGCGGCTAGGCTGGGCTCTGCAAAAGCTCCTACTCCGGTTCGAATCCGGACGATGCCTCAAAAAGAGATACAGAAATGTGTCTCTTTTTTTTATGTTTAATTTTTAGTAAAAATTAGATAAAGATTTAGGTTCGAATCCGAATCATACCTCAAAAAACTTCACTGAAATCTCTTTTTATCTAACTTTTCCACAATCTTGTCATCTCGAGGAAGGAAGAATCACACAAGTAACTCTATAAAGATTGGCAATTTACTTTGCGGAATTACTAGTGTAATTCTTCGTTCCTCAGAATGACAAACTCGAGTCAACTTTGTCAAAGCTTAAAACTTTGACAAAGTTCTATCACTACGAATATTATGAACATAAAAAAACCTCTGAATTTCAGAGGTTTAATTTTATATTTTTGAGTTATTAACAACTACTTTTCAATCTTCTCAAAAGCATTTCTAACCATTTCTTTTTCTTTTGGAAACCAACCCTGAGTTATTAACACCAGTCCGAAAACCATTAAAACAATACTAATTGCTTTTTTTATTTTTAGGATATTGGTTGGGGTCATTTTTGTTTTTAATTGTTTGGCTAATAATATTTTAAGACAATCAACTGCCAAATAAGTTATAATTACAGAAGCAAAAAAAGTAAACATTCTTGAGTTTTGCATTTCTAATTTTGGTCCCACAGAAATGATTACTGCTAACCAGAAACCTAATACACCAATGTTGATAACGTTGAGTAAAAAACCTTTTATAAACAAACTGCCGTAGTTTCTTTTGATGATATCCCGATCAATTTCTTCATCGTCAATTTTTTCTTCATTTCTTAATCGTACAAAAGAGATTATACCGTAAGCCAGCATAATAATTCCGCCAAAAATAAAGAGTGCTGGTTTATCTTTTAAGCTCTGAATAAGTCTGTAACTTCCTAAATACGCAATTCCTATAAAAAAAATATCACCTAATACTACACCAAGATCAAAAACTATAGCAGCTCTGAATCCTTTTGTAATACTGGTTTCCAGTAGTATAAAAAATACTGGACCTACCATAAAACTTAAAAAAAGTCCCCATGGCAGTCCAGCCAAAATATCATTTATCATTCAAATACGATTTCTTATTTTACTTCTTCTATTTTACCTCCAAAAACCGTTTTCTGATTAATTTGTTTCGGTTTTCCATAAATGTAAATAGAGCCTCCTGCGCTTACTTTTGCATCGACAAGGGTAGAAGCATTCACATCTGCTTTTCCGCCCGCAGAAACGCTTACTTTAGTCTGAGATGTGGCTAATTTACTTCCAAGGAAATATCCGCCAGCTCCTAAACTTGCATCAAGGTTAGCTGCTTTACCTGTTGCAGTGATTTCTCCTCCAGAAACTGAACTTACTTTAAGTTTATCAACATCTAAATCTACATTGATTTTACCGCCTTCTTGTGCACTAACTTTAAACGAAGTAGCTTTTATCGTTCCCTCACTTTTTATATCGGCTCCTTCATTAACATCAATCAATTCTATATGTTTATAATACAAAGTTACCTGAAGATCATTTCCTGATAAAAGCTTAGGAAAAGGCATTCTTAATTTTAATATTCCATTTTTGTTTACAGCTTCCAGCTCTGCTTCTCTGGTTCCTTTTATAACAATTTTATTTTCTGATGACTGAACTAATTTTACACTTAGTTTATCAAATACTTTTACAGTATCAAAATCTCCCAACTCTTTGGTAACCTGACCAAAAGACATTTGAACAAATAAAATTGCCACCCCTATAATTAACTTTTTCATACTTTTATTTTTTAAATTAAACTTCTATTCTGCTCTTCTCAAAAAATGAAAATCCAGTTGTTTTTTAACCAGATCGGCATTTTTAACCTTTACATATATTTCATCCCCAAGTTGTAAAATACTGTTTGAAGTAGCTCCTACCAATGCATATTGCTTTTCATCGAAAGTATAATAATCATCTTTTATTTCTCTGATTCTTACCATTCCTTCGCATTTGTTAGAAACAATTTCAACATAAATTCCCCACTCGGTAACACCGGAAATAACACCCAGGAATTCTTCGTCCTGATGATCCTGCATGTATTTAACCTGCATGTATTTGATACTATCACGTTCTGCATTTGTTGCTAAACTTTCCATATTCGAACAATGCAAACACTTTGTTTCGTAAACTTCTTCGTCTACAGAAGCTCCGTTATCTAAATAATATTGCAGCAAACGATGTACCATAACGTCAGGATAACGACGAATTGGCGACGTAAAATGACTGTAATAATCAAATGCTAAACCGTAATGACCAATATTTTCTGTCGAATATTTCGCTTTACTCATACTTCTAATCGCAAGAGTATCAATTAAGTTTTGCTCTTTTTTACCATTTACTTCTTCCATCAAAGCATTCAAAGACTTAGAAATATCGCCTTTGTTACGGAAATCTATTTTATAACCAAATTTAGCAATTACGGTTTGCATCGCAATTAATTTGTCTTCGTTTGGTTCATCGTGAATCCTATAAATAAAGGTCTTCTTTTGTTTACCAATGTATTCGGCCACTTTTCTGTTAGCCAAAAGCATGAATTCTTCGATTAGATGATTGGCATCTTTAGAAACTTTAAAATAAACTCCTTCCGGTTCTCCTTCGGCATCTAAGTTGAATTTTACTTCGACTTTATCAAAAGAAATTGCTCCATTGGCCATTCTTTTCTTTCTCAAAATCTTTGCTAATTCATCTAATTTTAAAGTTGCCTGAGTAATTTCATCTGAAACTGTATAAGATTCTCCAGTGATTGAAATATCAACAGGAATTGTATTGTCTTTTGTTTCAATGATATATTGTGCTTCTTCGTAAGCAAATCGCTGATCTGAATAAATTACAGTTCTACCAAACCATTGGTTAATAACTTGTGCATTTTCTGAAATTTCAAAAATGGCTGAGAAGGTATATTTCTCTTCATTTGGACGTAACGAACATGCAAAATTAGATAAAACTTCCGGAAGCATTGGCACTACTCTATCTACTAAATAAACCGAAGTGGCACGTTGATAAGCTTCGTCATCCAGGATTGTTCCTTCTTCATGATAATACGAAACATCGGCAATGTGAATACCTATTTCGTAATTTCCGTTTTCTAACTTTTTGAAAGACAAGGCATCATCAAAATCTTTTGCATCTTTTGGATCTATCGTAAACGTAAGGGTATCACGCATATCACGACGTTTTGCTATTTCTGATTCCTGAATTGAGGTGTCTATCTTTTGTGCAAATACCTCTACTTCTACCGGAAAATCTGAAGGTAAACCGTATTCAGCCAAAATAGCGTGAATCTCAGTATTGTGTTCTCCTGGTTTTCCTAAAACTCTAATCACAGATCCAAAGGGACTATCCGCTCTTTTTGGCCAATCTTCGATAGTAACTAAAACAACATCACCATTTTCTGCTTCTCCAATTTTATCCTTTGGAATAAAAATATCCGTATACATTTTAGGATTTGCAGTAGATACAAAAGCAAAATTGGCCTGAATATCTATAACTCCTACAAACTCTGTTTTATTTCTTTCTACAACTTCAATAACCTCACCTTCAGGTCTTTTACCTTTTCTGCGGTTATAAACATACACTTTTACTTTGTCTTTGTCTAAAGCACGATTCAGGTTATTGGTTGGGATAAATACATCTTCACTAAAATCAGGACAAATAAAATACGCCGTTTTTCTACTGGTCATATCAATTGTGCCTTCATAATAATCCTGACTCTCTGCTTTTACTAAATATTTGCCAGGTTCAGATTCTATAATTTTTTTTGAAGCGGCCAGAATTTTTAAATCTTTTATAATCTGGTTTCTGCTTTTTGTATCATCAAGTTCGAGCTTTGCTCCTATCTGTTTGTAATTAAATGCTTTATTAGGACTTTGCGATAAAATTTTTATTATTTTACTAGAGAAATCTTTCTCATTTTTTATCGGCTTTCTAATTTTCTTACTCATATATCTTTTCTTAAAAAGTTAAAATTACAAATAAGATATCAGATTATAGATTTTAACAAATAAATTATTAAAAATATAACTTTCGTATATTTACAAAAAGACCCTTTATGGAAAGCTTTAAAACCATTGCCGTATTCAATTATCAGCACGAAACAATCGTTCTAAAGCACTTATTAGAGCAAGAACAGATTCCGTATTACTTTGAGAACGAAATGACCTTATCTGTCGTGCCAATGTACACGACGGCTCTGGGTGGAATCAAACTCAAAGTTCATCCAAACGATTTCAACGAAGTTCAGCAAATTCTTGACAATCTTAATAACCCACTTAAAATTGTTTAAACTCCTATAATTTTTCAATTTCAATATTTTTTTTCTTTTTAAAATTTTCAAAGTTGTCAACATATATTAAATACAACAAAAAGAAAAATTTAAATTAAATTAATTTTTGTTTGTTATTATAGCTTGTTAATATGTGCTATAAATTTATTTTTAAAAGCATTGAAATGAAGTTTCTCTTAGTTATCTTGAGTTATCAACATACTTATATTTTGTTAAAGGATTCATTTATAAGACTTTTTGTATTTTAATTAACAACGGTTGACAACCCAAAATAGATTCATTTTGTAGATAAGTTCACATGTTGATATTTGTTGAAAATGGCATTTTTGATATTGATAACTTTTCTAAAAATTCATGAAACTTTATTAGGTTATTTCATTCCGGTTTTGGATTAGGTTTTTTTTCGACACAACCAAAAAAAACTTCTAATTTTCTATCCGAACTTATTAACAAATAATGTTAATTTAAAGTTAACTGAATATCAACGAATTAGGTTTTGCTATTAACATTATAAAAAATTAACAAATTCTATGTTTATTTCTTATTGATTTTCAGCTTCTTATAGAGATATTAAAATTGTTAATAACGTTAACTTAATGATATAAAGCGAGTTATAATAAGCTTGATTTATATTCAAAATTAATTAGATTTTGCGCAATCTCATCTTGTTTATATTCCCCTAATTTTTGATAAAAATTTCCATTAGGATGTATAATAATATAGTTTCCACAGGCAAATTTATATTTAAGAAGCGTTGCTCTTATTATATCATTTTTATCTTGATAAACCTTCTTATTTTTATATTCATAATTTTTCTCGGTTATAAAAAACTGACTTATAGAAGTATTGTTTTCCAAGAATTTTCTATATGATTTATCAGCAACCTAGTAGTCAATACACCTTCCGTTTGGTTCGGGATTATCTTTTTAAAAGAAATTAATAATTATAGTTTTAGAATCGTCAATTTTTTTAGTACTAATGTTTTGTAATGCATTATAAATTTTAATTTTTTAGGATGAAGATAAAATACCAATATCTTTCTTTTTTAAAAAGCGTCCTATAAAAGCCGTATCTATTTCATATGTAATGAGTTCTATTTTTTTATCGTTTAATTTATTTTTGAATTGATCCTGACTAATTAGTTGATCATTTTCATCAAATAGATATTGAGCTTTAGAATTCGTTTGAGAAAAACAATTCAGGCTAAGTAGAATAAATAGGATATATTTCATTTTTTATATTTATGAATTAAACTTTTTGAAAATCAAATTATTATATTTTTTAAAAGTAAAAAAACTGATATACTAAGTATTAAAAATATTTAATTTAAAATTTGTAATTAATCATTTCAATATTTTTAGATTTTGAAATTCAGTAAAATAAACAAATCTATAGTAAAGTATATATCATATACTTTAAGTAAATTTGCAACACACAACTTAATAGTATTTAAAAATGAAAATTTCGATAGGAAACGACCACGCAGGACCAGATTACAAAAAAGCAATTGTTGCTATGCTTAAAGCAAAAGGATATGAGGTAACTAATTATGGTACAGATTCTGAAGATTCTGTTGATTATCCTGATTTTGGTCATCCAGTTGCGAATGATGTATCTGAAGGTAAAGCTGATTTTGGAATCGTGATCTGCGGAAGCGGAAACGGAATTGCAATGACTGTTAATAAACACCCAAAAGTTAGAGCTGGTTTATGCTGGACTAAAGAAATTGCTTATTTAACCCGTTTACACAACGATGCAAATATTGTGAGTATCCCAGCGCGTTTTACATCGATCCCACAAGCGGTAGAAATTGTTGAAACATTCCTGACAACTGCTTTTGAAGGTGGAAGACACCAAAACAGAGTGAATAAAATTGCTTGCCAGTAAAAAGTCAAAAAAACGCGGTGCTTCGCACCAGTATAATATAAGTAAGCCGGGCGGATTTTTAAAATTCATCCGGTTTTTTGTTTAAATAATTTAAAATGAATTAATTATGAGGTTATCAACATTGTTAATATCTATAATTTATTAGGCTAATTACCTAAAAATAAGGCAACATTAAAAATATTAACATTGTAGATAAACAATACAACAACAGCAATTTGAATAAAAACAATAGCTGAAAATTTTAGAATAAAAGAAGGTTTACTGGTTTTATGCCTAAAAATAATCATTGCTAATAACAAACCTACCCAACCTCCAGTAGTGGCAAGACCAAAAAGTGTATTTTCAGAAATTCTTCTTTTATGGTTGATTGCTAAATACTTATCGTATCCGGCAAAGATAAAGGCAATACTATTTATAAGTATAAAATAAAGTAATAGAATATTCATTGGCTTAAAAATAAAGAACAAAGATATTATTTTAACAAGCTAATGCAGTAAATCTGTTTATTTTCGCAAATAAGTTTATTTTTGTTAAAACTTAACTTCCCAAATATTATATCAAAAACCTAATGAAAAGAATATTTTATCTGGCATTTTTCTCGTGTCATTTTTTGTGTGCGCAAGAAAAATCGAAAGTACTTTATCGTAATGAAATTGTTTATTTATCGAATAAAAGTAAATTAGAAATTGAATCTTTTATCGAAGAACAAAGAGAAATTGCCAAAAGTAAAAACGTAAATGAGTACTCTATAAATATTCCGTACGATAATTTTAGTGAAATTTCGAGCATAAAAGGAGCTACAATCAATGCGAAAACAAACAAAAGGAATAAATTATCACAGTATGATATTAGCACCAATGAGTTAAAACAGCGCGATGTTTTTTATAGTGATAATAAATACAAACACTTTGATTTTAGTTATGTCGAAGACAAATCGAAGATCGAATACTCTTATAAAGTAAAACAAAACGAACCGAGGTTATTGTCTTATTTTGCTTTTCAGCATGAATTGCAGACTGTTGCTTCAAAATTCGAAATAAAATCAGATCCGTCAATCGAAATTGGTTATAAACTCTTTGGAGACCATCAGGATAAAATTGTTTTCGAAAAAACAAAAGAAGGCAATTTAGATGTTTATAGCTGGAAGGTTACCGACATGCCTGCTTTTGAAGAAGAAAACCGTGCTCCCAATTATACTTATTTTCTGCCGCATATTGTATACTACATAAAAAGCTATACTAAGGATAATAAAAAAGAAGAGCTTTTTCCGGATGTTGAGCATCTTTATAAATGGTATTATTCGTTGGTAAAAGATATTAACAAATTAGACCAAACGGCACTTAAAAGTAAAGCTTCAGAATTAATAAAAGAGAAAACAAATCCTAAAGACAAGGCAAAAGCTATTTACAATTGGGTTCAGCAAAATATTCATTATGTGGCTTTTGAGTACGAAATGGGAGGTTTTATACCTCGGGATGCTGCATCTGTTTTTGATAAAAAATACGGAGATTGTAAAGACATTTCGAACTTGTTAAATGAAATGTTTAAAACTGCCGGATTAGAGTCAAATTTGGTTTGGATAGGTACCAGAGACAAATCTTATAGTTTTGCCGATGTTCCAACGCCATTGGTAAGCAATCATATGATCGCAGCTGTTAAAATTGACAAGCAGCGTTATTTTGTTGACGGGACTGATTCTTTTTGTCCGTTTACATTTCCGTCTGCGATGACTCAGGGTAAAGAAGGACTTATAGGAATATCTGAAACTGAATTTGTTATTGAAAAAGTACCTGTAGTTGATAAAAAAGAAAACAGGCTAAAAGTCGATCTTAAATTAAAAATCAATGAAGATGCGGTTTCAGGTACTGCAAAAATACTGCTTTCTGGTTATGAGAAAAGTGATTTTCTAAATGTTTTAGAATCTAATAAACAAAAGGAAGAAGAGATTTTAAAAAGCGGTTTAGCGAGATACAACCAAAAACTGGAAATAGAAACAACAGAAGTCAAAAAACACGAATACGAAAATAAAGAGGCAGAGCTTAGCTATAACTTTAAACTTGATTCGTGGGTAAAAAAAATAGGCGATAAAATCATTGTAAAACCTATTTTATTAGCTCCTTTTAAAGAATACATAATTGATGTTAAAGAAAGGAAACTTTCTATAGAAAACGACAATGTGTTTACCAATGAATTTACTTATGTCTATGAAATACCTGAAAACTATCAGCTTGATTTTATTCCGGAAAACAGTAAGAAAGAAAATGAGATTTTAAGTTTTGATATTTCATACAAAAAAGATAAAAAAAGCCTGATTGTATCTCAAAAAATAGCACTTAAAAAATTAGTTATCGAAACAACTGATTTTGATAACTGGAACTCCTTAGTAAACGAATTAAATAGCCAATACAACCAATCTATCATCTTAATAAAAAAATAATGAAAAAAATATTACTTATTCTGCTATTTGCTTTTTTTATAAAAACACAGGCACAAGAAATTAAAAGTTACACCTGGGATGCCGTTCCTATTTTTGCCAGCATTCCCGAAGAATATAAAAAACAACCCGCCGTAATTTTATTTGATAAAAGATGGGTTCATACCAGAATTAATGCCAATTTATATGGTTTTGCAAAATTTAAAATGGAGCATTTTGCAGTTAAAATAAATGAGTCTTCAGAAATTAGTAAATACAATAAAGTTACTGCCGACGATAATACGACGATTCGCGATACAAAAGATTTTCATGCAAGAGTTATTAAACCTAACGGAGATATTAGGGTTTTATCTGAAAGTCAGATTGTAAATTCAGATTTAAAAAATGTAAAATCGATTGTTTTTGAAGGAGTAGAGAAAGGAGATATTTTAGAGTATTATTTTATTGTAAAAGAAAATCCAACTTCAAACGGAATTGAAATTTATCAAAAAGATGCGCCTGTACTTCATGCTGAGTTTACGCTTACAGATTCCGGATCTGCTATGTCAAGAGTTTATGCTTCTGGAGAATTTCATTATAATAAAGTAAAAGGGAAGATTTTTTATACTGCAGATAATATACAACCGCTTGTAAATGAAAGAAGTTCTAAAAAATTTAGAAATCTTGTCAAGGTTCTGTATTTAATTACCGGATCTCCGGCCGAAATGAGTAATAAAAAATGGGAAACTTATTTTAAAAACTATATTAGAAACAAACCCTATGCTTTTTCTAACGGAGATGTAAAAAAACTTGTTCAGAAATTAGATATAAAAGATAAAACTAATGATGAAAAATTAACCATTCTGGACGAATACATCAGAACTCATTTTGAACCTTATGCAGAAGGAGAAACGATTAATACTAAAATTAAGATAACAGAAGGAAATTCAAAATTAGCCCGTAGAGATTTTGTTTTTCTTTACAAATATGCTTTTGATATTCTTAAAATTCCATACGAAATCATTGCTACCGAAGATCGTTTTATAGGGGATCTGGATGATGAGATTGTAACGTTTTATGAATTTACAGATATTAATTTTTATTTTAGAGATTTAAATAAATTTATCTCACCAAATGAGGTATATCTGGCTTACGGAAATCCAAGTTACGAGTATCAGGATACAAAGGCAAAAGGATATAATGTACAAAAGAAACAGGAAAGTTATGTTTATGCTCCGGTAGTTTCATCAGATTTTACTAAAATAGCAACAGAATCAGTATTAACTTTGAACCCTGATTTGACAAAAGTGATTATTGATAAAAAATTATCAATGACAGGTTATACAGGTCAAATGCTGCGTTATTCGTACAACGATTTGGCTAATAATGATGAAAAAAAGGATCTTACAGACTTTGTAAAAGACATTTCGATTGATGATGTAGATGTGAAACTTTTAGAGCATAAAGCCGAAAATTTAGAATTTAAAAATAATTATACGAATACGCCGTTTGTTATTAATTCAAAGCTAGAATCTGTAGAATCATTTACTGAAAAAGCAGGAAATTTGTTAATGGTTAATTTAGGAAAAGTGATAGGAAATCAGGCTAATCTTTATCAGGAGAATACCAGAAAAACAGACATTGATTTAAAATATACAAAAGAATACCATCATAACATTATCTTTAATATTCCAAAAGGATATCAGGTAGATCATTACAATGACCTAGTTATAGATAAAGTAATGAAATATGATGAAGCTAAAAATTGTTTTTTTAAATCGACTGTAAAAGTAGAAGGAAATCAGGTTATCATTACAATTGATGAAAAATACAAAGCAATAAATTATCCAAAAGAGATTTATCAGGAATATAGAAAAGTTTATAATGCATCTGCAGATTTTAGTAAAGCAAGCATTGTGTTAAAGCCAATTAAGAAGAAATAAAATGACTAATATTCAATTCATTGCCAAGACTGTTCAAACAGCAGCGATCAACATTCAAAACACGGTAAAATTATTAGAGGAAGATTGTACAATTCCGTTTATTTCACGTTATAGAAAAGATACAACCGGGAATCTGGATGAAGTACAGATCGAGCAAATTGCCAAACTTCATAAAGAATACGAAGCGATTGTAAAACGTAAAGAAGCCGTTCTAAAATCAATAGAAGAGCAAAAGGCACTTACGCCGGAATTGAAACAGAAAATCGAGCAAAGTTTTGATTTACAAGAAATAGAAGATTTTTACCTGCCGTACAAAAAGAAGAAAAAAACAAAAGCAGATGTCGCGCGCGAGTTTGGTTTAGAACCATTGGCAAAAATAATCATGTCTGAAAATGATGTTGATATCGATTTTATTTCGACACAATATCTTAATGAAAATGTGATTAATGAAGAAGCTGCTATGCAAGGTGCAAGGGATATTGTGGCCGAATGGATTAACGAAAACATTTATGTTCGTAAACAACTCAGAAGATTATTTCAGCGCAAAGCGACAATTGGAACCAAAGTCGTAAAAAAGAAAGCCGAAGAAGAAGGAGCGCAAAAATTCAGTCAATATTTTGATTGGGAAGAACCTTTGACAAAAGCGCCTTCGCACCGTTTATTAGCGATGCTTCGTGCAGAAAACGAAGGTTTTGTTAAGATGAAAGTCGATGTTGATATCGACGAAGCTTATGATATTATTGATGAAATCGTCATTAAAAAACAAAATAGTACAACGGCACATTTGCAATTAGCGATAGAAGACAGTTATAAACGATTACTGAATCCGGCGATTGGAAATGAAACATTGCAAGAAGCAAAAGCTAAGGCTGATGCCAATTCGATCCAGGTTTTTGCGAACAATTTAGGGCAACTTTTATTGGCGCCTCCTTTGGGCGAAAAACGTATTCTGGCAATCGATCCGGGATTTAGAAGTGGTTGTAAAATAGTTTGTCTGGACGAAAAAGGCGATTTATTATACAACGAAACAATTTATCCCCATGCGCCACAAAATGAGGAAGCAATGGCGATCAAGAAAATCCGTTCGATGGTCAATGCGTATCAAATTGATGCCATTTCTATAGGTAACGGAACGGCTTCGAGAGAGACGGAATTTTTCATCAAAAAAATCGCGTTCGATAAACCGTTGCAGGTTTTTATCGTTTCTGAGGCTGGAGCTTCGGTATATTCAGCATCAAAAATTGCGCGTGAAGAATTCCCGAATTATGATGTTACGGTTCGTGGATCGGTTTCTATTGGGCGACGACTTTCAGATCCTTTGGCCGAATTGGTGAAAATCGACCCAAAAGCCATTGGCGTAGGCCAATATCAGCACGATGTTGATCAAACTAAACTAAAAGAAGAGTTGGACAATACGGTAATTCGTTGTGTGAACTCGGTTGGAATCAATATCAATACCGCAAGTAAACATTTACTAAGTTATGTGAGTGGAATAGGAGAGAAGCTTGCAGAAAATATTGTACAATATCGTTCTGAAAACGGGCCTTTTGAGGATAGAAAACAGCTAAAAAAAGTGCCTCGCTTAGGCGAG
This sequence comes from Flavobacterium sp. CSZ, assembly GCF_015350725.1. Lineage (NCBI taxonomy): Bacteria > Pseudomonadati > Bacteroidota > Flavobacteriia > Flavobacteriales > Flavobacteriaceae > Flavobacterium > Flavobacterium sp. CSZ. The sequence continues at coordinate 49,591 of NZ_JADKPQ010000002.1, forward strand.
AAAGCGTATCAGCAAGGTGCGGCTTTTATTAGAATTTCGAATGCTAAAAATCCGCTGGATAATTCGGCAGTACATCCGGAAGCATATCCAGTTGTTGAAAAAATGGCAAAAGATTTGAAACTTTCGGTAAACGACTTAATAGCAAACAAAGAGAAAACTGCCTTAATTAAGGCCGAAAACTATATCACACCTGAAATTGGTTTGCTAACACTAAAAGATATCATAAAAGAGCTTGAAAAGCCCGGATTAGACCCGAGAAAGTCGGCTAAGGTTTTTGAATTTGATGCAAACGTAAAATCAATTAAAGATTTGAAAACAGGAATGATCTTGCCGGGAATTGTTAACAACATCACTAATTTCGGTTGTTTTGTTGATATCGGAATCAAAGAAAGCGGATTGGTTCACATTTCCCAACTAAAAGCCGGATTTGTAAGCGATGTAAATGAAGTGGTAAAATTGCATCAGCATGTTGATGTTAAAGTAACTGAGGTTGATGAGGATAGAAAGAGAATCCAGTTGACGATGGTACTTTAAAAAAAACAAAAAAAAAATTCCAAATTCCAATCCTTCGACTTCGCTCAGGAGGACAAAAAATAAAAAAATCCCAAATTACAATTGTAGTTTGGGATTTTTAGTTTTTATAAATTACTTTAAAATCACTTTTTTAGTTATGCTTTTAAAATCGTCATTCGAAATCTTTATTAAATAAACTCCGGATGATTGATTAGCCAAATTGATCTCTGTATTTTCAGCAGTTGTTTTTTGTTGATGAATAACAATCCCGGAAGGAGAAATTACAGAAATAGTAGATTGCTGAGGTGCATTAACTGTAAATCGATCAGCACTCGGATTTGGGAAAAGCGTAATCGTTGACTTTTCAATATCAAAATCGCCAGTAGATAAAGTGGCAGTTGGCGGCAAATAAAAATTACCTGTTAATAAAAAAGAGTATAATGTTTTTAAGGTATGATTAAAATAACTGCCAGGTTCATTCAGATTTTTTAACTCGGCGTATGAAGCATCAAGATGCATTTGGTTATCGCCTCCCATGGCTGCACAGGCAAATGCACCAACAAAAGTCCCGTTGTGCCATTGTCCGCTTACTGTTCCGTTTTGGTTATAACCATCTTTAATGTTAGAAGATCCGCCTAGATTTACGCGAACAAAATCAGATGATTTTTTTGTATAAGCCTTCGCATCGGGATTTCCGTACCATAAATAGTCAACTGCGATTCTCCATGGCGTTCTTGCAGCGTCGTAGGAATATGTTTTTCCTCCATTATTATAACCACCAGCTTGAGAAGAATAAGCCCCAGAAGCTTCACACCAGTCAGAAACTAGCCCGCCAACGGCATTATTTTGTATTAAATTGTTGTTGATAATGGTATATGATTTTGCTGCAACCTGATTCCAAAAAACAGGATCATTTGTAAAAACGCCAAAAACACGGTAATAGGCAGGAGAGAAGTAAGAGGGATTTGTAATTTGGCTTCCGCCGAATTGATCTCCTGGTTTTAAAACAAAAGTATTGGCTTCGATTTCATAATTTTTAATGGCAGAAATTAAAGCAGTGGCATCACTTTTATAATTGATATTTCCAGTGCTTCCCCATTGATAATCGGCAACGATAAGTGCTAAGGCAGCATCAAGTTCAGCATCGGTTGCTCCGTTTTGACCAATAGTTCCGGAACAGCCGTTTATTTTCCAGTTCATTACTTTATTGCCGTTTACATTGTCTTTGTAATACAGCCAGAGGCCATCAAATAATGTTTTATCGGCCATATAAACACTCAGGAGCATTCCATAACCAATTCCTTCAGAAACAGTTTCCCAGGAATTGTCGAATTTTACACGGTATCTTCCATTCGAACAGGCTTCAACAAAATTGGCCCTCCAGATATCGTAGTTGTTTTTAGCATCCTGACCGTTTTTATTTGTTGGCATTAAACCATTTGCAAATACAGCATTGGCAGGAAACGGCTGCTTTTGTGCGTAGCTTTTGAGACACAAAAAAGCAACAGTAATTACAAGTAGGTTTTTCATAATTATTGTTATTTGATTTAGGGACTCTAAAAGTAAGTTTTTTTAGATAAAATAAAAACCCCAAGCTACAATTGTAATTTGGGGTTTATAATAAGGGTTTAAATTCTTATTTAATTTCTTCTTCTTCTTTTTTAACAGAAGGAGCAGGAGGAGTTTGATCGTCTTTAGCAGCGTTTTTAAATTCCTTAATTCCGCTTCCTAAACCTTTCATTAATTCCGGTATTTTTTTACCTCCAAAAAGTAATATCACGATACCTACTATTACGAGGATTTCTGTAAGACCTAATCTTCCCATGGTTTGTATATTTAATGCCTAAGCAAATTGTTTTTCTAATTGTTCCGCAAATGTATATAGAATATACGAAGAACAACAGGATTTGGATTAAAATATTAGTTTCCGCTAGCGTTAAATATTTTATAAAATCTTAAAATGAGTGTATTCCTTCATTTTTGTGAGGTATCAACAAGGCGATTAATTATTATATTTGCTCGTATAAACAACCATAATGACCAGAAAAAAAATCAATTTCAGAAAAAATTTATTCATCAAAAACCGATTGGTAATTTTGAATGAAGATACTTTCGAAGAAATTTTTTCGTTCAAACTCAACTTAATGAATGTGTTTGTAACGTTCACATTAGGAGGAATATTTTTAATTTTAATTACTACTTTCATCATCGCTTTTACGCCTTTGCGTGAATTTATTCCCGGATATTCTTCGAGTGAATTAAAAAAAAATGCAACTGAACTGGCGATTAAATCAGATTCGCTAGAAACCGCTTTAAAGAAAAATGAAGCCTATATAAGAGGAATTCAGAAAGTTTTGAGAGGTGAATTAGAGTATGCAAAATTCAATAAAGATTCTATTATAGCAGAAACTGATGAACATTCAGAAGTAAATATGAAAGCCTCTGAAGAAGAAATTAAGTTAAGAGAAGAAGTGGCAAAGATGGAGAAGGAGCCGGGTGAAAAAAACCGAAGTAAAAACAAAAGTGACAAGAAATAATACCATAACAAATGTCGATTAAATCAGTAGCTGCAAAATTATTTGCCACGAAAATATACTATAAAACACAGGCTTGGGCCAATAAGCCGGTCGAAACGCAACAAGCAGTATTTAAGAATTTAATAAATAGTGCCAAAGAAACCCAGTTTGGTAAAGATCATCATTTTGATAAAATAAAGTCGGTTCATGATTTCAGAAAACGTGTCCCTATTCGTGATTACGAAGATTTAAAACCCTACATCGACAAAGTTCGAATGGGAGAAAAAAATATTCTCTGGAAAGGGAAACCACTCTATTTTGCCAAAACTTCTGGAACAACCTCAGGAGCAAAATATATTCCGTTGACCAAAGAATCAATGCCGTATCATATTGAAGCTTCGCGAAATGCAATCCTGCATTATATATACGAAACCGGAAATGCCGATTTTGTTGATGGAAAAATGATTTTCCTCCAGGGAAGTCCAATTTTAATTGAAAAATACGGAATCAAATTTGGAAGATTATCCGGAATTGGAGCTCATTTTGTACCTAAATATCTTCAAAAAAACAGAATGCCATCCTGGGAGACCAATTGTATCGAGGATTGGGATACCAAAGTAAGCGCTATTGTAGAGGAAACCATTGATCAGGATATGACCATAATTTCTGGGATTCCGTCCTGGGTACAAATGTATTTTGAGCGATTACAGGAAAAAAGCGGCGGGAAGAAAATAGGAGAATTATTCAAGAACTTCAACTTATTTATTTACGGAGGAGTGAATTACGAACCTTACCGCGCCAAATTCGAAAAAATGATTGGCCGAAAAGTAGACAGCATTGAGTTGTTTCCTGCTTCTGAAGGATTTTTTGCTTATCAGGATTCTCAAAAACAAAAAGGTATGCTTTTGTTACTGAATTCAGGAATTTTCTATGAGTTTATAAAAGCTGATGAATTCTTTTCAGAAAATCCAAAAAGCTATACAGTTGGTGAGGTGGAAATTGGCGTAAATTATGCTTTGATCGTTTCTACGAATGCCGGACTTTGGCGATATAATATTGGTGACACGGTGCAGTTTACCTCGTTATTTCCACACAGAGTAATCGTTTCGGGCAGAATTAAACATTACATTTCTGCTTTTGGTGAACACGTTATTGCCAACGAAGTCGAAAAAGCAATGAAAGAAGCCACAGAAGGAACCAAAATTGTAATTAATGAATTTACTGTTGCGCCTCAAATAAACCCGTCAAGCGGATTGCCGTATCACGAATGGCTTATAGAATTTGAAAACGAACCGGAAAACATAGAAGCCTTTGGTGAAGCGATTGACGATTCGATGCGAAAACAAAATATTTATTATGATGATCTGATCACCGGAAATGTTTTAAGAAAAGTGGTAGTAACCAAAGTTTCGAAAAACGGATTTCAGGATTATATGAAATCGCAAGGAAAATTAGGCGGACAGAATAAAATTCCGAGATTGTCTAATAATAGAGATATTGCGGATAATTTGAAGTAGAAAAAGTTTATGAAGTATAAATATCATTTAAGACCAGGATATCAATCTCAAAAATTGTTAATTGAGATATTTAGTGGTGCTGAAAATGAAGATTTTTTTCCAGACTTTTTTGATTCAATAATAGAAATAAACCCAAAAGTTGTTAAAATTAATGAGCTTTGGATGAATGATGAATATCTATTAGATGTCAATTCAGACATTGGTTCGTTCTCTATTTCAAAAGACATTTGGGACCTCGCATTTATAATGTCAGAAGACAACCAGGAATGCCTGAACAAAATAAATTTAATATTATTAAAAGATCAAAATTTTCAAAAAGTAGAAGTTAATTTTGATGATTATAAATTAAAAACAATTTGAAATTAGTTTTAAGATAATAAAGCTTTAATACAGTTTTGATTTTTAATTACTAATTTCGTTTGATAAAATACCCATATTACTCTTCTCTTACAGAAGATTTTTAAAATAAAATAGCATGAAAGAAACCAAACATATATCAAGATCAAGAGCGCAGGAATCATCTGCAGCAATCGAAAAAATGTACATTACAATGCGTCACTTATTCAACCGCGGTTTTTATAAACCAATGGGAGTTTCGGGTGATAGTTTACGCGAATCATTACTAGCATTACGTCCGGAAATTTACGGAAACATAGGCGAAGAAAAAGTAGAACTAAACGGGCTTTTGTACGTTATAGAACGTTTACCAATAGGAATTGAGCAGTGTAGATTCATCAATTTAACATCCGATGAAGGATATTCTAAATCGCATTTTCAGGCCATTGTTCCTCCAAAAAGAAGAAGAAATTGTTACAGAATCGATGAGGAACAAATGAATGTTGAAATCACTCGCGGGCGATCAGATATTTATGATATCCTGACGCATTTGACATTTATTTTCATAGAATCTCATAAAATCAAAAACAGGGTTTTATTAGATGATGGAGGAGAAGTGTCTCGCGATTGGTTAAAATTAGAGCAAGCAGTTTTACAAACCAAAAAGCTTTCTCAAATAGAAAAAGAAAAAGCAATTTCGCATGTTGCCAACATTTTAGCAAGAACTTTTGAAGAGGTTTTGGATATTTATGATGCTTTTGGTTCAGAAAATGCCCCGGATCGTTTCCTGCATGTAATTTATTGGTTAGGAAAATTAGCAATCGAAGAAGTAATCGAAAATAATAAAAGAACGATAACTTTTAGTCCTGTATTAAGAGAGCGTTTAGGACACCATATTCACGGTGAAATCTGGGCTACCAACATCAAGGAGGTTCTTAAGGCAAACAATCTTTTAAAGCGTCCTATACACGTAATAAGTGCCAATATGCATAGTGTTATGAATTCTATTTTTGCAACACCGTTGTTGAAAACAAAATTCAAGGACAAGTCTGACTTTTATATTTATGAAGAATTAAGCAAATCAGGCGCAAAAGAAACCAGAAGTATTGTCGAAGAATTGGCCTTAAAAAATGGTATGATTTCGTTACCTGATAGTTCAGGAACGAATATCGACGTTCAGATTTTTGATACTGCAAAAATTGACTGGGCAAAAACAGCATTTCCAAAAACAGTTGTTGACGATGCGGCTCCCGTTATTATTGTAATGGATTATGCCTTTGGCGAGCAGGCTTACGAAACAATCGATGAACTTTTAAAACCATATAAAAAAGAAACTTTACTAAATGTAAAATCGGTTTCGATAATGGGGAAAGCGGGAATCCTTGAAGGCGGAAAAGGTGATATCATGATCCCTACAGCACATATAAACGAAGGAACTGCAGATAATTATTTCTTCGAAAATGAATTAACAGGTGCCATGTTTGAAGGAAACGACATTGCAGTTTTTGAAGGAGCTATGGTTACCGTTTTAGGAACATCGTTACAAAACAGAGATTTACTGAAATTCTTTCACGAATCGACCTGGGGAGTAATTGGTCTTGAAATGGAAGGATCTTATTACCAGAAAGCCATTCAATCGGCATCAAAAATCAGAAAAAGTGTTCCGCACGATATCAAAGTTCGTTATGCGTATTATGCCTCAGATAATCCTCTAGAAACCGGAAGCACATTAGCTTCTGGCGGATTAGGAACAACGGGTGTAAAACCAACGTATTTGATCACTATTAAAATTTTGGAACAAATTTTCAACGTAAAATAAAAATAATAAATGAGTACAAAAGTACCGCAGGATAATTCAGGACAGGAGATTGATATTTTTCAGCTTTCAAAAAGTATTGGTGGTTTTTTCGAAAGAATTAATTCCATTATTTTTCAGTCTATTCATTTCTTTGTCCGCAAATGGATTATTGTTTTAATTTTAGTAATCGTAGGGTTTGGTATTGGCTGGTATTTAGATTCAAATAAAAAAACATTTGAAAATCAGATTATTGTAACTCCAAATTTTGGAAGCGTTGATTATCTTTATTCTAAAATAAATTTGATCGAATCTAAAATTATTGCGGGAGACACGGCTTTCTTGAAAAATGAAGTTGGTATTCAAAATCCAAAATCAATAAAAAAAATCGAGATCAAGCCCATTGCCGATGTTTATAAGTTTATTGAAGACAAAGAACAGAATTTTGAGCTGATTAAATTAATGGCTGAGGTTGGCGAGGTCAAAAAAGTGTTAGAAGATAATATCACAAGTAAAAACTATACTTTTCATTCAATATCTTTTATAACCGACAAAATTACGAACGAAAAAGATATCGTTGAGCCATTATTAAAATACTTAAACAGCTCTGAATATTTTAAGACTCTTCAAAAAATTGGATATAAAAATCTGGAACAGCAGATAATTCAAAATGATACTATTATTGCTCAAATTGACCAGGTTTTAAATGGCTTTTCTAATACTGTAAAAAATGGATCAAAAAACGATAAGCTGATTTACTATAATGAAAACACTCAGCTTAACGATATTATTAAAACAAAACAATATTTAATAATCGATCAGGGTAAATACAGGCTAAAGCTTATTAATTATGATAAAGCAATTAAGGACATAAATTCAACTTTAAATATACATAGCGCTAAAATTACAAATGGAAATCTTAAACTTTTATTGCCATTTTTATTCATTTTTATTTTCGTTTTAATTCATTTGTTTCTAAAGTTTTATCGTAACCAGCTTTTCAAAGCTCAGGTTAAATAATATAATATTGAAGACGTTTAAAATGATTGAAAGAATTTCAAAAAACTCATTCATAAAACAGAGTTTAGGAACTTTGGCTTTGCGAATTTTTGGAGTTCTTTTGTTATTTGGTTTCACCATATTTTTAACAAAATCATACAGTCCAAAATTAGTGGGACAGTATGATTTTGTGCGTTCATATCTTTTAGCAGTTGGAAGTATTTGTCTATTGGGTTTTGATCAGTCCATTTTATATTTTAAAGGAAGGTTGGCAAGTCAGAAAGAGGTACGACAATTGAAAATGGTGTATTTAAAAATGGTAAGGATGTTATTTTTAACTTCACTATTAATTTTAGCTCTTTTTCTTATTATTGATAAAAAAAGAATTAATACTTATTTTCTGGATGATGAGGTATACCCAATCCTTTTAAAGAGTTCAGTCATATTATTTTTTCACGGATTATCGCTTTTAAATACAGAGGTTTTCAGAGCATTAGACAAATTGTATGTTGCAGAATTATTTAGAAATATTATCAAATATATTCCGTTGATAATTGGCTCTGTAGTTTTATTTTACATGCATTTAGAAGCTTATTTGGTAGATGTTTTTTTAATTGGTTTTATTTTTCTAGCCCTTATAAGTTCTGTTTTAGTATTTATTTATTTTAATAAAAAGGAGACAGTATCAGATGAGATTTTTACTTCAAAAGAGATTTTTACAAAATCGTATCCCATTGCAATAAGCGGAATGGCAATGTTTTTATTAATGTCTTTTGATATTATGTTTTTAAAAAAATATCAAAATGATGAAACAGTAGCTTTTTATTCTGTCGGAGTTAAAATAATGACAATTGTTTCTGTAATAATCTTGACAATAAACATAACTGTTTCGGCAAAAATTGCGGAGTATTTTTCAAATCAGAATTGGATAGAATTAAAAAAAACATTGCAAAGCAGTGCTCGTTTAATTTTTTGCATTAGTTTTCCGGTGATAATCTTAATTTCTGTATTTTCTGATTATGTTTTGTCCTTGTTTGGAAACCAATACATCATAGCGCAGAAATCCTTTCTAATTTTAATAATTGGTCAGGGAATTTGCTCTTTATTTGGTTCAGCTCCAGTTTATCTGAATATGACAGGAAGACAACATATTTTTCAGGTAATTTTGATAGGAGCGGTTATCATTAACTTTATTCTAAATCGATTTTTGATTCCAATTTACGGAATGACTGGCGCAGCTGCTGCTTTTTTCTGCAGTTCTTTTTTCTGGAATTTTGTTTCTGCAGTTGTTATATATAAAAAAGACAAAATCAAGATTTTTTTACATTAGACAAAATCAATTTTAATATGCAAATCAAGATTAAAAAAAGTACAGCAGCATTTTTATTAATAGCGATGGCCAATTTGGTGGTTGCATTTAGTACTTTTTTTGTTTTGCCACCAAAATTCTTTTATGATTCAGCGATAATAATTTATGATAAATACAATGAAATAGGGTACTTAGGTAGTTATCCATTAACTATTTTGTTTTATAAAGTTACGGGTCTCCGCTATCTTCCTTTTCCTTTAATTTCACTTATACAGTTTCCTATTTTAATGTATGTTTTGTATAAAATAGGAATTCCGAATTCTTTCGGAAAAATAAATGTAAAAAATGCTATTGTCTATTTGGGGATTTTTATGATTGCTATTTTTATAGCAATGCCTTCAAAAGAATTTATTACTTTTTTATTCATTTCTTCAATTATATTTTTGTGTAAAAACAAGATGTATTCCTTTCAAAAAACGGTTCTTTTGTCCGTATTCCTTTTTATACTTTTCGGAGCTTTATACCGACCTTATTTTGCTTTAATCCCTATAATTGCCGGAGGTATGTATTTTATAAGTTTTATTAATTTTAAAAATAAAACTGTATCAACAATTTTTTACGGATTATTGATTGTCTTTTTTTTATCATTGAGTTATGGCATTTTAAAAGGAGAATATTTTTCTGAAATGAGCCGTGAGGTGGTTAATAAAGAGCGCATAGGTTCACCAGATGCAAATTCTATGATCACGCCACCTTTAAAACCTGATACTTGGTACGGAGAAATAATTGCCATTTTTTATGGTTTTTTTACAGTAAATATTCCAATAAATGGTTTAAAACATATTTTATCTCCTCAAATCGTCTTATTTGTAATTTGGCAGCTTTTACTTTTTTACATCTTATTGGTTCGTTTTGCTAAATGCGTAAAACAGAGAGAATATTATAAATACGAACTTTTCATTTTTTTTATATTATTTTCATTTTTTATTACCCAGGGAGTCTTTGAACCCGATTTAGGCTCGGCAATGAGACATAAAATAGGTATTTTTCCACTAATTTATTTTGCATTATATCATGAACATTTCCGAAAAGAACTTCAATAGAATCTTCCATCTTTTTTTGTGTTTGATTGCCATTTTGATGATCTTTAGAAAACCATGCTCAATAGTGATTGTAGTATTTTCAGTTTTCAATTTAATTTTTTTTAAAAAGCTGCATTACACAAAAAATATATTGATTTTGATGACCTGTATTGCAACTCCGGTAATACTTGAATTAGTGCTTTTCTGGAATAATGATTCTTTTGCAAAAGGATTAAAAGCAATAGAAAAAAGCACTTCGTTAGTAATTTTTCCATTGTTTATAATTGGAAATTTTCAGCAGGTAAATTTTTTGAAGTTATTACAAGTTTATGTTTTCGGCACAACTTTGGTTTTGCTTTTTTTCTTCATTCGATTCAATGTTTTGTTTCCAGAATTAATGCATAAATATTTGAATGGTATCCATTTATGGGAAATGGGATATCAATTTGGGAATAGTTTAGGAATTCATGCTCCGGCGTTAAATATGCATCTGGCTTTTGTAAGCGTTTCTGCTTTTTATTTTCTAATTAAGAGTTTTAAAGATCATGAAAAATTTACACTCAAAGTAATAAGAATAATAATTTTTATATTTTCTTTTTTCTTTGTATTGTTTGTTAATACCAGATTGGCCTTAATAAATGTTTTTATAGGACTTTTGATCATTCTTTTTTATGCAGTGAAGCTGGATAATTTTAAAAAAGTAGCTTTAAAAAGTTTGCCAGTATTTATTTTATTAATTACCGTTTTGTTTTTATTTGTTCAAAAAGATCCATACATGAAAGAAAAGTATTCAAGCGTTAGCTTTGCTTATATGGATAAAGTGGGTAAGCTTGATGAGATCGATCATCCAGAGGTTAAAGTATTTAATTCTTTAGTTACCAGAGTTTCTATATGGAAATCTGCCTGGGAATTGTCATTAAAAAATCTCCCTTTTGGAGTAGGCGCTTCTGATGGAAAAAATGAATTAAATAAATACTATAAAGAAACCAATCAGCAGTTTTTGGCTAAATATGAATTTCCTACTCATAATCAATTTTTTGATTTTTTATTGAAGTTTGGAATTCTCGGACCTTTGGTGGTACTCTTTTATATTTCTATAATTGGATATTTGGGATTTGATCTAAAGAATGCTGTTATAATTTCATTTTTCATTATCTTTTTTACATCAAATCTAATGGATGATTTTTTGCTTCGTTTTGATGGAATTGCTTTCAGCGGGTTTTGGTTGTCCATTTTTTCAAGTTATTGGATGCAACAAAAATCAGCTCTTGTAAATAGTGATTAGTTCTTCAAAATTTTTATTTTTATCGAATAAGTCTACACATCTCTCAAAAGCTTTTTTAGCAAAAAAATTTCGATTTACAGAATTGCTCAGGATTTGAAAATACGGTTCCAGTTCTGAAATTTCATCAAATAGAAATCCTGTTTCATTATGAATCACAATATCTTTATTGCCAATTATATTGGTAGCAATAACAGGTTTTTCTAAAGCCATTGCTTCCAATATGGCTATTGGTAAACCTTCCCACAAAGAAGTTTGTAGATAAATATCAATATTATTGAGTTCTTTTAAAACCAGTTCATGATCAAAAAGCCAGCCAGTAACTCGAATATTTGGAGCGGTAATTGAAGATTTTAATTCCCCATCACCAATCCATACAAAATTGAATTCAGGAAAATTCAAGGCAATTTTATTAAAATGCTCAGGATTTTTTTGAAATGTAATTCTACCTAAAATTCCAATTGTAAGTTTTTTATTTTCATTTTCAAAACAATATTTTCTAATATCGTTAATATCAATTCCATTTCGAATTAACTTTGAGTTTCCAAATTTTTGTGCAATTTCAAATTCAGTATCTCCACACGCAATTGTTGTACCGCCAAATAGAGTTTGAAAACTTTGTTCTATTATTTTATACAATTTTTGAACTGATTCTGAAATATCTGTTCTAAGAAAAGAAAAGCCGTGAGGACTATAATAAAGTTTCTTTTTTTTGAGTAATAAGAAATAAGCAACACGCCCTAAAACCCCGGCTTTTGAGGAATGAAGATGAATTACATCTGGATTTATTCTTTTAAGCTCTTTTCTTAATTCATAAACCGATTTTAAATCCTGAAGCGGAGAAAACTCACGAACCATATTAATGTGGATGAGATTGACTCCATTTGAAAATTCGGACTTTATTTTCTGAGGATCAATTTCTTTTCGATTGCTACTGTATATGATAGTAGTTTCTATCTTTTTGTTTATTTCATCATCACCAAAGAAAGTTGATAAATCTCTAAAATACGTATAAACTCCTCCACCAAGAGCTTCTATAATGTGTACAACTTTCAAAACAGAGAATTTAATTGAGAGTAAAAATAGATAAATAAGCTTAATTATAATCTGAAAATTAAAAACTTCTTTCAAGATATGAGCTTAGGTCTAATTTAAAAGGCCAGATATTTTATTACATTTGTAGCTGTTTCATGGGGCTTTTAGTAGAAAAACAAACCCCTTAAAATGTTCAATAAAACCAAATATGAAAAGAATACTTATTACCGGAGCAGCAGGATTTTTAGGATCGCATTTGTGCGACAGATTCATTAAAGAAGGATATTATGTTATCGGGATGGATAATCTGATTACGGGAGATCTTAAAAACATAGAACATTTATTTAAGTTAGAACATTTCGAATTTTACCATCATGATATCACCAAGTTTGTTCACATTCCTGGTGATTTAGATTATATTTTACATTTTGCTTCACCGGCAAGTCCGATAGATTATTTAAAAATTCCAATTCAGACTTTAAAAGTAGGATCTTTAGGAACACATAATTTATTAGGATTAGCAAGAGTTAAAAATGCCAGAATTTTGATTGCTTCAACATCCGAGGTTTACGGAGATCCATTAGTTCACCCACAAACCGAAGAATATTACGGAAACGTAAATACAATAGGACCACGAGGTGTTTATGACGAAGCAAAACGTTTTCAGGAATCGATAACAATGGCGTACCATACTTTTCACGGAGTAGAAACAAGAATCGTACGTATTTTTAATACTTACGGGCCAAGAATGCGCTTAAACGACGGACGTGTAATTCCGGCTTTCATTGGTCAGGCGTTACGTGGAGAAGATTTAACCATTTTTGGAGACGGAATGCAAACACGTTCTTTCTGTTATGTAGATGATCAGGTGGAAGGTATTTTCAGGTTATTGCATTCAGATTATGTGTATCCGGTAAATATTGGAAATCCGGATGAAATCACCATTAAAGATTTTGCAGAAGAGATCATTAAATTAACCGGAACGAATCAAAAGGTAGTCTTTCATCCTTTACCAATAAATGACCCCTTACAACGCCAGCCAGACACCACAAAAGCAAAAGAGCTATTAGGTTGGGAAGCAAAAGTAAGCCGCTCTGAAGGAATGAAGATTACATATGATTATTTCAGGTCACTTTCTAAAGAAGAACTTTCAAAAGAAGAACACAAAGATTTTTCTAGTTATATCAAATAAAAAAACGGGCAAATATTAATTCGATATTTGCCCGTTTTCATTTTATTGAAGTTGGCTAAAAAGCATTATTTTCAATCAGTTCTTTCATTTGCTGATCCAGATTAAAATGACTTTTTGCATGAAGAAAAATATCCTTTTTCATCTTTTGAATTTCACCTTTTCCTAATTCAGAAATTTGTAGTAAAGTAGAATTTAATTGCTTAAAATCTTCAACAGGAACAACCCAACCCAGATTATTTTCTTCCACAATATTTTCTCCTTCACCACCACCAAAATAAAAAACAGGAAATCCCAAAGCACTGTATTCAAATATTTTTGAAGGAACAGAACCGTAAATTCTCGTTTTAAGCGGAACAAGGGCAATGTCTTGATCCTTTAAAGTTTCATGCAGAACATTTCGTTCCAACATTCCATGGAAAATTATTTTTTTAGTTGGATTTTGGCTGAGATAATTGACAATTTGATTTTTCTCTGCGCCATCACCAAAAATATGCAATTCGATATTTAAATTCTCTAAATTTAATTGCTGAATAAGGTCAAAAACACCTTGTGCAACACCAAGCAAACCAGCATAAAACAACTTAATTGGTTCGCGTGAATTGTCTTTTTCTTCAAGGAAATCCTCAGTAAAATGATCCGGATAATTCCGGTATAAAAAGCATTTTTTTTCTGGAAAAATAGAATTGATATGTTCAATTATTTCATTCGATTGCCCAAAGATATGTGTTGCTTTTTTATAAATAAAACGTTCAATAAAAAGCAGGATTTTATGTGAAATACTATTTTTCTTTAGTACCTGAAGTTCAATAGCAGCAGTTGGCCAAAGATCAGAAACATTAAGAATTATGGTTTTGCGTTTAAGCCAAAGTGTAAAAACAGAAATAAAAGAAAGCAACAATGGAGGTGATTGTACAATAACTTTTTTAGGCGTTGTGGCAAACAGCAAATAAAAAAATAAAGTCGTTGAGAATGATAATGTCGAAACAATTCGTTTAAAGATATTTGAACTATTACTAGGATAAATCCAAAGACGTTTTAGCGTGATATTCTGAATTTTCTCAGTAACCGAAAATCGGCCTTTATATTCTGGGAACAATTCCCCTTTTGGATAATTTGGCAACGGAGAAATCACCGAAACTTCATATCCGTTTTGATTCAGTTTTAAAGCCAGTTGTTCAATTCTATTAGCTGCAGCACCTTTTTCCGGCGGATAATAATTGGATATGATTAAAATGTCCTTCATTATTTTTTATCCAATAAAATTGAAATAATTCTTTCTGATGCTTTTCCGTCCCATAATTCAGGAATGCCACTTTTTCGTGGCCCATTTTTCAAGAACAGACCAAAAATTTTTTGTAAATTTTCTAATGAAGTTCCCACAATAGTATTAGAACCAATAGATTCTGTTTCAGGTCTTTCCGTATTATTTCGCATCGTAAAACATGGAATTCCCATAACGGTTGTTTCTTCCGAAATTCCTCCGCTATCGGTAATAACAGCAAAACTATTTTTAATCAAATACATAAAATTCAAATAACTTTGCGGTGAAACAAAAATGATGTTTTTGAATTTGGTCTCGCTTTCACTCAAAATCGCCTGCGTTCGTGGATGAATCGGGAACAGTATTTTTTTGTCAGTAACTAAATCATCAATTCCGTGAAGAAGCTCAAGAAGTGATGAAACTTCATCAACATTTCCGGGGCGATGTAAGGTTAGAATGATATAATTTTTTTCGTTTAATTGATTTTCTTCCCAAAAATCCGGCGCAAATATTCTATCGATATTTTGGTATAAAGTATCAATCATGACGTTACCCACAAAATGTACATTTTCAGGATCTGAACCCAATTTTAGCAAATTTTCTGAGGCAGAAGCTGAGGTAGTAAAAAAGTAATCGGTAATACTATCGGTCAACATTCTGTTGATTTCTTCTGGCATTGTTAAATCGCCTGAACGTATTCCGGCTTCGATATGCGCTACTTTTTTGTTGCATTTTTTGGCCACAATCGAACACGCCATAGTCGAATTGACATCTCCAACAACTAAAACCAAATCGCAAGGATTTTGAAGTAATTCTTTTTCAAAAGCAATCATAATCGCAGCGGTTTGTTCTGCCTGAGAGCCACTTTTTACTTCCAGATTTACATTTGGTTTCGGAATATTTAATTCTTCAAAAAAAGTATCGCTTAAGTTTTTATCGTAGTGCTGACCAGTATGAACCAATCGAAATGAAATAGCAACACCTTCATTTTGCTTGCTTTTTATGGCATTAATGATTGGTGCAATTTTTATAAAATTAGGTCTTGCACCAGCGATTATAGTGATTTTCATAGTTGGATTGGATTCTTTCTAAAAACTTTCTTTTGGCAAAAGTAAAGTTTAAATCGGAATTTGGATAAATTGAGATACTTTCTTGATGTTTAAATGATTTTTGAGTATATCAAAACTGATCTTGTCAGAATTGGAGGTAGCAATTTGCGACCTCCAATTCTCTGCTAATTTTCAAATAAGGAATTTGAATTAGCAATTTTTGATCTTAAAAAAGTAAGGAAAGTCAAGTTGATATTTTTAGTTTGATCATTTATCATTCTCTAAGGTCACAAAATGTGACCTTAGAGAATTCAGTAAAACTTGAAGTCGCAATTTGCGACTTCAAGTTTCAAGGTCGCAATTTGCGACCTTGAAAAAGTATGGGATTATTTTTTATAGCCAATTTTCACTCTTTCATTTTCATCTTCTTTCTTTTCAGTAAATTCATCTAAATAAGAAAAAACCAACTCAATATTCTTATCGTGATTCTCTAACTTCTTTTGAATCTGAAGTATATCAACTTTAATTTCTGTTGTATCGAGAAGCATTTGTCTCACTTTTGTGAAAATCCGTATAATCTGAATATTAGTTTGAATTGCTTTATCGCTTTTTAAAACGCTTGATAGCATTAAGACACCGTGTTCTGTAAAGGTAAAAGGAAGGTATTTTTGATATTTACCCCTTACTTTCTCTAAGGTCGCAATTTGCGACCTTAGAGAATTATGCTCAATTTCAGTAAGTTGAAACATAAAATCTTCTGGAAATCGAGATAAATTTCTTTTTACCTGTTCATTTAATGTTTTAGTTTCAACTTCATAAAGTAAAGCCAAATCACTATCAAGCATTACTTTTTGACCGCGAATAAAATATATTTTGTTAGAAATTGTTTCTTCAGAAAGTAAAGATTGATCCTCCATAAGTTTTAATTAAAAAAAAATGTAAGATTTTATTTGTATTTATAAATACGATTTGAATTGTTTTAGTTTTCCGCTTTTGCTTCTTTCTAAAACTG
This sequence comes from Flavobacterium sp. CSZ, assembly GCF_015350725.1. Classification (NCBI taxonomy): domain Bacteria; kingdom Pseudomonadati; phylum Bacteroidota; class Flavobacteriia; order Flavobacteriales; family Flavobacteriaceae; genus Flavobacterium; species Flavobacterium sp. CSZ. Next base: position 66,489 of record NZ_JADKPQ010000002.1, read on the forward strand.
TTTTTTGGGTAAAAATAAAATTTAAATTGGGTTCAAGATACAAAGCAATTGCTTTTTCTATTTTTTGAATTTGTATGATATCTAATTCTTTTTCACTGACATATTCAATTTCAAAAGTATCCAATTGCGTTTGTTTGATAATAAATTCTTTGACATTTCCGTCATCTTCAATGATGCTTTTGGTTACGTAGTAAAAGGTTAATCCTGGAGATTTTTTTCCGCTTGGGAGAATTGCAATGTCATTGGTTCGTCCAATTAGTTTTTTAAGAATTGGTTTCTGTAGTGTACTTTTTTCGTCAAGAATTCCAATATCGCCAATTTCATATCGTATAAACGGATGCGCTTTATTAAACAGAGAAGTAATCACAATTCGGCCTTCTTCCCCGTAAGGGAGAACTTTATTATTTTCGTCTAAAATTTCAACAAAAAGGGTTTCAGCATTCACTTGCCATTCTCGTTGAGGGTTTTCAAAAGCAATCAAATCTAACTCGGATGCTCCATATTCGTTAATAATCGGAATTTCGAATTGTTTTTCTAAGAGTTTTTTATCCGATTCAAAAAGCATTTCCGAAGTAACGAAACACGCTTTTAAGGTGGGACAAATTTCATTTAAAATGATGTTTTTCTGTTCTAAATGTTTGGCAAATAAAACGATAGAACTGGTATAACCATTGATATAATCGAATTTTTTGGTTTTGAATTTCTGTAAAAATTTCTCCAGAATTGCATCAGATAAATCGAAAACCGGAAACCTGAAACGATGCGTCAGAAAATCTTTAAAGCGTTCTTTTTGATAACCAATAAAATCCATCGGAATACCATAAAAACGAGCCTGATACGAATGATTAAAATCAATACCAAACCAGCCAAAACGCATAATATTTGATGCCCAGGTCAAGGCATGAGAATATTTATCCTTTGCAAAAACAAAAGGAGTTCCGCTGGATCCTGATGTTTTGTTGAGGTATACATTTTTTTTTGAGTATCCTTTTGAAAGTCTTTCTTCAAGAGGTTTCTGTAAATTCTGTTTGTTCAAAATGGGTAAGTTTTCCCATTTCAAATCCGTTTTATTCCCTACTAATTCTTGATAAAATGAATTGTTTTTTAAATGAAAATCGACAATTTCTTCTTTTTTATTCGCAAGAAAAAAATCATATTCTTCTTCAGATAAATTCACGATTTTATCCATTTGAGCTTTGGCTTCCTTTATAGGAAAACCGTTTAATTGAAGCGAAATATCAAAAATAGAAATCATTTGAAGATATATTTTTCACCAAAAATAATATTATCAAATTACTAACAGAGAAGAATCAACAACTTTTTAAGATTTAATTATTTTTTACGTACAAAAGCAATTATTTTTGCACCACAACTAAATACAACAACACATGACAATTTTACTATTGGGATCAGGCGGAAGAGAACATGCTTTTGCATGGAAAATGATTCAGAGTCCGCTTTGCGAAAAACTTTTTGTTGCACCAGGAAATGCGGGAACAGCAGCAATTGCTACAAACGTTGCAATGTCTCCAACAGATTTTGATGCCATAAAAGCATTTGTAATTCAGGAAAATGTAAAAATGGTGGTCGTAGGGCCAGAAGATCCTTTGGTAAAAGGGATTTACGATTATTTTAAAAACGACGAAAGTTTACAGCATATCCCGGTTATCGGACCATCAAAATTAGGAGCTCAACTTGAAGGAAGTAAAGAGTTTGCTAAAGAATTCCTGATAAAACATAACATCCCGACTGCTGCTTACGACAGTTTTACTGCCGAAACGGTTGAAAAAGGATGTGAATTCTTAGAAACATTACAACCTCCGTACGTTTTAAAAGCAGACGGATTAGCAGCAGGAAAAGGAGTTTTGATTATTCAGGATCTTGAAGAAGCTAAAACTGAATTGCGAAACATGTTGGTTCACGAAAAATTTGGAGCAGCAAGTTCAAAAGTAGTAATCGAAGAATTCCTGGACGGAATTGAATTAAGCTGTTTTGTTTTAACTGACGGAAAAAGCTATAAAATTCTTCCAACAGCAAAAGACTACAAACGAATTGGAGAAGGAGATACAGGATTAAATACAGGCGGAATGGGAGCAGTTTCTCCGGTACCTTACGTTGACGCTGTTTTGATGGAAAAAATCGAAACCCGTATTGTAAAACCAACAATAGAAGGTTTCCAGAAAGACGGAATCGAATATAAAGGATTTGTATTTATTGGTTTAATCAATGTAAAAAACGAGCCAATCGTTATTGAATACAACGTGAGAATGGGAGATCCAGAAACTGAAGTTGTTGTGCCAAGATTAAAATCTGATTTGGTTGAGCTGTTCCAGTCAGTGGCAGATCAAAAATTAGATACTTTCGAGTTAGAAGTAGATCCAAGAAGTGCCACTACAATTATGGTAGTTTCCGGAGGATATCCTGAAGATTTCGAAAAAGGAAAAGTAATTACAGGTTTAGAAAATATTACCGATTCTATAGTTTTTCACGCAGGAACAAAATTAGATGGCGATAATGTCGTTAGTAATGGAGGACGTGTATTGACTGTAACATCGTACGGAGATGATTTTCAACAGGCCATAAAAAAATCTTACCAAAATATAGATAAACTAAATTTTGATAAGATGTATTTTAGAAAAGATATTGGTTTCGACTTACTTTAAGAAAGAGTGAGCCGTTGTATCTTGGTTTTCAGTTCCTGCAGCATCAAAAATACGTAATTGTTTAATCCAATATACGATTGCTGCAGAACAGATAATCATAAAAATCCAGTTAATAGTATTAGCACCAAACCATGTAATAAGTTCTAAATGACGTAAACCATCAAGTGGAGCAAATAAAATGTTAACGAATAAGTATTGTATTCCTTCGAAAAAAGCTTTCATAATTTATAAAATTATATGTTATTTATTGTTGTGTAACGCATTGAAGTTAAAATTCAGATAATAGAATCTTTTTTCAACTTGTTGGGTTTTCCTTTTTAAACAAGTATTATATTTACAATCACAAAAGTATAAAATATCCTTATGATAACAAGTGTTTTTAAAAAATCTACGCCATTAAATTATTCATTGGTCGTAATTTTAATACTGGTTTTCTTTTTTATTTTTCAAATCAAAGATCCATCATGGGTGAGTTCTTATTTTTTGGCGTTCCAAAAAGTAAGTTTACTACTGTTTATTTTAGCCTCTTTTTTCCTGGTTAATTTTATCGTAAAAAAGAACGGACTCAGTAAAGACAACGGTTACGCGATACTTTTCTATTTATTGTTTATATTATTTTTCCCCACGATTTTTAATAATGCGAATGTCATCTATGCTAACTTTTTTATCCTGTTAGCGCTTCGAAGATTAATTTCGCTACAATCCTTAAAAGCATCAAAAGAAAAAATATTTGATGCCTCTTTTTGGATTTTAATAGCCGCTTTATTTCAATTTTGGTGTATTCTTTTCCTGGTAGTGGTATTTATATCTATTGTTTTTCATGCTTCGAGAGATTATAGAAACTGGATTTTACCATTTATTGCGCTTATGGCGGTTTCAATAATCTTTTTATTGATCTCCCTGATATTCCATATCGATATAATAGAATTTTTTCAGAAACGAGCCGTAATCGATTTTGATATTATCTATTTCAAAAATAATTACGAAAACGGAGCACTTTCTATATATGTTGCAGTTGCTTTGTTTTTTGTAACATCAATGTTAACAACGTTGTCAAACAGACCTCAAATTGTACATTCTTCGTACAAAAAAATTGTAGCCTGTTTTTTTATAGCCGCTATTGTTTATATTGTTTCGCCAGATAAAAGCAACGATTTATTGTTGTTTAGCATTGCTCCTTTGACCATTATGGCAGCAAGCCACGTAGAGTATATGCAGCAAAAACTAAACAACGAAATTGTATTTTATGTACTGATTTTGTGTAGTTTATTTACCTATTTCTCTCAATTATAATTTACTTCCGTAAGCAAGATCACCTGCATCACCAAGACCAGGAATAATGTAGTTTTTCTCATTTAGTTTCTCGTCAAGAGAAGCCACCCATAAATGGCAGTTTTCAGGAAGACTTTTTTCAAGAAAAGCAATTCCTTCCGGTGCAGCAATAACCACCACAATATGAATCTCTTTTGGAGTTGCGTTTTGAATCAACTTTTCATGCACAGCCACAATAGACTGCCCAGTTGCCAACATTGGGTCAAGCAACAAAACTGTTTTATCATTGATGTTAGAAACGGCCTGATATTCTACCCGAATTTCGAATTCATGATCATTATTAGGATGATATCTGCAAGCAGAAACAAAACTATTTTCGGCATGATCAAAGTAATTCAAAAAACCATTATGAAGCGGCAATCCGGCTCTAAGAATAGAACATAAAACCAAATCACTTTCGATTTCGGTTGTTTTTTTAATACCAAGCGGAGTCTGAATTTCAACCTCTTTATACGATAAATCTTTGCTCAGCTCATAGGCCATAATTTCGCCAATTCGCTCTATATTTCTTCGAAAACGCATACTGTCGTTCTGAACGTTTATGTTTCTGATTTGACCTAAAAAATGATTTAATACGCTATTATTTTCAGAAATATAATGGATTTTCATAATAAAAATTTAGAATTATCAATGGGTTACAGTACGATAACGAAAATTTCATCGTTTTATTCGCACGATAAAAGTATAAAAAGTATCTTTGTAACTCTAACAAATAAACACATGTTTTCAAAATTAGCATATTCTGTTTTCGAACAAAGCATCAAAGATTATCATCAATTTGATAATGTAGATCAACCTATAAACAACCCTTATCCTAAGGATAAATTCGAACATTTATTATATCTAAAAAACTGGATTGATACAGTTCAATGGCATTTTGAAGATATTATTCGTGATCCGCAAATCGATCCCGTAGCAGCGCTTACTTTAAAAAGAAGAATCGATGCCTCAAATCAGGAACGTACAGATATGGTAGAATATATCGATAGTTATTTTTTACAAAAATACAGCGATGTAAAAGTAAAAGACGGTGCAAAAATCAACTCTGAAAGTCCAGCCTGGGCTTTTGACAGATTGTCTATTCTCGCTTTAAAAATTTATCATATGCATGAAGAAGCTACTCGTGCAGAGGCTTCCCAAGAACACAGAGATAAATGTCAGGAAAAACTAAACATCCTTTTAGAACAAAGAAGCGACTTATCAACAGCGATTGATGATTTGCTTGCTGATATTGAAAACGGAGATAAATTCATGAAAGTGTACAAACAAATGAAAATGTACAATGACGACGAATTGAATCCTGTTTTATACCAAAATAAGAAATAATTACTGGAGCTATTTCCAGCTTTCCATTTCATCCCGATAGCTATCGGGACACAAAAAAATAGAGTTTCTATTGTTCAAAAAAGAGCTTCCGTTGGTCGCTTTTTTTAAACAAGAAACTTTATTTTTTTTCTGCGGGATTTTCATTTCAATCTGGGCTAAAAAAACAGACCAGAAAGAGCAGAATTTAATTTTTAAAAGTCAAAAATTGTCCAATAAAATTAAACATATAGCCGTCATGAGACTTTCCGCAATGGGAGATGTCGCCATGACGGTTCCTGTTTTACGCGCCTTTGTAAAACAGTATCCAGAGGTAAAAATTACCGTAATTTCACGTCCGTTTTTCAAGCCATTTTTTGACGGAATCCAAAATCTAAACTTTTTTGCTTTTGATGAAAAAGAAAGACACAAAGGTTTTTCAGGACTTTTGAGATTGTTCCGAGATGTGAAAAAGCTCAAAATTGATACTTTTGCAGATCTTCATAATGTTTTAAGATCCAAAATCGTGAGTTTACTTTTCGCTTTAAGCGGAAAAAAAAGAGCCACAGTTGATAAAGGTCGTGAAGGTAAAAAAGAGCTAACACGCGCCGAAAATAAAGTATTCAGGCAATTGCCAACAATGTTCGAAAGACATGCAAAAGTCTTCGAAAAACTTGGTTTTCCTTTAGATTTATCTAATCCTGAATTTCCTGAAAAGGCAATTTTAAGCTCAGATATTCTCGAGATTATCGGCGATAAAAACTCAAAATTAATTGGTATTGCGCCTTTTGCACAATATGATTCTAAGGTTTATCCGCAGGATTTAATGCAGGAAGTTATCGCAAAACTGGCTGATAATAAAGAGTATAAAATATTACTTTTTGGAGGAGGAAAGAAAGAAATCGAAATTCTGGATTCATTTGCAAAACCATTTGAAAATGTAATTAATATGGCTGGAAAAATTAAATTTCAGCAAGAATTACAATTGATTAGCAATCTCGATGTAATGCTTTCTATGGATTCCGGAAATGCTCATATTGCAGCAATGTTGGGTTTAAAAGTAATCACGCTTTGGGGCGCAACACATCCGTACGCAGGATTTTTGCCTTTCAATCAAACGATGGAAAATGCTTTAACTTCAGATCGAAATCAATATCCGCAATTGCCAACATCGGTCTACGGAAACAAAATTGTCGAAGGCTATCAGGATGCAATGAGAACCATACTTCTGGATGAGATTGTAAATAAAATTCAGAGTCTTTTGTAAATTATAGCAGACTAAATCTCAATAAAAAAATTCCAAATTCCAACTTTTACAATTGGAATTTGGAATTTTTTTTATTGGATTTTAAATTTTTTATAAATCAAGAAAAAGATATCCCATTGCTTTCTTTTTGTTTCTATCGACTACAACTTCTACAAAATGATTTTCTTTTTCTGTAGCGAGCAAAATGTGCTCAAAATCTTCGGTTGAGTTTCTGTAAACTTTATGAACCAATTCAGATTCTTTAATTTTTTTCGATAAAATTTTAGCGGCTTTTAATTCACTCACATAAGGCCAAATATTAAAAAAACTGTCATTAGATGATATTTCTGTCATTCTATCAATCATTGATGAACGATATTTTTCTGCCGAAAGTAATTTAGGTGCTTTTCGATTTCTTCTTTTTTTAATAATGAAGTAAATACAAAAGCAGGATGTTATTACAAAAAGTAGAATAAAAGAGAGGCGGAGATAATGATGCATTGCCATAATATTTAAATTTTAGGTTGACAATCAGAGATAGCTCTACAATCTCACAAAAGAAGAGGTTGCGAATACCGTAATTTCACCTCTAATATAATAAAAATTTGGCAATATTTTAGCAATATTTTGGTTTTATTACAATCTAAACTAGAGCTAAATTTTCTCGTCTCTACATCTGCTGTAAATATAACTTTTAAGATTCGAAATCGTAGCTTCATAATTATGAGCTTCATAATTAGGAGCTTCAAAACCAAATCGTTCGTGCTCCATTTGCTCTTTTTCGATGGCATTACAGCCTTTTATAACTTCTTTGAGCATGTCTAGCATCGCCAGTTCTTTATTGTTCGTTTTTTGATATTTAAACTCGACAATTTCATCCTGAAGTTCTTCGCAATATTCTACAAGTTTCTCAACTTCAGGTTCATCTAAAAGATATTGCTTGCTTTTAAAAATTTCTCGTACAGATCTCATAAAAATAAATTCCAATTTTGCAAAGATTGCTGCTAATTATCAAACAAAAAAAAATCCAAATCCCAATTGTAAGTTTGGAATTTGGAATTTAAATATCTTTGGAATTTTAACCTCTACACATCATCATAATCTACATAAATAGACTCTGATGTTGGATGCGCTTGACACGTTAAAATCAAACCTGCAGCAATTTCTTTATCTGTCAAAATGGAGTTTTTAGTCATTTCGGCACTTCCTGAAGTTACACGAGCAAGACAGCTGCTGCAAATTCCACCCTGACAAGAATATGGAGCGTCGATTCCTTGTTTTAAAGCTGCATCTAGTATCGTTTGTTTTTGAGACATTTCGAACGAAACTTCGTCATCATCTACTAAAACAGTGATTTTTGTATGTCCTTCTAATGAAGCTTTTATTTCATTTTCCTGAGATGAAGAAGTAAAAAGCTCAAACTTAATCGCTGATTCTTTTACGTTTTTCTCTTTCAAAATTGCAGAAACCGTATTGATCATTTCTTCAGGTCCGCACAAGAAAAATTTATCAAATTGTAATTCTTTGTGTTTGTTGTTCAGAACAAAATTCACTGCCGATTTTTCGATTCTTCCAAACAAAGCATTTTCGGCTTTAGCCTGACTAAAAACATAATGCACGAAAAAACGACCTACATATTGTAATTGCAAATCATGTAATTCCTGGTAAAAAATAGTTTCTTCAGGCGTTTTATTTCCATAAACTAATACAAATGAACTTTTTGGCTCACTTTTCAAAACCGATTTTATGATCGAAAGAACAGGAGTTATTCCGCTTCCGGCAACAAAAGCTGCGTAATTTTTTTGTCTTTCAGCATCTGGTTCAAAAGTAAATACCCCTTCAGGATGACCTACTTCAAGAACATCACCGGCTTTAAGTCTTGTATTTGCAAATTGAGAAAACAAACCATTTTTTACTGCTTTTACTGCAATTCGCAATTCGCCGCTTTCTGGTGCAGAACAAATAGAATATGCACGACGAATTTCTTGATTATCAAGAGTTAATTTTAAATTTATGTATTGCCCGGCTATAAATTTATAGTCTGGTTTTAGTTCTTCGGGAACATTAAAAAGTACAGAAACCGCGTCGCTTGTTTCGCGTTTTACCTCTTTAATTATAAGTTTTAAGAATGAAGGCATGATTGTATATTTTATGCAAAAGTAGCAAACGGAGATTAAATGTCAGGCACGAAATAATTATTTTTAACTTTTTTTGTAACGTTTAGCTACATTTGATCTCTTACTACAAAACTGAAAACCAAATAACCATGATTAAAAAGTTTATTTATCTCGAATGGAAGGCCTTTACCAGATCTGCATCCTTTGGTACTAATGTGGCAATGAAAATTTTAATGGGTTTTTTGATGGTCTATTTCTCGGTACTTTTTATCGGGATGGGCGTTGGAGCATTTTATGTATTACGAAAAATGAATCTCGAACCCTTATCGACTATCAATCAATTTCTAATTTATTATTTTTTGTTTGATCTTGTAGTACGCTTGTTAATGCAGGCGATTCCGGTATTGAATATCAAACCATTATTGGTTTTACCTTTCAAAAAAACAACCATTGTTCATTTCTCATTAGGCAAAACAGCTTTGTCTTTTTTTAACTGGGTTCATGCCCTTTTCTTCATTCCCTTTTCGATTGTGCTAGCCATGGAAGGTTATGATATTACAGGAATTATTTTTTGGCTTTTAGCGGCATTTTCCTTAGTATATATCAACAATTTTCTGAATATTATTTTAAGTAATATCGATAAATTATTTGTTGTTTTTATAGCAATAATTATGGCTTTGGCAGTTGCGCAATATTATAAAATATTTGATATTACGACATTTACAACACCTGTTTTTCAGGGATTTTATGCCACAAAAGGACTCTTTATAATTCCACTTTTGCTATTAGCCGGATTGTATGCATTTACCTTTAAGTATTTCAAAAACAATCTGTTTTTGGATGCCGGACTTTCTAAAAAAGAAGATATCGCTAGAACCGAAAACCTTTCATGGCTGAATCAGTTTGGAACTTTAGGAACCTTTCTAAAAAATGATATCAAACTGATTAAGAGAAACAAAAGGTCAAAAACTACCATATTTATGAGTATCTTCTTTTTGTTCTACGGTTTTATATTTTTCGGAAACACGCATCAGCCAGAGGTCATGCATATTTTTGCCGGAATCTTTGTTTCGGGAGGATTTTTATTCGTCTTTGGTCAGTTTGTGCCAAGTTGGGATAGTTCGTATTATCAATTAATGATGACACAAAACATTCCGTATCGTGGTTATATTACTTCAAAATGGTGGCTGATTGTTATTGGTACCATTATTTCAACCATAATTGCCTCCTTTTATCTTTTCTTCGGATGGGAAATTTATCTAACTATCGTTATTGGAGCCATTTATAACATTGGGGTAAACTCTCACTTAGTACTTCTGGGCGGAGCATTTACAAAAACGCCTATCGATTTAAGTTCGGCCGGCGGTGCTTTTGGAGACAAAAAAGCCTTTAATGTTAGTGCCATGTTATTGACTTTGCCAAAATTATTATTGCCATTAGGACTCTATGCAATTGGTCTTTATTTAGGAAACAAAACCATCGGATTAGCATTAGTTGCCGGTGCCGGAGTTTTAGGTTTTATCTTAAAAGACAAGGTATTTTCATTAATCGAAAAAAGATATAAAATCGAAAAATACAGTACGATAAGTGCTTATAAACAAAAGAACTAATTAGAAAATAGGTCAATTTGATAATGAAATAATTTATCAAATAAAATCGGAATATTAAAAAACATGCTGGAGATTTTTAAATCTAAATCAGCAATATAAAATCTAACATCATCATGATACAAGTAAATCAACTTTCAAAAAAATATAACGGAACAACAGTTTTAAACATTAACAACCTTGAGATTCCAAAAGGACAGAGCTTTGGTTTAGTGGGTAATAACGGAGCGGGAAAAACGACTTTCTTTAGTTTATTATTAGACCTTATTCAGCCTTCGACAGGTAATATTACAAGTAATTCTATTCAGGTAAATGCCAGCGAAAACTGGAAATCTTTTACCGGATCTTTTCTTGATGAAAGTTTCCTGATTGGATATTTAACACCAGAAGAATACTTCTATTTTATTGGAGATTTACGCCATCAAAATAAAGCCGATATAGATGCTTTATTGAAGCAGCATGAAGAATTTTTTAATGGAGAAATCCTGAATAACAAAAAATATTTAAGAGATTTATCAAAAGGAAATCAGAAAAAAGTGGGGATAATTGCCACACTTATAGGAAATCCTGAAGTGGTAATCCTGGACGAACCTTTTGCAAATTTAGATCCAACAACTGTAAGCCGATTAAAAAAAATAATAAAAGATTTAGCCGATAATCCAAATGTTACAGTACTGGTTTCCAGTCATGATTTGCTGCATACAGTAGAGGTTTGCGACAGAATTGTGGCACTTAACAAAGGTGAAGTGGTGAAAGATATTCAAACTTCAAAAGAAACCTTACAAGAACTGGAATCGTTTTTTGCGGTTTAAATATTCTATATTTCAAAAAGAAGCGTATTTTTACAAGTCAATATACTAAAAGTACATTTTAGAAGTTAATTGATTTAAACTCTTTTCTATTGAAAAAGAATACTCTTAAATATAGTTTTTTTCTGGTCTTTTTGTTTCTTTTGATAGCCTGTTCTACCAAGAAAAACACTTTTTTGTCTAGAAATTCACATGCCTTAAGTACAAAATATAATATTTTGTACAACGGCGGTATTGGCCTGGATAAAGGATTAAAGTCCATACAGGCCAATAATCAGGATAATTTCTGGAAGACTTTGCCTATCGAAAAAATGCAGGTTGATGAAAATTTTTCTGAAGAAGAAAAAGCTAAAAATCCTGATTTTGAAAAGGCAGAAACCAAAGCAACAAAAGCCATCCAGAAACACTCCATGAATATTGGAGGAAGAGAGCGAAATTCACAAATCGATGAAGCTTATTTAATGCTTGGAAAAGCGCGATATTATGATCAGCGCTTTATTCCGGCTCTTGAAGCATTCAATTATATTTTATATAAATATCCTAATAGCAGTAATATTTATACAGCAAAAATCTGGCGCGAAAAAACAAATATGCGTTTAGGAAATGACGCTATTGTTTTAAAGAACATTAAACTCTTATTAAAAAATACAGATTTAGATAAACAGACTTTTTCAGACGCAAATGCTTTATTAGCGGAAGCTTTTTTAAATTTAGAACAAAAAGACAGTGCTGTTGCGAAATTGAGAATTGCCGAAGAATTTACAAAAGTAAACGAAGAGAGAGCGCGTTACCGTTTTATTTTGGGCCAGATGTATCAGGAAGCCGGAAAAAAAGACAGCGCAAATTATTTTTATGATGGGGTAATCGATATGAATCGAAAAGCCGATCGTAAATATATGATGCATGCTTATGCTAAAAAAGCCGAAATGTTTGATTACGATAAGGATAATAAGCAATTGTTTCTAAAGGCATTTAATGATCTGGTTACAGACCGTGAAAACCGACCTTATTATGATATCCTTTTTTATCAAATGGGTGTTTTTTATGATAACTATAAGGTACAGGATAGTGCGCTGATATTCTATAATAAATCTTTGTTCAGGAAATCTAAAGATCCGTATTTGGTAGCTTCGACTTATCGCAATATTGGGAACATGTATTTTAAAAATACAGATTATACAATGGCTGCCAAATACTATGACAGTACATTGGTAAAACTGGACCCTAAAACAAGGGAATATGCGTTTATCCAAAAAAACAGAAAAAATCTGGATAACGTAATTAAGTATGAAGGAATTGCAAAACGAAACGACAGTATAATTAAGGTATATGGTTTACCGGCACCCGACAGAAAATTATACTTTGAAAATTACATTGCAGAGCTTAAAAAGAAAGACGAAGCAAAACGTATTTTAGAAGAAAGAGAAAAGGAACGATTAGCCAATATAGATCGTAATACAAATTTGGGTAATGAGCCAACTGCTGTAAATCCAAATTCTTTAGGAAAACCACCTTCTGATCCTGAAGGTATTCTGCCACCGTCTGGAAACAATTCTGCCAGTACTTTTTATTTTTATAACCCAACAACAGTTGCTTACGGAAAACTGCAATTCAAGAAATTATGGGGTAATAGAACTTTGGGCGGAAATTGGAGATTGGCTGCAGTAAAATCTGCAAATAATGCTGCGATGAACGATTCATTAAGTATTGCTCAGGAAGCGGCAGATAAACTAAAAGATTCTATTGTTGTCGAAAAATATACAACTGCTTTTTATGAAAAACAGCTTCCAAAAACAAAATCTGCCATAGATAGTATTGGAGTAGAACGTAATTTCGCATATTATCAATTAGGACTTATTTATAAAGAGAAATTCAAGGAATATAATTTGGCAAGTGCTAAATTAGAACAGCTATTAAAAAATAATCCGGAGGAAAAATTGATTTTGCCATCGATGTATAATTTGTACAAAATATACCAGATTACAAATCCGGCAAAAGCTGAAGCTATAAAAATGGATATCAGTTCTAAATATCCAAATTCGAGATACGCACAAATTTTAAATAATACCAACTCAGAAGATTTGGCATCTGCAGATAAAGAGTATCAAAAATGGTACAAACTATTTCAGGAAGAACAGTTTGACACCGTTTTAGATAATATTGATAATCTGATCAATCAATATTCTGGTGACGAAATTGTTTCTAAATATGAATTACTTAAAGCAAACACTTTAGGAAAGGTAAATGGTCTTGCAGCGTATAAAAATGGTTTAGAGAATGTTGCGGATAATTATCCAAATAGTGACGAAGGTAAAAATGCAAGAGAAATTCTGGAAAAGCAAATTCCAGGTTTAGAAAAACTAGATTTTACATCAGTTGATAGCAAAAACTGGAAAATTTTATATTTAGTTCCTAATAACGATTCTAAAACCCGTAAAAAAATCGAAGAAGCGATTAAAGTATTTTTGTTAGTTGAAAATTATGAAAGATTAACCACATCTTTCGACAAATACAACAGAACAGAAAGTTTTATAGTTGTTCATGGTTTAAAATCAGAGGCTTATGCCAAGGATATTTCCGGAGTTTTTAGAGATGATAAAAAGTATCAAATATCAAATCAGCCAATTATCATCTCAAGTGATAATTATAAATTGATCCAGATTAAGAAAAATCTCGAAGCCTACTTAGCCCCCAAAACCCCATAATCCCCATAATCATGTTTGATAAAGTTAAAAAAAACGGAACAGAACTCTTAGGTAAAACAAACAGAATTGTAGAAGGCACCTCTATAATAGGTGATATTGTTTCTAAAGCCGATTTTAGATTAGACGGCGAATTGATAGGAAACTTTACTTCGCAAGGAAAATTAGTGATAGGCGCCTCAGGCGTTGTAAGAGGAGAAATTGTTTGTAATAATGCTGATATCGAAGGAGAATTTCAGGGAAAAATCAAAGTTTTAGAAGTACTTAATATAAAGGCATCTGCACAAATTCATGGCGAAGTTGCTGTAGGAAAACTGTCTATCGAACCAGGAGCCGATTTTACAGCGACTTGTACGATGTTAACAAATAATCCAAAAGAAGTAACGCTAAAAGATGGAAAAGGAACCGAACAAAAACAGAAGGAATAAATGGATGCCGCTTATTAATATTCCTGTTCAAATGGGAATTATTATTTTCGTGTTCTCTTATTTCGGTACATGGTTAGATGAAAATCATCCAAGCCCAAAGGTGTATTATAATACAATCTTTGTAATGCTGGGTGTTGGACTTGCCTTGTATAATGTTATTCGTCAGGTAAATGACATTAACAAAACAAAGTGATTTTTGTCATTGAAAGCATTTGATAAAAAGTGCATCTTTGCATAAAATTATTTTTCCAATGCTTTCAAAAAATTACAAATCCATTTTACATTTATTCTTTTTTGCTTTGGCAGCTTATGTTTTGCATAAAGCAGCTTTTTTAGTTTTAGATTTAAACAGTCAAACCTTTTATTATAGTATAGAATTTTTGTATTTGATTTTTTTCGGATTATCAGCATTATTATACCTTATATTATTAATAGTAAAAAAGAAAAATTTTGAGATTGTTGGAATGGCTTTTCTGTTCGGAACTTTTACTCAAATGTTAATAGGATATTTAATTTTAAGACCGATTTTGGAAAACCATAGTGCAGAGGTTATGGTTGAAAAGATCAATTTTTTTATAACATTTATTTTGTTTTTGTTATTTGAGACGCTTTTAACTGCCCGATTATTAAATGAAAAGCGTTAAAATAGGGATTCTGTAAAAAAGGGTTCAAAAATAATTTTTCATATCCTTTTGAATATTAATAAAAAATGTACCTTTGCACCAAATTTTAGAAACGTAAAAAATAAGATTTTTAACAGATATGGTGATTTCAAACAAACCGCTCAAATTTATTCTTGCAGCTTTAGTAGCTTGTTCTCCTGTAATGAGTTTTGCAAATTCAGAGAATGACTCAACGCATGTACAGACTGAAACTGCTCATGAAGAGAAAGTAATTTCACATAACGCTCCTGTAGAAGGCGAGCATGAAGCTCTGGATCCAAAAGCAAAAGTAGACGCTTTTATTGATCATCACTTACAGGATTCTCATGATTTTGTTTTCTTTTCAGATGAAAAAGAAAATAAACATTATGGTTTCCCATTACCAGTTATCCTTATTGATGGAGGTTTGAAAATTTTCTCATCTTCAAAATTACACCATGGTGCAGAAGTTGCAGAAGTTGATGGTAACTTCTATAAATTAGTTCACGGTAAAATTTACAAAACAGATGCTGCCGGTACCATTACTTTTAATGAGCACGGACATCCTGAAAACGAAAAGCCATTAGATTTTTCTATTACAAAAAATGTAGTGTCAATGCTTTTTGTTGCAGTACTATTATTCATAATGTTTACTGGTTTAGCAAAATCATATAAAAAAGGACCAATCCCAACTGGATTTGGTAGAGTATTAGAACCGCTTATCATTTTCATCAGAGATGAAATCGCTGTTCCAAATATTGGTGAGAAAAAATACAGAAAATATATGGGTTACCTATTAACCGTATTTTTCTTTGTGTGGTTGTTAAACTTATTAGGTATGACTCCACTAGGAATAAACGTTACAGGAAATATTGCCATCACAGTTTGTTTGGCTGCGTTTACTTTCTTGATTACTCAGTTTAGTGCAAACAAAGATTATTGGGGACACATTTTCTGGATGCCTGGAGTTCCAGTTCCAATGAAAATTATTTTAGCTCCAATCGAAATCTTAGGAACATTAACAAAACCATTTGCATTATTAATTCGTTTGTATGCAAACATTACTGCAGGTCACGTAGTAATTATGAGTTTGATCGCAATGATCTTTGTAGGTAAAAATTTAGCTGCAGATTTGCCAATCTCTTTAGGATTAACATTATTTATTTCGGTTATCGAAGTTTTAGTTGCATTTTTACAGGCGTTCATTTTCACAATGTTATCTTCATTGTTTATTGGTATGGCTGTTCAGGATCACGATCACGATCATGGTCACGAAGAAGAAAATGTAATCATTTAATTTAGAAGTTTAATTTTATATATATAAATAGTTATGGGAACAATTCCAACTTTAGTAGGTGCTGGATTAGTAGTAATCGGAGCAGGTTTAGGTTTAGGTAAAATCGGTGGATCTGCTATGGACGCTATTGCTCGTCAGCCAGAAGCTGCTGGTAAAATTCAAACTGCGATGATTATTATCGCGGCTTTATTAGAAGGTTTAGCATTTGCTGCTTTAATCTTAGGAAAATAATAAAGAAAGAAATAACAACATCTTTAACGGTTGGTTAAAGGTGTTGTTACTTTTAAAAAAAGAAATTAAATATTTAATATAGTTATAAAATGGATAAGTTAATTAACGATTTTTCATTCGGTTTATTCTTTTGGCAAGCTTTAATCTTGTTGGTTTTAATTTTGCTTTTAGTAAAATTTGCCTGGAAACCAATTATGGAATCTATTACCGCAAGAGAAGAAGGTATTAAAAATGCATTACTTTCTGCTGAAAATGCAAAAAGAGAAATGGAAAACT
This sequence comes from Flavobacterium sp. CSZ, assembly GCF_015350725.1. Taxonomy (NCBI): domain Bacteria; kingdom Pseudomonadati; phylum Bacteroidota; class Flavobacteriia; order Flavobacteriales; family Flavobacteriaceae; genus Flavobacterium; species Flavobacterium sp. CSZ. The sequence continues at coordinate 83,140 of NZ_JADKPQ010000002.1, forward strand.
TGCAAGCTGACAATCAAAGAATTTTGAATGAAGCTCGTGCAGAACGTGACGCGATGCTAAAAGAAGCTCGTGAGATGAAAGAGAAAATGATTGCTGATTCTAAAAACGAAGCACAAGAAGCTGGTCAAAAAATGATCGCTCAGGCGAAAGCGGCTATCGAAAGTGAAAAAAATGCTGCTATGGCTGAATTGAAATTACAAGTTTCGACTTTATCATTAAGCATTGCTGAAAAATTGTTGAAAGAAGAACTATCTAACAAAGAATCTCAAACTAAATTAGTAGAGAAAATGTTAGGTGACGTAAAGTTAAACTAAGATTATGGCAAGTACAAGAGCAGCAATTCGTTATGCAAAAGCAATTCTAGACTTAGCAAACTCTAAAGGTGTTGCCGAAGCTGTCAATAACGATATGAAGTCGATTGCAACAGCAATTGATACAAATGTAGAATTGAGTACATTTATTCAAAACCCAACTACAAAAGTTGAAGTTAAGGAAAGTGCTCTTATCGAAGTTTTTGCAGATGTAAATGGAGTAACCAAAGGTTTGTTTCATTTATTATTTGAAAACAAAAGATTTGAAATTCTTGAAGCAATTGCTTTAGAATATAAAAAATTATTTGATGAAGGAAATGGAGTTGAAGTAGCAAAAGTTACCACAGCAGTTCCTATGGATGCAGCTTTAGAAGCTAAAGTTTTGGCAAAAGTAGCTACATTATCAGATAAAAAGGTAACAATAGAAAATATCGTAGATCCATCCATCATTGGAGGATTTATTTTAAGAATAGGTGATCAACAATACAATGCATCTGTTGCAAACAGATTGCAGGTATTAAAAAGAGAGTTAAGTAATTAGTTTTATTACACATAAAAGTGTCTAAATTATAAATTAAGATGGCGGAAATCAAACCTGCTGAAATTTCAGCAATATTAAGAAAGCAAGTAGAAGGTTTTGAATCTGGTGCTACGCTAGAAGAAGTAGGAACAGTACTTCAAGTTGGAGACGGTATTGCTCGTATTTACGGGCTATCGAATGTACAATATGGTGAGTTAGTTGAATTTGACAACGGACTTGAAGCTATTGTATTGAACCTTGAAGAAGACAATGTTGGTGTGGTACTTTTAGGACCATCAACTGGAATCAAAGAAGGATCAACAGCAAAAAGAACACAACGTATTGCATCTCTTAAAGTAGGTGAGCAAATGGTAGGACGTGTAGTAAACACTCTTGGTTTTCCAATTGATGGAAAAGGACCAATTGGTGGAGACTTATACGAAATGCCTTTAGAAAGAAAAGCACCTGGTGTTATCTTCCGTCAGCCAGTAACTGAGCCATTACAAACAGGAGTAAAAGCAGTAGATGCTATGATCCCGGTTGGTCGTGGACAACGTGAGCTTGTAATTGGTGACCGTCAAACAGGTAAATCAACTGTTTGTATCGATACGATCTTAAATCAAAAAGAATTTTACGATGCAGGAAAACCTGTATTCTGTATATATGTTGCAATTGGGCAAAAAGCTTCAACTGTAGCAGGAATCGCTAAAATGTTAGAAGAAAAAGGTGCAATGGCTTATACAGTTATTGTTGCAGCTAATGCTTCTGATCCGGCTCCAATGCAAGTTTATGCTCCTTTCGCAGGTGCTGCAATTGGAGAGTACTTTAGAGATTCAGGTCGTCCTGCACTTATTGTGTATGATGATTTATCTAAACAAGCTGTTGCTTATCGTGAGGTTTCTCTTTTATTAAGAAGACCACCGGGACGTGAGGCATATCCTGGAGACGTTTTCTACTTACACTCTCGTTTATTAGAGCGTGCTTGTAAAGTAATTGCTGATGACGGAATTGCTAAAAACATGAACGATTTACCAGATTCTATCAAGTCTATCGTAAAAGGTGGTGGTTCATTAACTGCATTGCCAATTATCGAAACTCAGGCTGGTGACGTTTCTGCATATATCCCAACAAACGTAATTTCGATTACAGATGGTCAGATTTTCCTTGATGGAGATTTGTTCAACTCTGGAGTTCGTCCTGCGATTAACGTAGGTATCTCTGTATCTCGTGTTGGAGGTAATGCTCAGATTAAATCAATGAAAAAAGTTTCAGGAACTTTAAAATTAGACCAGGCTCAATTCCGTGAATTAGAAGCTTTCGCTAAATTTGGTTCTGACTTGGATTCAGTTACTTTAAACGTAATTGAAAAAGGTAAAAGAAACGTTGAGATCTTGAAACAAGGTTTAAATGATCCTTATACTGTAGAAAATCAAGTAGCTATTATTTACGCTGGTTCTAAAAACTTATTAAGAAACGTTCCTGTAAATAAAGTAAAAGAGTTTGAAGCTGATTTCTTAGCTTACTTAAACAGTAAACATAAAGATACGCTTAACGCTTTGAAAGCTGGTAAATTAGATGACAACATTACTGATGTTATCGAAAAAGCAGCAAAAGAAATTTCAGCAAAATATAACTAATAAGATAATTGGTTGATTAGATAATTAGAAAGGGTTTAACGCTCTTCTAATTATCTAATTTTCAAATTGTCACATTTTCTAATTAATAGATGGCAAATTTAAAGGAAATCCGTAATAGAATTACTTCCGTTTCATCGACGATGCAAATTACATCGGCAATGAAAATGGTTTCTGCTGCAAAGCTTAAGAAAGCACAAGATGCAATCACTGCAATGCGCCCTTATGCCGAGAAATTAACGGAGTTGTTGCAAAACCTTTCTGCTACACTGGACGGTGAAGTTGGAGGAGATTATACAACACAACGTGAAGTAAAAAAAGTATTGCTTGTAGCTATAACTTCAAACAGAGGTTTATGTGGTGCATTCAATTCAAATATTATAAAAGAGGTTAAAAATCGTTCTGCTTTTTATGCCGGAAAACAAGTTGATGTTTTTCCTATTGGTAAAAAAGGAAATGATGTATTAAGTAAATCTCATAAAGTTCACGGTCACCATAATGCAATTTTCGATCATTTAACTTTTGAAAATGTTGCCGGAATTGCTGATAACTTAACTCAGAAATTTTTATCTGGAGAATACGACAGAATCGAATTGATTTACAATCAGTTTAAAAATGCTGCTACACAAATCGTTCAAACAGAACAATTTTTACCGTTAGCGCCAATTAAATCTGATGTACCGGTTTCTACAGGAGATTATATTTTTGAACCTTCAAAAGAAGAAATTGTGTTGACATTGATTCCTAAATCATTAAAAACACAATTATACAAAGGTATTCGTGATTCATTTGCTTCAGAACACGGAGCGCGTATGACAGCAATGCACAAAGCAACTGACAACGCAACTGAATTAAGAAACCAATTGAAATTGACTTACAATAAAGCACGTCAGGCATCTATTACCAATGAGATCCTTGAGATCGTTGGTGGAGCAGAAGCTTTGAACGGATAATTTGTTCAGGACATACAAAAAAAGACCCGACAAGTAATTGTCGGGTCTTTTTCTTTATATAGTAGTTTTAGTTTTTCTAATTTTTAAACTTATAAAATGGTGATTCTCAATTCAATCAAAAACCGAGAATCAATTACCATTTTATAAAATTATTGACAGATTTATGACCTCTGTAGTGCTTTGTCTTTCATGGGAACAAACTAGCTTTATCAGTCCCAATGCTCTGTTTTTTTGAGGGTTACATATCAGCAGAATCACTCCCTTTGCTTTGTCTTTTATGGGAACAAACTAGCTTTATTAGTCCCAATGCTCTGTTTTTTTTGAGGGTTACATTTCAGCAGAATCAATCCCTTGCTTTGTCTTTTATGGGAACAAACTAGCTTTATTAGTCCCAATGCTCTGTTTTTTTGAGGGTTACATTTCAGCAGAATCACTCCCTTTTGCTTTGTCTTTTGTGGGAACAAACTAGCTTTATTAGTCCCAATGCTTTGCTTTTTTTTAAAGGGTTGTATTTTAGCTTTGCTCATTCCCTTTGATACAAAGTTAGTATAGAAGTACTTGTAAAAATTTATATAATTTTTGGGCTTTATTATAAATTTCACACACGAGGTTAAAATAGAATTGTAATTGAAAAAATTGAGTATTTTTGATGTCTATTTTTATTACAATGAAATTACAAGTAAAAGAGCTTACTACCAGAGAAGCAATGGTTGACCAAATAGCAACTATTCGATTTCTTTATCCTAATTTATCGATTGAAAAATATCAGGCTTACCTTTCTGAAATGGTGCCTCATAATTATATTCAGATCGCGGTTTTTGAGGGAGATAACTGTCTTGGAATTACAGGTTGTTGGTCGGCTACTAAATTGTGGACGGGTAAATATCTCGAGATAGATAATTTTGTTGTAAATCCTGATCATCGTTCTAAAGGAATAGGAAAATTATTAACAGATTATATCGAAAAAAAGGCTTTAGAGCTGGATTGTAGTTCTATAGTTTTAGACGCTTTTACCGGAAATTTCGCCGCTCACCGCTTTTACTACAACCAAGGTTATGGACCAAAAGGTTTTCATTTCGTTAAAATATTAGACGAAAAAAAACTAACACAATAAAATTACACACCAATTTTTTTATTGAACCTACAAAATCAGTAATAAACAAAAGAATTGGTTATTTTTGTTTTACAAACTTTATTATAAATTATTTTGGGATTATATAAAAATCTGTTCAAACAAACTGCTATTTACGGACTAGCAACGGTCTTACCAAGAATGCTAAGTTTTTTATTGGTAAGATTGTACACTGGTATTTTACCAACTGCAGAATATGGCGAGGTTTCGATCGTTTTGTCATGGATGGTGTTCTTTAATGTGGTTCTTTCGTACGGAATGGAAACCGCATTTTTTAGATTCTATAGTGCCGAGGATGATAAGAAAAATGTAATCGCAACATCGACAATATCAATATTTTGGTCCTCGATTATTTTCTTATTTGCCGCTTTAATTTTTAGAAATACCTTGGCAAGTCTTGCCGAAGTTGATGTACAATATATTACATATACCGTTTGGATTTTAGTTTTAGATGCTTTGGTTTTAATACCATTTTCTAAACTTAGAGCCAATCAGAGACCAATGGTTTATGCAGCAATTAAAATAGGAAACGTAGTAATCAATTTATTACTGAATATATTCTTTTTAATGTACTTGCCTAAGCTTGCTGCAGCAAATCCTAACTCAGTTTGGGATAATTTATATGTAGAGAATTTCCAGATTGCCTATATTTTCATTGCAAATCTACTGGCAAGTTTAGCTACATTTATTGTGCTTTCGCCAAATTATCTTTCATTGGGAAGAAAATTCGATCCAATCCTTTGGAAAAAAATGATGAAATACGGTTTACCAATTTTGGTTGCCGGACTGGCATTTGCTGTTAACGAACATTTCGATAAAATTCTATTAGGATATCTACTACCTGAAAATTTAGCAAAATCAGAAGTTGGAGCCTATTCAGCTTGTTACAAATTAGGTTTGTTTATGGTTTTGTTTGCAACGGCTTTTAGATTAGGTATTGAACCTTTCTTTTTTAGTCATTCAAAAAATGCCAATGCACCTCAAACTTACGCCGTAATTACAAAATATTTTGTTATTCTGGGTTCGTTAATTTTATTAGGAGTGATTGTTTTTGCCGATGTTTTAAAGTATCTTTTACTGGACAATAAATCATATTGGGAAGCAATGAAAGTGGTACCGCTAATTATTCTGGCAAACTTCTTTTTAGGAATTTACAACAACTTATCAGTCTGGTATAAACTGACCGATAAAACAAAAATAGGAGCATATATCTCGATTGTTGGGGCGATTGTAACATTGGTTTTAAATTATTTTTTAATTCCAAAATACAGTTACTACGGTTCAGCAATTGCAACGATTTCGGCTTACGGAAGTATGATGTTGATTTCTTATGTATTAGGAAACAAATATTATCCTATACCTTATGATATGAACAAAATTGGAGCTTACCTGGGAATTTCAATTGTATTTTCGGCTATTTCTTTTTACGGATTTAGAGAAAATTATTTCGTTGGAATTCCGTTATTATTAGGATTCATGTATTTTGTGTATCACAATGAAAAAGAAACCATCAAAGGAATTATGAGTAAAAAATAGAATTGAGTTTTAATAAACTCAATTTGATTTTAATGTTTTAAAATAAAAAATGAAAATACAAATTATCAATAAATCACAACACGCTTTACCAAACTACGAAACAATTGCTTCGGCAGGAATGGATTTACGTGCGAATTTAACAGACTCTATAACATTAAAACCTTTAGAAAGAACCATTGTAAAAACAGGACTTTTTATTGAATTACCAATAGGTTACGAAGCACAGGTTCGACCAAGAAGCGGATTAGCAGCCAAAAAAGGAGTTACAGTTTTAAATTCTCCGGGAACAGTCGATGCCGATTATAGAGGAGAAATAGGTGTAATTTTAGTAAATTTATCAAATGAAGAATTCGTAATCGAAAACGGAGAACGAATTGCACAATTAATTATTGCCAAACACGAAAGAGCAGAATGGATTGAAGTTGCAGAACTTTCTGAAACATCAAGAGGCGAAGGCGGTTTTGGAAGTACTGGAGTTAAATAGTTTTCAGTCGCAGTCACAGTAATCAGTTTCTGTACTTTGCGGTTAAAATAGTTTTCAGTCGCAGTTATCAGTTTCAGTTCTTTGCGACCTTAAAAATGAAATGAATAAACCTAGCGAACTTTGCGTATCCCGATAGCTATCGGGATTGCGAACTTTGCGGTTAAATAGTTTTCTGTTGCAGTCAAGGTTATCAGTTTCTATACTTTGCAACAAAACAAAATAAATAACCAAACTAAGAGGATTTTTTAAATCTTCGAATAAAATAAAAAGACAAAATGAAAATAATCGTTCCAATGGCAGGTCGAGGATCTAGACTTAGACCACATACTTTAACTGTTCCAAAACCATTAATTCCTGTTGCAGGAAAATCTATCGTTCATCGTTTAGTCGAAGACATTGCTAAAATATTAAAAGAACCTATCGAAGAAGTTGCTTTTATTTTAGGAGATCCTGCTTTTTTTGGAGATGATCTTGTAGCAAGTTTAGAAGAATTGGCTGGAAGTTTAGGAGCAAAAGCTTCGATCTATCGTCAGGATTTACCATTAGGAACAGGTCATGCCATTATGTGTGCAAAAGAATCTTTGTCCGGTCCTGCAGTTATCGCTTACGCGGATACTTTGATTAGAGCAGATTTTGAATTAGATCCTGCTGCTGATGCTGTAATTTGGGTAAAACAAGTAGATCAGCCGGAAGCTTTTGGTGTTGTAAAACTGAATCAGAATAACGAAATTATAGAATTAGTTGAAAAACCAAAGGAATTCGTAAGCGACTTAGCCGTTATCGGAATCTATTATTTTAAAGAAGTTGGCGATTTGAAAAAAGAACTTCAGGGAGTTTTGGATAACAATATCCAGAATGGTGGAGAATACCAAATCAACGACGGGATTAAAGCCATGATGGCTAACGGTAAAGTTTTTAAAACCGGAAGCGTTGACGAATGGATGGATTGTGGAAATAAAGATGTTACGGTTGAAACTAATTCCAGAATGTTAGGATTCTTGCACAATGACGGAGAACATCTTGTAGATTATGATGTTAAGTTAGAAAATGCAACCATTATCCCTCCTTGTTATATTGGTGAAAATGTAGTGTTGAAAAATGCAACAGTAGGACCAAATGTTTCAATAGGAAAAGGATGTCACGTTATCGATAGTTCGATCAAAAATAGTTTGGTTCAAACTTATTCTCAAATAAAAAACGCTAACTTAGACAATGCTATGATAGGAAATCACGTTGTTTATGATGGTAAGTTTACAAGTATTAGCATTGGTGATTATTCGGTTTTAGAATAAATATAAGTTTAAAGAACACAAGTACAAAACCAACAAGAATTTCACAAACTAAATTAAGCTATTAAAGTTTGTGCAAATTAGTGAAATTCGTGTTGAAGATTAATTTATAGTATTTGTATTCGGTAGGCTCAAAAAGATTCATTTTTGTTTAAAAATTAAATTGTAAAGATGATACAAAAAGGAGTTATAGTTATTTTATTTTTCGTTTTGCTTGGCAATCCAATTTCGGTTATGGCACAAACAGAACCGGAAGATATTGCTATGGCAACAGATGAATATCAGGATGCTTTTTATGAATCATTAAAACAAAAAGGAATTGAAAATTATGATAAAGCAATAGCATCGCTGGATAAATGCGTTAAGCTAAAACCTAATGATGCAGTAGCATATTTTGAATTAGGAAAAAATTACCTGTCTTTAAAAGATTATAGAAACGCGCAGGATTCGTTTGAAAAAGCAACACAATTAGATCCAAAAAACAAATGGTACTGGTTAGGAATTTACGATGTAAGTTATGAAACTAAGAACTATCCTTTGGCAATTGAAACGATTCAGAAAATAATTGCTTTTGATGAAGAATATAAAGATGATTTGATTTCACTTTATATGATTACAAATCAGTTTGACAAAGCACTTGTAACGATCAATGAAATGAACGATAAATTCGGAAAATCAGAAGATCGCGACCGTTATAAAATGCAGATTTTATCTCAGGGAAAATATCAAAATGCCGAAATCACAAATCTGATTGATCAGATAAAAAAGAATCCAAAAGAAGAAGCGAATTATATCAACCTGATTTTTTTATATTCAAAAGCAGAAGAAACAGACAAAGCTTTAGAAGTTGCGAAACAATTAGCAAAAGAAGTTCCAACATCAGAGTGGGCACAAGTGAGCTTGTTTAAAGTTTATATAGACGGAAACCAGGCAGATAAAGCCATTAAGGCGATGAATGTAATTTTATCAAGTCCAAAAATTGATTCAAAAATTAAGCATCGTACTTTAAATGAATTTTTGATCTATGTGAATAAAAATCCACTATATGCTCCTGATTTAGAGAAAGCCATTGCTTATTTCGATAATGATAAAGAAATTGATGTTGCAAAAGAAGTAGGGAAATTTTATCATAGCAAAGGTCAGTTTGAGAATGCGATTAAGTATTATGAGAAAGATTTAAAATCAAATTCAGATACAGATCGTGAAACTAATTTGCTGTTGCTTGAAGCTTACACACAAGCAAAACAATTTGAACCAATGACAAAAAGAGCGATGAATATGATCGACGTATATCCTAGTCAGCCACAATTTTATTATTATGCCGGCTTAGGAAACAATCAGTTACAACAATTTAAAAACGCAAAAACCGTTTTAGAAATGGGACTCGATTATGTAGTTGATGATAAAACGCTCGAAGCAAATTTTAATATTCAGTTAGGAGAGGCATACAATGGTTTAGGAGATGCTAAGAAAAAAGAGGAATACTTTTTGAAGGCAAATGAATTATTAAAGAAAAAAAAGTAAAAGACTAAATTCAGATGAAAAAATATATAGCACTAGTATTAGTGACCGCTTTTATGGTTTCTTGTAAATCAAAGGCAGTTGCGGTACAAAATAATAACGGCAACACTGAAGTTATTACAAAAGAAGATAAGAAAGCAGTTGAGAAACATTATGACAATAAGTTAGATTTTTCTACTTTATACATAAAAGCCAGCGCGAGATATGCTGACGAAAAACAAAGTCAAAATGTTACAGCCGATATTAGAATCGAAAAAGACAAACAGATCTTAGTAAGTGTTCGTTTTCTGGGAATTACAATGGCAAAAGCTTTAATAACGCCAACTACAGTAAGTTATTACGAAAAAATAAACAGCACCTATTACGAGGGTGATTTTACCAGTTTAAGTAAATGGTTAGGAACTGAATTAGATTACAGCAAAGTGCAGAATTTATTAGTTGGAGAAGCACTTGACGATTTAAGAAAAGGAAAATATACCCAGACCATTGTAGACAACCTTTTTAAGTTAGAAGATCTAAAAGAGGCTAACATAAAAAAATCTTTCTACCTGGATGCAGATAAATATTTATTGCAAAAAGAAGAGATTTCGCAGCCTACGGAAAACAGAATGTTACAAATTTCTTATGGTGACAGCAAAGTTTTTAATCAGGGAACACTTCCAACGAGTATTGAAATTAATGCAATTCAGCCAAAAGGGAAAACTAATATTAATTTGAATTACAATAATATTTCATTTAATGAAGAACTTTCTTTTCCATATAGCGTACCAAGTGGTTATAAAAAAGTTATAATTAAGTAAATTTGCAAAAAGAAAATATAAACATGCCAAAATTTCTCCTAAGCCTAATTTTTATATGTGCCACTACATTTATGTGGGCGCAAGATGATTCGCAACAAGAAAAACTTGAACAGCGTAAAGCTCAGATTCAACAGGAAATTAGAGACAATGAAAAAATGTTGCAGTCTGTAAAGAAAAAAGAAAAATCAGCAGTAAATGTTTTTTTGATTCAGGCGAATAAAATTAAGCTGAAAGAGAAACTGATAAATACTACAGCAAAACAAGAAAAACTTTTAAGTAACGATATGTATATTAACCAGGTTAAGGTTAATAAATTAAAAAAAGAACTTGAGGTATTAAAAGCAGATTATGCAAAAATGATTCTGAAATCATATAAAAGCAGATCTGAGCAAAGCCGGGCCATGTTTATTTTATCATCAGAAAGCTTTTTACAAGCTTATAAAAGAGCACAATATTTAAAACAATATACGAATTTCAGAAAGAATCAAGGTTTAGAAATTCAATCAAAAACCGCTCAATTAGTTGATTACAATGCTAAATTGGATGGACAAAGACAGGTTAAGAAAAAAATTATTGCAGAAAATCAAAAAGAGAAACAGAGCTTAGAAGTTGAAAAGCAGGAACAGCAAAAATTAGTTAACTCAATTAAAAAAGATAAGAGTAAAATTATTGCCGATACAAAAGCGAAACAACAGGAATCGAGAAAAATCGACGCTAAAATTAAGGAGCTTATCCGTGAACAAATTAGATTAGCAAATAAAAGAGCCGAAGAAGAAAGACGTAAAAGAATCGCAGAAGGTAAAGCCAGCGAAGCAGAGAAAGCAGAAGCGTCATCCCCTAAAAGTTATTCATCAGATAGAATTACATTAACACCGGAAGGGAAAATTTTAGCTGCCGATTTTAAAGCCAACAGAGGGAAACTGCCTTGGCCTGTAGAGAAAGGATTTATATCTCTTGGTTACGGAGATCAGCCGCATCCACTATATCCAACACTTACGGTTCATAATTCCGGAGTAGAGATTACTACAGAACAAGGAGCAAGTGCACGTGCTGTATTTGAAGGAGTAGTATCAAAAGTTATAGCCTTGTCTCCTGTAAACAGAGCTGTTTTTATTCAGCATGGAGATTACTTTACAGTATATCAAAACCTAAGTTCGGTATCTGTTGAGCAAGGTGACAAAGTAAAAGTGAAACAAGTACTTGGAAAAGTAAGAACAAGTGGAGACACTGGAAAAACAATTATTAAGTTTTTAATTATTCAAAATACATCAAATAACAATCCTGAGGGATGGTTGCAAAATAGATAATAAAAAAGGGAGCTAAATTAGCTCCCTTTTTTGTGGGTTGGTTTTTTGGTTAATCATATTGTTCTAAAAAGTACTTTAAAATATCGGTTGTAGTAACGATACCTTTTAGTTCTCCGTTATTCACTACCGGAAGAGCGTGAAATTCTTCGTTCACAAAAATTTGTGCCGAATCTTTTATAATAGTATCAGATGATATTGTTTTTGGTTTTGATGTCATGACCTGAGCAATGGTCAACATATCCAGAATGGCCTCATCAGCACCTTCCTGCGCTTCGAACAAAGCGCCAAAAGTTAATCTGTTAATATCAGTTCGGCTAATAATTCCAACGACATCTTTGCCCCTCACAATTGGGATGTGGCGAATGTTATGTTTTTTTAGCTTTTCAACTACTTTTCTAAGTCCGTCATTTTCGTTTACCGTTACGACGCTTTTAGTCATGATATGACTAATTGGTTCTCTTTTTTTCATAATTGATATGTTTTAAGGTTATATCAAATATGTCTCATTTTTCTCATAAATAATATGATTTTTATCAGCTATGAGATATCGTTTAGTTTAATTTTAAAGACCTCAGTTTTTATGTTTTTCTTGAAATTGACGATCGAAATTGTAACTTTATAAAGGATAAACCACATTAGAAGATAAAAATCATTCTATTGTTCATTTGAAATTGTATCGATTGAAATTTAAAATAGTATTTTTGCACTATGGAAACAAATAGACAGAAAAAAATCGGCGGTGTCATCCAGAAAGATCTGGTTGATATTTTGCAAGGTGAAGTGAGAAAAAACGGAATTACTAATTTGGTAATTTCGGTATCCAAAGTTAGTGTTACTTCAGATTTATCTGTAGCAACAGTGTATTTAAGCATTTTTCCTCAGGACAAAGCCAAAGAAACTTTAGAAGGTATAAAATCAAACTCAACTCTAATTAAGCACGATTTATCACAACGTGTTCGTTTACAATTGCGTCGTGTACCAAATCTGGTATTCTTTATCGATGACTCTCTTGATTATATCGAAAAAATTGATAACGCATTATCAAACAGAGAAAACCCAATCGAAAATCGTGATCTTTTAGAAAAAAGAAGAAAATCATAAATTGAATTTCCCCCTTTACATAGCCAAACGTTATATTTTTAGCAGAAGCAAAAACAATGCTATCAATATTATTAATCGCATTGCCAGCATGGGAATTATTGTTGGCACAATGGCTTTGTTTGTGGTTTTATCTGTTTTTAGCGGATTAAAGGTTTTTAGTCTTTCGTTTACAAACGAAATAGATCCCGATCTAAAAATTACCAGTACTTACGGAAAATCGTTTTTGATTACACCCGATCAGGAAAATCAAATTAAAAAGATTGACGGCGTTGTTTTGTATACTAAAATTATCGAAGAACGTGTTTTGTTTTTGTTTAAAGACAAACAGCAGGTTACTTATCTAAAAGGTGTCGATCGAAACTATCCCGTAGTTAACGATATCAAAAAAAAACTCTTTAACGGAGATTGGCTCAAACCGGACACTTATCAGGTTGTTATTGGCTACGGAATAGCTCAGGATTTCTCGATGGGAATTCTTGATTTCGAAAACCCTTTGCAAATATTTGCGCCAAAACCGGGAAAAGGAGCAATCGAAAATCCCGAAGAAGCATTTAATAAAACAGATGTTTTACCAGTTGGGATTTATTCGATCAGTGAAGATTTAGATTCAAAATATGTTTTTGCAGATTTGGGCTTAGCGCAGGAATTATTAATGTACAAGCCGAATCAAATTTCAGGAATCGAATTTAATCTGAAAGATGGAGCAAATGAAATCGCTATTAGTACTAAACTGAATGCTATTTTCAATAATAAAATTACAATAAAAAACAGGGCACAACTTAATGAGTCCTTGTATAAAATGCTGAATACAGAAAACATAGTGGTTTACCTGATTTTTACTTTGGTGATTATTGTGGCACTTTTCAATTTAGTGGGAGCATTGATCATGATGATTTTAGAAAAGAAAGGAAATCTTAAAACCCTTTTTAATCTTGGAACAGAAATCAATAGTTTACGGAAAATATTCCTGCTTCAGGGAACTTTGTTAAGCGTTTTTGGAGGTATAATTGGCCTTGTTCTCGGTATCATTCTAGTATTGTTACAACAACGATACGAACTTATTATGATCACGCCAACCCTGGCATATCCGGTAGTTTTCAATCTTGAAAACGTACTTATAGTGATGGGAACAATTGTATCACTTGGTTTTGTGGCTTCTTTAATTGCTAGCAGCCGTGTAAGCAAAAAGTTATTGGATTAGTATTTCTCACTAAAAAATATTACTTATATTTATCCTCTTAAAAAACTACAATTTATGATTGTTTCTGCCTAATCCTATTTTATTTTCTTGAATAATTAGGATACTTACGTTTATTTTTCTTCAGTTCAGATCATTGATTCTGGACTAATATTATCATTTATCCTAACTTATCATGACAGAAACAACAATACAGAAAAGTTTATTTTCTAAGATTTTCACCACTTTAAAACAAGCAATCAAAGGAGACGAATCTTTTGATTATACCGTAGGAAGCATCAAAAAAGCCGTTATTCTATTAGCCATCCCGATGGTTTTAGAAATGATGATGGAATCTGTTTTTGCCTTGGTCGATTTATATTTCGTTGGACATTTAGAGCACAGTAGTTTTGCCATTCAAACGGTTGGTTTAACAGAATCTGTACTTGCTATTATATATTCAGTTGCAATAGGTATGAGTATGGCTGCCACAGCAGTTGTAGCACGACGTATTGGTGAAAAAGATCCTGTTGCCGCGGCAAAAGCAGGGATGCAGGCTATTATTATTGCTTTTGTGATCAATTGCATCATTAGTCTTTTTGGAGTTATTTATGCCAAAAAAATTCTGATGTTAATGGGTGCCTCTCAGGAAGCAGCAGAACATGGTTACATTTTTACGCAAATTATGATTGGCGGAAGTTTATGTATAATGCTTTTATTCTTAATTAACGGAATATTTCGCGGAGCAGGTAACGCAGCAATTGCCATGAAAAGTCTTTGGTTAGCCAATATTTTAAATATTGTTTTATGTCCGATACTAATTAACGGTTTCGGTCCAATTCCTGCTTTTGGCTTAACCGGTGCAGCAATCGCCACCACTTTAGGAAGAAGTATTGGAGTATTGTATCAGGTATTTCATTTGTTTTTTGGCAATGGAGCTTTAAAAATTAAACTTTCTTATTTCATTCCGGATTTTCATCAGATAAAAGCATTAGTAAAAATTGCTGCTCCGGGAGTTTTACAATTCGTTATTGCTTCTTGCAGCTGGATTTTTCTGGCGCAATTGGTTGCAACAACAGGTGGAGATCACGGATCGGCTGGATATCAGACTGCGCTTAGAATTATGATGTTTTTTATTCTTCCGGCTTGGGGATTAAGTAATGCCGCAGCTACTTTGGTGGGACAAAACTTAGGAGCAAAACAAATCGATCGTGCCGAAAAATCAGTTTATACAACCGCGAGATACAATGTCATTTTTATGGCGACCATTATGGTAATTGTATTGTGTTTTGGTAAATACATTATTTCGTTTTTTACCAATGATGAATTGGTAAAAACAATAGCCGTCGAAGCCTTACAGATTATGAGTATCGGATTTATCTTTTACGGAATCGGAATGGTTTTGATCAACACATTCAATGGGGCAGGAGATACCTGGACACCAACCGGAATTAATTTCTTTGGTTTTTGGTTGTTCCAAATTCCGTTAGCCTATGTATTGGCCAAACATTTTAATATGGGACCAACAGGAGTTTTTATCGCAATTCCGGTTGCAGAAACTGCAATAACATTGGCGAGTATTTTCTTTTATAAGAGAGGGAAATGGAAACGTATTCAAGTATAGTTTATACAAAAAAAGACCTTCAAATTGTGAAGGTCTTTTTTTATATCAGGTCTTTGTCAAAGTTTTAAACTTTGACAAAGATTATATTATTGTCTAAACAAACTCATATCCAGCATAAACCTGCTCGATTTCTTTCATAATAGCGAACAAAGCTTCAGGTTCATCAGTAGTAACCAGTTTTTGTTTGTATTCTTTAAAAGAATGAATTCCTTTAAAATAGTTGGTATAATGACGACGCATTTCAACAATTCCAAGGCGTTCGCCTTTCCATTCCATTGACCACATTAAGTGGTTTCTTGCCGCTTCTACACGATCAATAACCGTTGGGGCAGCTAAGTGTTCTCCGGTTTTAAAATAGTGCTTGATTTCGTTAAAAATCCACGGATAACCAATCGCAGCACGACCAATCATGATTCCGTCAATGCCGTATTCGTTTTTATATTTTAATGCTTTTTCCGGATTGTCGATATCGCCGTTTCCAAAAATAGGCATTGTAATTCTGGGGTTGTTTTTTACGCGGGCAATGTGCGACCAGTCAGAATGACCTTTGTACATTTGTGCACGTGTTCTGGCATGAATCGTTAAAGCCTGAACACCAATATCCTGGAGTCTTTCAGCAACTTCATCAATATTGATCGAGTTATCATCCCAGCCCAAACGAGTTTTTACCGTTACAGGCAAATCGGTACTTCTGATAACCGCTTTGGTCAAACGAACCATCAAATCGACATCTTTCAAAACTCCTGCTCCGGCACCTTTACAAACTACTTTTTTTACCGGACATCCAAAATTAATGTCAACTAAATCAGGTTTTACCGTAGAAACAATTTTAGACGAAAGCGCCATTGCTTCCTCATCACCACCAAAAATTTGAATTCCAACCGGACGTTCGTAATCAAAAATATCCAGCTTCATTCTGCTTTTGATAGCATCACGAATCAATCCTTCAGACGAAATAAATTCAGAATACATCATGTCAGCGCCGTGCGTTTTGCATAATCTGCGAAACGGCGGATCACTAACATCTTCCATTGGTGCGAGTAATAAAGGAAATTCGGGTAATTCTATGTTGCCAATCTTGACCATCTTCAATATTTTGTGCAAAATTACAACTTTTTAGTCGAATTGGCACAATTCGAGGTACAAAGGCTCAAAGTAACAAAGGGACAAAGGTTTTTTTATAACGTTGATTAAGAGCCTTTGTACCTCTGAACCTTTGCAACTTTGCACCTTTTTTTCTAAACTCTGTAATCAAAAAATCGAATTGGTTTTCGACTCATTGGGTTAAAAACTAAAGGGTTCAAAGTTTCTTTTGAGGCGAATTCAATCTTTGGTGTAACCCTTAATTTTGCTCTAAAGTGATCTTTTATTTCCTGTAAAAATTCAGCAGATTGATTTTTTACAGCAATTTTTATCAGGATTTCATCTGTTCCTAAATCGTTGGTAGAGATCTCAATAATATGATTTTCGATATTGTCGAAACCACTCAAAACATCATTCATCGCTGGCGGATAAAGCGTTGTTCCTTTGTATTTTATCATTTGTTTTTTACGGCCCACAACCGGACCAACACGCAATGTGTTTCTTCCGCAGGCACAAGGACTGTTGTGTAACTGAACAATATCTCCGGTTTTAAAACGCAATAAAGGCATGGCTTCAATCCCTAAGGTGGTAAAAGTAAGTTCGCCAATTTCTCCGTCTTTTACAGGAATATTATTTTCATCCAGCACTTCAACAATAATCAATTCCGGATGGTGATGACCTCCAACACCATGCTCACATTCTGTAAAAGCAGTGCTCATTTCTGTAGACGCATAAGTAGAGAACAACTTAATATTCCATTTTTCAGTGATTTTATTGGATAAAATATTCATCGAAAAATCCTGATTTCTTAGTGATTCTCCAATGCAAATAGCACCTTTTATGCTCGAATTATTATAATCAATTCCGTGAGCTTCTGCGTATTCAATTAACTTTAATAAAAACGAAGGAACCGTAATTAGATAAGAAGGTTTGTATTTTAAAATAGAATCCCATTGCAATTCCGGGATTCCGGCTCCAACGCGAATAACACCCACTTTTAGTTTTCGTAATCCCAGAAAATAAGCCAGACCGGCCATAAATTTTCTGTCGATTGTCGTCATCAATTGTACCACATCACCTTCTGCAATTCCGGCGCAGGCGAATGAAATTGCTTCGTTATAAGCCAATCTGTCTAAGTCAGAATCGGTTAAACCAAAAGTTACAGGATCGCCTAAAGTTCCTGAAGTCGAAGCATAATCGATGATTTTATTTTGAGGAACACATAAAAAATCATCGTTGTATTCCTGTAAATTTTCTTTTGTGGTAACAGGCAAATATTGTAAATCTTCGAGTGTTTTAATTTTCGAAATATCAATGTTTTGACCCGCAAAAAGGCGTTTGTAAAAAGGAGAATTTTGACTGATATATTCTAAAAGTTCGACTAATTTTTGCTCTTGAAAATTTTTAATTTCTTCTAAAGAATCTTTTTCTATTAATGGAATCATTGTAATTTTCTTTTGATTTTTTTTAAATACTTTTCAATTACTGTTTTGTCAGGAACTGTTGTAATTTCTTTGGTTAACGCTTTTTCAAAATTGGCCTGAGAAAGCTTGTATTCTTTTTTTTGATAAAAGTACAACCCTGCTTTGTAATACACAACCCAATAATCAGGGTTTAAGGATTGATATTGCTGAATAAATTCAGCGCTAATAACTTCTTTATTTTTCAGATATAAATCTATTTTATCATCTTCAGTTCTAAATTTTTGATACTTTTTATATTGAATAGTTTCCAGAAAAGGATCTTTTGGAATGTCTAAATTTTTCTGTTGAAATGAAACAATCGGGCTTCTTTTTCTTTCTTTAAAAATAGAATCTAAATTATAACAAACAAATTCACCTAACTGATACGGATTTGCCGAAACCCAAACCAGTTTTTCTTTTGGTTTAAAGATTATTCCGTGATGTGCCATCAACTGATTCAATGCTTTTTCGTTGCCATAACCCAAAGGGATATTTTTTAAACCGTCTTTATTTCTAAGAATTTCAGAGGCAATTTTGGGATTAATTTTAGGATTTTCTGCAAAAAGTTCCTGCATTCTTTCAAAACGATATTCAGAATGGCTGTTGGCAATTTGCAACTGATTTCGTTTTTCGTTTTTTAAATCTTCTCCCTGAAAATGGTTCGAACAAAACAACTGATCACTATTTGGGACTTCGTAAACGTCCATCTTTTTAGGCGAAACTTCGATCAAAATCGCTTTGTTATCTTGCGCACTTCCAACCATAATAGATTCTGAAACAAAAACTTCTCTTTTTTTGGCAATCGCAATGGCTTCTTCAATATTCTTGGCATGTTGTAAAATTTCACGCGTTAGAATAGAAATTGGTGTTTTAGCAATCAATGGTATTTTAGATTTCGAGGCATTGATAGTAACCGTCAAACCTTGCGCATTCATTCCGGAAACCGCACCAACCATTCCGGGCCAGGTAACCATCATAAACTGTTGACCTTCTTTCGGGTTTATAAACGCGACGATTTTATTTTCCGCGAAAGCGTCATTCACATAAAAATCAAAATTACGTCCAAGGATTAAATTTCCATCCTCAGATTTTTCGCCCCAGGCAGCAAAAGAGGAACAACCCACCAAAGCCAAATCCTGCAAAGCATGCCCAATATCGTGCGCGGCATGCAAATACAAACTCCGCTGAAATTGTGGTGCAATGTTGTCAAAATCATGCGATGTGTATTGCGAAACACCAAAAATTTCGGTTTGATATTCTTCAGGAACATTCAGGTATAATTTCCTGTTGTACCATTTTAGAAAATTTCGAAGAAGTCGTTGTTGAAATTTTGACGGAACAATATCCTTTATTTTGGAGAAGAATATATGTTCCTGATTTTTTAAAAGAGAATCTGATAAAGCTCCGGTGTTAAGGCCAATTTCAAGAGGATCGCCTTCAACATAAAGTTCCCAAAGGCCTTGTTTATTTTTTAAAAGTGAATTTTTTCCTGAAACAAAAATGCTGTCAGATTGTTTTGTTACAATTGGTTTTGCAGCATTATATTGAGAAGTTTCAGGAAGATGATGCATGGATTTTGATGTTCCGCAGGAGGCTAACACCAATAAAAAACCAACGAAAAAAAATAAATTAATCCGGCTTTTCATATCCCTACATTTTATTCAGATGCTTTATTGATTTTAGTTACTAAATATTCTTTGCCAAGAATTTCTGAACAGGTTACAACGGCGCCAATTGTTACACCAAGAACACCATGCATATTAATACTTTGGCCCGTAAGATATAAATTATCCAGCCTAGTTTTTGACGGAATCAGGGTTTTCATCGGATTATTCGAATCTTTAACATAACCGTACATATTTCCGTTGTCTCCACCTATATAATCCCGATAAGAAAGCGGGGTAGAAGTATGAACAGATTGAATGCAATCTCTAATTCCGGGGAATTTTATCTCGATTTCATCTAAAAATTTAGCTGCTTTTCTGAATTTAAATTCTTCATAGCTTTCTCCGCGATCATTTTCATCAACTGTAGTATTGAAAGTATTCCTCCAGGGTGCAACATCGTCATATTTCATGTAAGTGATAAAGGTCATTCCTTCGGCCCATTCTTCCTGTTTTTTTGAGGCATTCATAGAAGCCATAAAAGCTTTTGGCCAGGAATTTTCGTCATAATCATGAGCGGTCCACACTTCGGAACTTTTCTTGAAATGATAATGATTGTGATTGATGTATTTAAAAGTTTCCGGTTTAAAAACGATATATAAACTGAATGCCGAAATAACGCCTTCGAGACTTTGAACCCTGCTGTAAAATGATTTTCTAAAGTTTTCTTCGCCCGCCAGTTTTAATGTTGTTTTGGGTTCTATGTTCGAGATGAAATAAGAACCTGAAACCTGAGTTCCGTCTTTCATATCTACCGAAGTTACTTTTTTGTTTTCGACATTAAATCGAATAACTTCTTTGTATTTATAAAACTCACCACCGTGTTTTTTAAGCTGTTTCAAAAGCTGTTTTGTAATCTGACTTCCGCCATTGATACAGCGCCACGAACTTTGAATATAAGAGTTTACAGAAAGCGCATGGACATAAAAAGGCGATTTGTCAGCAATACCCGCATACAAAAAATTAGAACCGGATAAAACGGCTTTTAGCTTTTCATTTTGTGTACATCCCTCGATTGTTTCTTTGGCGTTAAGCCCTAAAATTTCGTTGTCGTATTTGCCTTCCCATTCTAAATTATAAAGAGGAAAACATTCACAAATTGCTTTTATTTTTTTACAATATTCCTCAATGTTTGCTTTTTCATCAGGAAAAAAAGTGACTAATTGATTGGCAAAATTGTCGTAACCCTGCGCATGCGGATATTCGTTTTCATCATCTTCAAAAGAGATAATGTCAAAACCATTTTCATCTAATTTTTTCAAATTGAGATGATCCATGATACCCAGATATTTAAAATATTTATATAAATTTTGCCCTTCTTCAAGACCTCCTATGTAGTGAATTCCGGTATCAAAAATGGTTTTATCGCGCACAAAAGTTTGCAGGTTTCCGCCGTATTGATTGTTTTTTTCGAGCACACAAACGCTGTAGCCTTCTTTTGCCAGAATAATGGCCGAGACCAATCCGCCTAAACCGCTGCCTACAATTACTACATCGTATTGCTCTTTCATGCTAATTTTTCTTTAATACGATTATAGAATTTTCTTCTGAGACAGATTGAAAACCAAAGTTAATTAAAGTGTTTTTTAAACCTGAACTATTGATTAAAATAACACAAGAAGTTGTAGAAATGATTTTCCCGAGATCCTCTTTATAATTTTCATCAGAAATTAAAAGAGCATCGTATTGATTTTCTAAAGTCAATTCGAGATCATCCACATAAGAGATTTTTCTTTTTTTAAGGAAATAATTCGTTTTAGCAACTGCTAGTTTTTCTTCGTCAGAAATAAAAGAAATTACTTTTCGTTGTGGTTCCTGCAAAGTCAATAAAACGTCTAATTGTCCGTAATCATTGGCTAAGTGCAGTATTTTGGCTTTCGCCGAAACATGCTTGTTAAGACGATAATAGGTTTCTAAATTATGTTTAAAATCGTTTTTGACACTGTTTGTTACTTCAATTTCTTTGTAATCATAACTATGAATTACCATTTTTTTGAAATAATCCGGACCTTCTAATTCCTGACGAATTTTCTGGAATTCAATTTTAAAATAAGCGCTTAATAGTTTCGTTCTTTCGGCGTAATTTTTCCCGAAAGAAAGATTATCAGGCGCAATTCTTTCTAAAATTGAAAGGGTCAGATAACTATGATGAATGACAAAATCGCCTTTTGGGATTGCTTCTGAAGCCCCGTGAATTAAAACAGGAACAATGTCCAGATTAAATTCTTCGGCAAGATAAAAAGCACCTTTATGAAAACGGTTGATCTGATTGCTTTCTGAACGCGTTCCTTCAGGGAAAATCATTAACGAATATCCTTCGTTTACTTTTTGGCGCAAATGTTCAACGCCGCCTTCGATACCTTCTGAAACCCGATAAAAACCTGCTTTTCTAACCGTTCCGCCAAAAATAGGAGAGTTGTAAACCCAGTCGTTTACCAGAAATATAATTTTAGGACTCAGCATTCCCATTGCCAGAATATCAATAAACGAAGAATGATTAGCAATAATGATGGCTGGTTTTTCGAAATTTTCATTAAACTTATTAATGACTTTTTTATGCAAAAACGGATTGGAATACAATACGGAATTCATGAATTTTGAAATCACATATCGGAAACCTTTCATTTTTGTTTTTTCCTTTATTGGAAGAATCGGCATGATGGTGATACTGAAAATTGACATCAAAATACCGCCTAATCCGTAATAGGTAAACGAAATAATACCATGTATAAAAGTGCGCAATACAAAAGGTGGATTTCCTTTTTTTGCACGATTGGATATGAATAATTTAAAGAGAATCGGGTAGAAGATAAACGTTATGATTAGTGCCGCAAAAACCCCAATTAAAGAAACAGAAGAAATGGATCTCAACGCTGGGTGACGTGCAAAAATCATGGCACCAATTCCTAAAATAGTTGTGATAACCGCCAGAATTATGGAAGTTCTGTAAATCGCGATTTCGTTTTTTCCGTTGGTATATTCTTTTTGAAGTGCGCTTGTCATGAAAATACTAAAATCGACACCATGACCAAAAATCAGCGTACAAACAATCATGCTGAAAATGTTCATCTGGATGCCAAAGATTCCCATAATTCCTGCCGTTACAATTCCGGTTAAAGCAATTGGAATACAGCTTACGATGACCAATTCGACTCTGCGGAAAAAGAAAAACAAAATCAGGATTACAGCAACAAACGAATAATTAACCAGCGAATTAAAATCGGTTTTTAAAGTACTGAAGAATGTTTCATTCATTTGCTGACGATCAATCGCAATCAGATTATTTTTGGTGGAAGCCGATTTTACAAAAGCATCTCGCTGCTCAGGCGTTACTTTTACTAAAGTAGAAATCGTGAAGAATCCATTTTTTTCGGTTATAAATTCTTTGAGTTGCAAAGCCTGAATTTTCAGATATTCTGAAGCTGAAATGGGTTTGAAAGTAAAATTTAAATGATCAAAAAAGGCAGAATATGTTGTGGGTTTGAAACCTAGTTTTGCACCTTCAGCAATCAATTCAGATGCTAAAAGTTGTTTTTTATTAGCATCCCAAAACGAATTCCATTTATCGATTTTTTGTTGTTGCTCTTTTTGCGAAAGCATAATTCCGCCAACCGAACTGAAATTCAATATTTTGTTGGTTTGTTTTTCCTTCGATAAATCGGCAAAAAGTTGAGAGTTGTTTTGCAAAACTTCTTCCATGCTTTTTCCGTACGAAGCCACATAAATGGTTTTGGAGGTTAAGCTCGTGCTTTCTTCCAGATCTTTTTCGGCGGCTTTGATTTCTTTTGGAACAAAATTCAATTGCGATAAATCATTATTGAAGCCAACGTTATTATAAGTAAAGCAGCAAATAATGGTGATTAAAACGCAAAAACCAATCAAATATTTATTGTTATGAAAAGAGAAATGTGCCAGTTTATCGATGACATTTTTCTTATGTTCAAAATTATTTTTTTTCGGTTTATACAAATGCGGCACAATCAAAAGAGAGAAAATACCCGTTACCATAACAATCACGGCAGCAAAAATGCCTAAGTCATTTAAAGCATCAGATTTTACAAAAAGCAAACATAAAAAAGCGACAGCCGTAGTTGAGCTGCTCATAATTACGGGCATTGTAATGTCTTTGTACAGCGTTTTTACGTCGCTGTTATGTTTGTAATGTGTGAGAATATGTATCGAATAATCGATTGTGATTCCTAGTAAGATTGAGCCAATCCCAAGAGAAATGGCTGAAATTTGTTCTTTTACAAAATATAAAAAAGCCACGGCGAACAAAGCGCCAAAAACCGTTGGAAGAAAAATAATTAACGGAATCAATACTTTTCGATAAAACAAAATCAAGATCAGCATCAGCGTGATCATTGCGATTGTTGTGGTTAGGATAATATCGCTTTTGATTTGATTGGCATTGGCAACCGCAATCAAAGCCGAACCAAAATAAGTTATCGAAGTTTTGCTTTTGAATTTCTGGTTTAGATTCTCCTGAATCGATTTTAGTTTTTCGGCAAAAATGGTATTCTTTTCCGTTTCGCTCGAAGGAAGATTTGACGTTATAAAAAGCAACAATTTCTTTTTGTCTTTGGTCATTACAAAACCATTGTTGAGGGTGAAATCGTCACCAATATTCAGTTGCTGTAATTTTTTCAGAGCAATAAACGAAATCCCAAGGGGATCTTGCAGTATAAAATCCTTAGTTACAAATCCGGATGGAGAAATGATCGATTTGTAATTTCCCTGAACCGTTGCGGCAATACTATCTTTTTGAAGTTTGTTCTGAATGGCAGCATAATCTTTATTCTCCAGGAAAAGCGGTAAATTATTGTAAACAAAATCTATCGTTTCCTGAATGTTTTCTTCGTCAATTTTTCCCTGAATTCCGGTTACATATGGTTTGCACGATTTGGCAATACTATCAGAAAAAGCAGTTGCCATTTCTTTTAAATCGTCTTCAGTTCCGTTTTTATCAAGTTTGAAAATAACCGTGATTTTATCAGCAAAGTTGAGTTGTTTCAACACTTTTGCCGTAACATCAGCCTTATCATTTGTTGGGATAAGCTTTGTAATATCTTCTTCAAACTTTATTTGAGAGGCAAAGAATCCAAAACCAAAAAGCATCAAAATAGCCAAAGCAACCGATAAAGTTTTTTGTCGGTTTATAAATAAGTGAATGACGTAGAAGTATTGATGCATAATTATTTATTATTTTTTTTTGCCACTCCCGATAGCTATCGGAATAAAGGGATTAAATTGATTTTAAGTTCTGTGTCAGTTCGCCACGAATTTCACGAATTTTCGCGAATTAATTTGTGCTAATTTGTGAAATTTGTGGCGAAAAAAATCAGCGTAAATCCTTTTAATCTTTGCCATTTTTACGTAATATTTGTTTTATTCTTAGAACTAAAAGCCGTTAAAAGTAAATAACTTATAAGGCCAAAAGTCAGCGCCAAAACGGATGCTAAAATAAGACTTCCGACGATATATTGGGTTGCATTTTTTTGAATATCATCGAGTGTAACCGAACTGTCTAAAATTAGCGGCGCATCATTCGATACAAAGTAACTTCCCATTTTTAGCGAACCGTAAATAACAAAAGGAATAAAAGGAGGAAAACTCACATTCGAAGCCAGATAAGCAATCACTTTATTGAGCCTGAACAAAGCCGCGAAAGTAAAAAGCAAAACGGTTTGAAATCCCCAAAAAGGCGAAATACCTATGAAAATACCCAAAGCAATTGCGGCTGATTTTTTGAAATTAGAATCAGAACTTTCTAAGATATCTTCGAGAAAGAATTTTTTAAAACCTTTTTTTTTTGCTCTTCTAAAAAAATCTCTTGGTTTGATGTACAACAATGCGTTTAGAACCAAAACGGTATTTAGAATACTGATTCGGGTAAAATCCTTGAACGGACGAAAATGCGAAACACGTTCTGCAGGATCATACAAAATCTGAATCGGGATGTTTTTTACCACAATACCTTTCCAGGCAGAACGCACAATTACTTCAATTTCGAACTCAAATTTATTGGTATAAAATTGTTTTGGAATTAAGTTTAAGGGATATAATCGAAATCCGGATTGAGTATCTTCCAATACAATTCCGGTTTCGAACTTAAACCAGAAATTCGAAAATTTATTCCCAAAACTACTTTTCTTTGGCACGTTTTCCTGTGCCATATTGCGGCTTCCTATCAAAAGAGAATTTGGTTCCTTTTGAATTTCGGCAATAAAATTTGGGATATCAGATGCAAAGTGCTGACCATCAGAATCGATCGTGATGGCATATTCAAAATGCATTTCGATCGCTTTTCTAAAACCATTTCGAAGCGCCCTTCCTTTTCCTATATTTCGGGGATGGTGAATTTGGGTAAGCTTCGAATATTGCTTTAAAATTTCTTTTGTTGTATCTGTAGAACCGTCATTGACGATAATAATATTCGAAGTAAAATCTAAAATAGAATCCAGCACTTTTTTCAACGTTTTGTGATTATTGTACGTGGGTACAATAACACAAAAATTGGTCGAATTAAGTAATTCCTGCTGTGATAAAGTTGGTTGCATTGGGATTTTTTTCTTTACCTACTTCACAAATTGCTTCTCTTTTTCAGAGAAACTTTTCGATTGCAAAACAAAGTTTTTTAGGTATTCTTTCAAAGCGCCTGTTTGCTCTGCATAATGTTCTGTAATGAACTTTTTATCTTCTTTAATATTCTTTTTATAACCCGTAATTCCAGGAACATCTTCCTGAATACTCAATCGAATCATTCTGATTTCGATATTGTTGGGGTCAGTTTTTAAAGTAGCTTCAAGAAGTTTTGCCCCTTCTTTAAAACGGGAAATTTTGCTTCCTATTAAGTTTTCAAATTTAGAATCGACAAGTATTGAAGCTGCTTTGTACGCCACTAAAATTTTCTCATCGCTGTTTGAGATTCCGGAAAGTTTTTCTGTAAATTCTTTAGCATTTGCTTCTGATTTTGCAACGTCAGGATATACCTTTCGAATGGATGCTAAATCTGGATTTCCGGCAAAATTTATCCATAAGAGTATTGACAATAGTAATTTCATAATTATAGTTTTTTATACGCATTGCTTAATTTTAAAGCAACGGTATCATTAAAATATGTGGTGTTTTTCACCTTTACCAAATCATCCTCTGTGGTAGTTATATCAAGTTCTAAACGCAATTCCGGATTCGTTTCCGGATTGATCAATGCCATAAATTTTACATTTGTAAGAGTCTGAATCATCAAAGTACTTTTGGTAATCGATTCTGTAAGTTCTTTAATTATCTGAATCATGCAAACGCCCGGCATAATTGGGTTTCCTGGAAAATGACCTTTAAAAACCTCATGATTGGCATTAACTAATATACGAATATTAAATTTAGCATCTCCTGTTTTTTCTTCTGAAAGCACTTTATAAAAGTCTTTTAAAACCATATTTGTATTTTTTTATTTCGTTTCAAAAGAGTAAGAAATACCTATTTGAAAATTGACATTAGTATTATAATCACCAAATAAATAATGGCTATTAGAATTATTATGATAGTAATCGCTGTCTAAAACATCTAAGAGACCTTTTTTAAATCGAAATTCAAAAGCAAGACCAGATGGCATCTTATAAGCAACACCGGTAACAAACGAAAGATCATTATATGTTTTTCTAAAAGCTAAATTGTCGCTTAAAAGAACATCTAAAGCCGGCCCAAATTGTACCTGAAACTGAGCAAATTTTAATTTGTTAAGCAGGCCAACCGACAAATAACTCATTTGTAAATCCTGATAAACTGTTCTTTCTGTTTGCGTATCTTGATCAATAAAATTACGGGCGACATTATTAGATCCTTGTCTGATGTAATTTATTTCGGGCTGTAAAGCATAACGTTTCGTGAAATTTATTTCTCCAAAACCACCAACATAAAAATCAGGTCTGTAGTTGGCATGCATTTCTGAAATGGTAGAAAGAGACAAACCACCCCTTACACCTGGTTGAAAAGTTACCTGAGCCTGTAATTTTGCTAAGGCAAAAAAAACGAATAGAGCAATTGCTAATTTACTTTTATACATTATTTTACTTTAAAAGTGTAACTAATACCAATCTGGAAAACCTGATTCAGGATAAGATCATTATAGCGATAACCATTATCGTCATACTCAACTCCATCGTAGCCATAAATATCAACTAAACCTTGTTTTAATCTTGCTTCGAATGTTAATCCGTTTGGCAATGTATATCCAACGCCTCCAAGAATGGCAAAGTCAAAACCTTCAGGATTGCTGTTGATATAATTATCAGAAATTTTTAAATCTACAGACGGACCTCCTAAAATGTGGAAACCTTTACCGCCAATGTTAAATTTTGCAACCGCGCCAAGTGTTAAGTAGTTTAATTCATAATTTACATAACGATAATTATAGCCGTTTCCAAAATACTCTCTTCCTTCATCGCCTTGTCTTGAATAGGTTATCTCAGGCTGTAAGGAAAAATATTTATTAAACTTAATGTTTACTAATCCACCAACATAAAAATCTGTTTTAGATCTATTATCATCAATATTAGTTAATGTTGATAAATTTAAACCGCCTCTAAGCCCGGGACTAATTTTTACTTGTGCTTGAGGAGATTGAATTCCGATAAATAAAACAAAAGCAATTACGGCTAATTTTTTCATTTTGATTTGATTTAAAGTTTATGACTAGTTTAAATTTTCATTCTGATTTAAAATAATTCAGCTCAATTTTCAATTTAATATTCTGATGAATAATCTGAATCTTTTCGGCAAAAATATTGTTTTCTGAAGTAAATGTCAGCGTAAATTTTTCTTTTGTTTGAGACGAATGAACGACTTTTTCTAATTTGTGATTCTTTTTCGAGATGAAAAGATAATTGTCGCGTTTTCCATCTTTCGATTTATAAATATCATCTGTATCATTTTCAAATTGTTCCTGAATCAGATATTTTTTTTTGAGTAGTAAACGAAAATCTTCTTTCAATGTATTGATCAGGATCTTTCGATCTAATTCTGATACGATCGAATTGACTTTGAAACTGTTATCAGAAATTTCAAAATCCAATAATTTGTTGCCAAATTCAGTAGTGAAAACAATTCGGTGTGTGGTATCGTTTATTTTTTTAGCAATGAAAATTCCGCTGATTTCATTTCCGTAAACTGTGATGTTTGTTTTATAAACATAATCTGTTTTTGAATCTGAAAAATAGGGAACCTCATAAGACGTTTTGTCTAATTTTTTTGGAGTATAATTTTTTGTGACCGAGCCACAAGAAACTAAAACTAGCACCAGAAAGCAATTAATTATTAAAAACTGAATCGTCGATTTTTGCATTGATCACTTTATTTTTAAGTACAATTCGGGTATAATCTTCAGATGATTCCAGCAATTTTACCTGAACTACGGTTGCTTCTTCTTTATCAAAAGTCAGTTCGATTTGTTTGATGTATTTTTTGAGCGTAGCATCTTTTGGGATAAATTTCGCGATATTTTGTCCTTTCGATTTAAAATACGAAATCGTAAATTCTTTATCGTCAAACATATTTCCGCTCACGCTGCCCACGATTAATTTATTGATTCGGCCAAAGATTTTGCTGTTGCCAATATCAACCGCGCTTTTCTTTCCTTCGTCGTTAATCAGGATTTTTCCGTTTTTAAAAACGATACTATAATTGTATGGTTTTTTATATTGCCACTGTAAGAGACTCGGTTCTTTAAAAATCATTTTACCCGAAGTTTCAATGTCTTTCGATAAAAAATCCAAGTGTTTGTATTGCACAAAATCGGTACTTAAGGTTTTAATTTTTTTCGAAACTACATTTACATCTTGCTTGAAAGCTGAAATTTCAGCATCTGTCATTTTTTGTTCCTGAGCGAACAAACTGCCTGATATAAATAGAATTAGTAATGCTATTTTAGTTTTCATATTTTTTAAAATTGTACTTTAAATTATTTGCCAAAGATTAAAATGATTACCACAGATTATTATTTTAACACATAGAAACATAGAATTATTGAACTCAAAAAAAGGCGTTTCACTTGCATTAACAAACATAGCTATGTTTTAGAAACGAGTTTCTTTTTGTTTACTTTTTTAAACACATAAAATCTATGTTTCTATGTGTTTAATTAAATTTTTTAGTATTACACTTTTGGTTAAATTAAAATCTGCTTTTATTCCCGTTTTCGCTTTAGCGAATCCGTTTTATCCGCGTTAAACTTCATAAGCTTTAAGATTCAAAAGTTCTTCTGTCGAAATCACTTTATAATTGTTTTGCTGTAAAAATTGCAAAAACTGTTCCAATACTAAAACTGAGTGTGATGCCGTGTCGTGCAAAAGTACGATTCCGCCGGGAGAAACCCGTTTTATAATGCGATTGAAAATTAATTCCTGATTTTTTGTTCCACCATCGAGCGATCGAATATTCCAGCCAATTACTTTATGTCCGGTTTTTTCTAAAGCTCTTCTGATTGAAGGTGTTGTAACTCCGTAGGGAGGACGAAAGAAGTTTATTTTTTTGGAAGTGTATTTTTCCAGAAGTTCATCTGTCTTCTCAATCTCTTCCCGAATCTTTCGAGCATTATAAAAATCAAAAAAAGCAGAATGACTGTACGAATGATTGCCAACTAAATGACCTTCGGCAACAATTTGTTTTAGGATTTCAGGATGGGTTTCAATATTTTTCCCAATACAAAAGAAAGTCGCTTTTACATTGTATTTTTTCAATAGTTCTAAAACTTCCAAAGTAAAAATGCCTGGTCCGTCATCAAACGTAATGGCAATTTTTTTTTCTTTTTCTAATGGATTATTGCAGAAAGCTTTTACATGATAATTAGACGGAATTCGGGAAGAACCAATAGCGTTAATTCCTAACCAAATCAAAACAATTGCGATAAACCATACCCAACTAATTGCTGTATAAAAGTTCAGGAGAACGAGTAAAAGCAATAAAAAGAGAAAGAATAACGAAATGTTTTTATGCGTTATCATTTTGAGATCAAAGTAAAACTATGATTTTTTCCATTCAATTGATTGTACAATAAAATGGTTTTATAAACTGGTTTTTCAACCGAATTTACTTTTATGATTTCAGGAATTTCCTGAGTTTTAATAATTTTAGCTGCCATCCAAAAAGCAAAAGCAGATGCTGTATCGTACTCTCCGCTTAAATGTTTGTAATACAAAACAGGTGTTTTTGCGAAAGCATTTTCAGCAAGATTCTTGTAATAGTTTTCGAAATCTATATTTCCGTCAAATCCTAAAACTAAAGCGTCAATATCAAAAATTTCTAAATTATTAGATTTCAAAAACGATTTAAT
The DNA here is from genome assembly GCF_015350725.1 of Flavobacterium sp. CSZ. Classification (NCBI taxonomy): domain Bacteria; kingdom Pseudomonadati; phylum Bacteroidota; class Flavobacteriia; order Flavobacteriales; family Flavobacteriaceae; genus Flavobacterium; species Flavobacterium sp. CSZ. Next base: position 114,068 of record NZ_JADKPQ010000002.1, read on the forward strand.
TTCAGCTTCGATTTCGTTTTCTTCGAGCGTATTTACAATGGCAATATCCAGAACTTCAGCATAGGTAGTTTCTTTTCTTTCATTTTCTAAAACAAAAAAACTGGCACCTTCACCATAAACTGCTCCGCTAGTCGAAGAATTTAAAAGATCATAAGGCGCTGAATTATCAGCTTTGATGCGTCCGTTTAATTTGAAAAGAGCAGCAGTATAATCACCATTTTCATCAACTCCGCCTATTAAAACCGACTGAGCTTCGTCTTCTTCGATTTGCATTTTAGCATCTAAAAGTGCCGATTCAAAAGAAACAGCGCCATTTACATACGTAAAATTATACCCTTTACATTGCTGTAATAAAGCGATTTGCGCACCAACGGTATTATGGGTAGATTGAATAAACGAAGTTGGTGTTAAAAATTCTTCGTTATTATCCAGAATACTTTTCAGGAATTTTTCAGAATCTTCGATGCATCCTAAACCGGTTCCGGTAATGATAGCATCTACTTTTTCGACATTGGCATCTTTCATGGCCAGGGCCGAAGCAACGATTCCGTTTTTCACTCCTTTTGCCATTCTACGGCTTGCGGCAGGAGAAATGTATTCTTTGTAAACCGGCGGAAGAATCGCCAGTACATTTTGATCATGATTGACAATAGCTTCTTCTAAAAAAACAGTATCAAATGTTTTTTGAGTCGAAATACAGCCTACTCCATTTATATATGTTTTTTTCATGCGAAGATTAAATTTGTTTTTTTAAAGGAACATGGAATCGTCATTGTTAATTTATTTTTTATTGGAATCATGACGATTTCATTTTAGCTTTTTGAAAATATAAGAGTGGAACAATTTCCTCCAAAACCAAAAGAGTTGGATAAAACGTGTTCGATGTTTTTATTTTTTAACGAAGTCTGCGGTTGCAAATCAAATTCTTCCATTGGATTTTCGAAATTCAAGTTTGGATACACCACATTATTCTGAATCGCCAAAACACTGTAAACAGCTTCAATTGCTGCAGCTGCTGCCAAAGTATGTCCGGTAAAAGGCTTTGTCGAACTAAAATCGGGAACTTTTTCATCCTGATAGATTCTCAACAACGCTCTTCCTTCAGATAAATCGTTATTTGGAGTTGCCGTTCCATGTACGTTGATATAGTCGATTTGAGAAGGTTTTAAACCCGAAACTTCAAAAGCTTTTTTCATGGCCAAATAAGCGCCATCACCATTTTCCGAAGAAGCAGTTTGGTGAAAAGCATCATTTGCATTTCCGTAACCAGAAACTCTTGCCAGAACTTTTTTATTTTGTTTCGCTACAATTTCATCCGATTCTAAAACCAAATATGCTGCAGCTTCGCCCAGGTTTAATCCTTTGCGTTCGTTGTCAAAAGGTTTGTTGAAATCGTCAGATAAAATCATCAAAGTTTTAAATCCGTTAATCGTGAATTTTGCCAAACCGTCGGCTCCGCCTACAATCACGCGATCTAATTTTCCGGTTTTAATTAATCTGGCACCCAACATAATCGAGTTTGCCGCAGATGAACAGGCCGTACTAATTGTGGTAACCATTCCTTTTAAACCTAGTTCTTGCGCAATCTTATCCGCAACATCGCCGCCATCATGACAAGTAATGTATTTAACCAGTTCAGGATGTGTGAAATAATCGTAATAATGTCTTTCGGTCATGTCCATTCCGCCTACACTTGTAGCTGAAATAAGCCCGGTTCTGAATTCTTTTATCGATGTAATTCCTGCGTTTTCAACAGCTTGTTTTGCTGCCAAAGTCGCGATCATCGCCGTTCTCGAAAAATTATTATCTGGAGTAAGGTTCAATTCTTTAACCAATTCTTCATTGGTTTTTTTAATTTCTCCTACTTTAATAACATCTGCGTGAACTGTCGAAATATTTGTGATACGAGAAATGCCAATTTTATTTTCGATCAACGAAGTATAATTTTCTTCGACTGAATTTCCAATCGAAGAGATGATTCCCATTCCCGTTATTGCAACACCTTTCATTTTTAGACTTCTTAAATTTTTAGACTTGCTTAGACTTCTTAGATTTTAGACTTGCTTAGATTTTTTGATTTCTGGATTTAGACAGTTTTTAGTCTAAGAAGTCTAAAAATCTAAGCCAGTCTAAGTTATCTATTTAGTTCTGTTAGCGCTAATATAAGCCGCCATAGTTTCGATAGATTGGAAAATTGTTTTTCCTTCTTTCGGATCTACCAATTTAATTCCGTAATCTTTATCTAAAATCACAATTAATTCAAGTGCATCAATGGAGTCTAAACCTAAACCATCTCCAAACAAAGGATCGTTATCAGCAATATCTTCGATTGCAATATCTTCAAGGTTAAGAGTGGTAATGATTTTATTTTTTAATTCTTCTTTTAATGCTTCCATGATTATTTATTATATAATGTATTGATATTTTCGTTTTTATATTTTTCGTTTTCTTCTTCGCTAATCGTGCAAAGAAACGCTTTATAACTCTCATTAAAAAATTCTACCCAGCCACAAAGAACTGTATCAGCTTTATTTGTGTTTAACAGAATGCCTGAATAGTTAAACAGAAATTCAGTATTGAAAGCATCAAATATAAAGAAAGAATTCTCACTTTTAAGCTGATGACGAATACTTATTTCGCCCAAACAAATATTTGGCAATGTATAAACAAAAACCGCCGGACTCGGAAAATAGTTTTCTTTGTCTGAAATCGATTCCTGATACTTAATATCAGTATCTAAACTTGACGATTTATTGGCCAAAACCAAAGCAATATTGTTTTCTTGTTCAGTTGAAGTTATCGGGCTCAAAAGCAATTCAGATCCTAAAAAAGCCAGTTTACTCAAAGCATCCATTTTAAAAAACTTTGGATATTGAATGTCAAAGTTGCGATAGGCTTGTTTCGAGAAATCAGCAAAATCGGTTGGTTCAATTTTGAATACAGAAGTTCCGTTCAAAACGATTTCGTTGTTTTGGATGGTGATGTAGGATTGTATGTATGTTTTATTTTGAGTCATTGTTATTTTATGTAATCTTCTGCTTCATAAGCATCAATAGGAAAATCTTCTTCTGTTAATGATTTATAAAAGAAAGTTCCAATACTCATTTTTAAATCAATATAAACTTTATTTAAATCTTCAATATTCTCTTCTTCTCAAAGAATATCATGAAAAATATATCCGACATTCAATGTTTTCGTATTTAAAACAATTGGATCGCCATTTGCACCTGCACCAATTATTAGCAAATCTTTTTTATAGATTTTTTTATTTTCTTCTTCAAGATTTTCAACCCGTATTTCATTAACACAATTAAAATAGATATTTCCAAATTCTATCCCTTCCCTAAAGGAAAATGTTTTAAAAAAATCTATTAAATCCTGAGACAGATTAAAACTTTCAAAAAATTCAATAGTTTTATCGGTTACTTTAACTACATCAGCTACATAATCAAAATTCTGAATTTTTAATGCTTCTTCAAAAAGGGATTCGTCTAATCTCATTGGCATAAATTTTTAATATCTCTTTTTAAACTTATTTGTGAAAAAAGAACAGGTGTATTTAATTTGTTTTCTCTTATAATCGTGAAATAAATTATATTTTCTTTTAAAAGAAAAATTCTACTTATTTTATAATTTGGACTAAAATTGTATGTCATTTCTGTGTTGTAAATTATAACATTGTTTGAATTTCTATACTTTTCAAAGCCTTTTTTTTTACAATATTCATTAATTAATAATTTGTTTTCTTCGACATCGTATTTACTTACAATTTTTATAAGTTTTTTTTCGGTTGCTTTTCTATAAAAAGAATACACAAAAAAAATGCTTAAAATAAAAACCAAATAATATTCATATCCTGTTTTTGAATGATCACGATAAGGATCATAAAAAATTAAAAAAGGGCATATAAAACCGGCACAACAAAATAGATAAAAAACGAATGAACTAAATTTATCTAACCAACTTTCGGAATAAACTAATTTATTCCGTTCTATGCTTTTGCTAACATTTAGGTTTTTTAAACTTCTCATTCTTAAATCTGTTTTGTTTTAAAATTCAATTTAAGACTCCCAAGTATGAATAACTTCGGCAATTTTCCATTTTCCGGATTTGTTTTCAATTATAATTAAAAAACCTCTTCCACATCTTCCGCCACCACAAGAAGCACTTGCTGACAAAACTCCACGAGTTTTTGTTTTATTAAACTGAATTCTTGAAATTCCCACAGCTCCAACAGGCATATAACTTTTTTTGTCGTTTAAGTCCCAAACATTTACAGGAGGAAATTTTGATAGATATTGAAAATCGAATTTTTTATTATTTTTAAATTGGGCCAAATCAACAGTAAATTCGTCTCTTTCTTTTGAAATTTCATAGGTATAATCTGAAAGATTAATTTCTTTAATAATTATCTCATTTTCTTGAGGACTAATTTTTGTTACATGATCATAGACACCAATTAGTATTCTTGTTTTATCATTTTTGATGCTGTCCCGATCACGCCAATATTGCTTTAATTCTTTATGAAATCCAATAGTATCCTCTTTATTAGTTTTAAACTCAATTCTTAGCGTTGGTGGAGGAAGTATAACTCTTCGATCCATATAAATAGAATCTACAATTTCGACAAAGACATTATTTAAGACATCTTTTTCAAATTGTAGTTCATCTATTTTCTCCTTTGTACATCCAAAAAGAGAAAGCAGAATAAGAACTATAAATATGACTTTTGATAATTTCATTTATTACTTTCGACTATATTGAACTTGTAAGATTTATTTACAAGTTGGAATTAAATTTTATAGATTTGACATTCTATGAAATTCTACGAAAAATATCTGCAATTAAAACAAAAAAGCTTTTTGTCAAAAGTTCTTGTTAGTACTGTCTATTCTACAATGGCTTTAGAAAATCAAGATGTTTCAAAAATAAAAATCATTAAAATTGTTAATACTATTTTGGAAGAAAGAGAATTAAACTGTTCAGCATTCTTTACTAAATAATTTTATTATCGTCTACTTTATCTTTTCAAAAACCACAGCTGTATTACAACCGCCAAAACCAGAAGCCGTTTTTAAAAAATACTCAATATCCGCTTGTTCATTTTTCTCAATAACATTAATCGATTCACTTACACCCATTTCATCAAAACCTTTCGATTCAAAAAGTGTATTTTGGTTTACTGATTCTATCCCAATTACTGTTTCCAACAATCCCGAAGCGCCTAATGTATGACCGTAAAAACCTTTTAAACTATTTATAGGAACATTTTGCAAACCTAAACGATTTAATGCAATGGCTTCCATTTCGTCGTTGAACGGAGTTGCGGTTCCGTGTGCTGAAATATAATCGATTTTGTCTGCGTCAATTTGGGCTTCTTTCAAAGCATTCTGAATACTTCTAAACAAACCTTCACCCGTTCTTGACGGACCCGAAATATGGTTGGCATCGTTTATCGAACTGTCTCCAATCACTTTTATTTTTGCAGTTGCTGGATTCGCCGAAATTAAAACAGCAGCGGTTGCTTCGCCTAAACTTACTCCGGTTCTGTTTTTAGAATAGGGTTTACAAGGTAAATCGCTCATGGCCTGAAATGAATTAAAACCTGATAAAACAAATTCTGAAACTTCATCTCCGGCTACAACAAATACATTGTCATACAACTCAGACTGAATCATTCTTTTAGCCACCGAAACAGCTAAAATTCCGGAAACGCAAGCATTCGAAACTACGATAGGTTGTGTTTTGAATCTGAAGAAGTCAGCAACATTTTTTGCTAAAACATCTAAATGTGCACTATTGAAACTTTCCTCTGAATCATTTTTTAATGCTGTAACATTTCCTTTTGTAGTCGAAAGTATAAAAGCAGTTTTCGAGTTTAATTCGATTTGAGAATTTTTGACAATTGGCTCTAAAGCCAGAATCATCATTTTCTCTAAACGAGAATATTTGGTAGCAGTGCTAATTTTTTCAAAAGCACTGTTTATTTTTTCATTGCTAATAATCGAAGCATAAAATGACGCTGGCATCAAAGCAATATCATTGTGCAATTGAATACCGGAATCACCACGAACAATCGCTTCGACGTTCGATTGAACATCAAATCCTAAAGGCGTGATACAATTGGTTTCGGTGATATATACTTCTTTTAACATTTTATACTTCTTAAATTTTTCCTGAAAGGTTTTCAAAACCTCGTAGGTATATTTCTTTTAACACATAGATACATAGTTTGGTTTGTTTGAAAAAGGCATTTCATTTGTTTAAACAAACACACCTATGTGTAAAATCTAGATTTTATTTAATTCTTTTATTCACTTTTTAAATTCTATGATTCTATGTGTTTAAATTTTTTTGCACACAGATTTTACGGATTGAACAGATTTGCACGGATTTTTATTAATTTTTAATTCGTGAAAATTAGTGTAATTCGTGTTTTACTTTAGTAATCCCACTTTTCTTTTCCATTCTTCGTAGAAAGGAGGATTCGTCAACATTAAATTTCCGTCGCCATCCAGAAAAACCTGAACAGTTTCACCGGTGCAGGCCACTTCGCCTTTTGCATCGATTATTCTAAAACGGTAAATCATTTTGGCAGCGGGAGTATCAACAACCGTTGTTTCTATGGTTACGACATCGCCGTAGCGTAAAGACAATTTATGTTCGCATTTCGATTTTACAATTGGAGTAGTATAACCCGTATTGCCAATATCTAAATAAGTAAGTCCGTGTTGGCGGCCAAACGCTTCTCGTCCATCTTCAAAATAGGTGATATAGTTGCCATGCCAAACGATTCCAAGCGGATCAGTTTCGTTAAAACGAATTCTGATTTCGTGAGAAACGGTTAGTTCAGTGGCTTCGTTATACTGTTCTTTTCTTTTTGTCATAAAATAAGGCAATGGATGTTGTGATAATAAAGAACAAAAATAACAAACTTATTTTTGGGATGATTTCAAGGAAAGAAACGTTGCGTAATAGAACATCGTAAAAAGCTTCTAATCCCCAATTCATGGGTGATGATTTTGCGATATACTGCATGATGGTTGGCATGGCAAAAACAGGCACCCAAACACCACCAACGGCAGCCAGAATAAGTACGCTTGTTGCGCCAAAAGGAGCAGATTGTTCTTGTGTGTTCGCAACAGTTCCTAATAAAATTCCGAACCCAATGGCAGCAAAACCAGAAAATAAAGCGACAACACTCATTAAAAATAAATGCCCTTCGATATTTAAAGATGGCAAACCAATATGTGGAAATAAAAATACCGCCACAGCCACCATCATATAAAACTGAATCATACAAATGGCAGAATAAGTAATGGTTTTACCCATAATCACCACTAAATTAGAAACCGGATTGGTCAATAATCGAACGAATGTTCCTTGTGATTTTTCTTTTACAATATTAATAGACAACGGAATCACGATAAAAAATATCGCAAAAAGGGTCCAGGCCGGAACGTTGTGTTGTACCGAGTTGGGACGCACTTCTTTGTTGTTGATTTTTGGGATTATTTCTTTGAAAGTAATAAAACTCTTTTGATCGAATTCGACAGTTCCTTCTCCCAATTGATTTTGAAAAGTAGTGTAAATTGATTTGGTTTCGATTTGTGAAATCATCTTATCGATCGAACTCATCACGGCATTTTTGAAACTCATTTGAACCGCCGGATCAAAATACAATTTCACTTCTTTTTCTTTTATTACTTTATGCTTTTCAGCTTGAGCGGTTGTATCGGTTGTATCGGTTGTATCGGTTTCTGTTAAACCCATTTTACTGATGATGTTCTCAACATTCTGATCGATTTTGGTTTGCAAATCAACGCTTAGATTTTCCGGAATTACAATTGCCAACTGAAATTTTCCTTTATAAACGGCTTCTTTCGCTAATTCTTCGGTAATAGGCTGATTATCTATTTGGGTAACAACACTAAACAAATTGCTTTTTTCAAGATTATCAAAAACAGTTTTCGATACAGAGCCTTTATCCTTATCGACCAATAAAATCGGAATTTTATTATCGCTAATGGTTTTAAAAGTACTGTCCTGAATTAAAGTTACCGTGATAACCAAAACCAGCGGCATGATAAACAAAATAATCAATCCGCCTAAATCTCGTTTAAGCAGCAGAAATTCTTTTACGACCGACATCCAAATTTTATTGACCATCTCTAAAATCTTTACCGGTTAATGAAATAAAAACTTCCTCCAGATTTCTAGCTTCATCTGTCGAGTCAATTAAACTTGACGGCGTTCCCTGTGCATAAATTCTGCCTCGGTCCAGAATGGCAATATTGGTACAGAAATCTTCGGCTTCAGCCAAATGATGTGACGTATATATAATCGTAGTCCCGTTTTGATTGAGAACTTTCAAATAATCAATAATGGCATTTTTAGACTGAACATCAACACCAACGGTTGGCTCATCTAAAAACAAAACTTTAGGATTGTGCAAAATTCCCGCTATCAAATTGACTCTTCGTTTCATTCCGCCCGAAAAAGTTTCGATGCGTTTGTCAGCGAATTTTAGTAAACCCAAAAGGTCTAAAGTTTCAACGACTTTATCTTTTAAGTATGCACCTTTTAAGCCGTACATACTTCCAAAATAATGTAGATTTTCTCTCGCTGTAAGCGTTGGATATAAAGCATATTCCTGGGGAACAACACCTATGATTTTTTTAATTTTGGAGGAATGATTCGTATAGTTCAGACTATCAATTGTGAAATGTCCTGAAGTGGGTTTGATCAATCCGCAAAGCATGGAGATTAAAGTGGTTTTTCCGGCACCGTTTGGCCCAAGTAAACCAAAAATCTGTCCTTCGTTTATATCCAGCGAAACGTTGTTCAAAGAATACTGGTCTGCATCTTTGTACTTTTTCGAAAGGGATTCTATTTTTATAATCGGTTGCAAAATATATTAGATAATGGCTTTTTTTAGTTTTTTGAAAAAGATTTCTTCTCTATTGGCGATGCTCGAAAGTTCATCGGCAATGGCATTGTAGGCATCTTCTTTGGCACTTCGGTTTTTGTAAATTCTCGAAGCTTCAACTGCAAAATCACGCCATGAATCTCCAATTTGTGTCATTTCTTTAGAAAGAGTTTTCAATTCTTCATTATTTAAAATAACCGAAGCTTCTTGTAAAAAAGCAGCATATATAAAACGAAATCCTCCGCCGCCTGTTCCTATTTCTTCCTGCATACGAACCATTTGTGCCAGGTAATGATTGGCTTTTTTGGTACCGTGTTTTACCGGCCATTTACGGATTTGTTTCGACACGAATTTTATTCCGCGTACACCAACAATTGGCATTGGCGCCAACATATCGCGACAGGTATTTTTGATTCCTTTGATGATCGCACTTTTTAAATCAACTTCTTTCGGGATATGAATTGGGTAATACATTTGTCCTCTTGGAGCAAAAGCACCTTTGGCAAAACGGACTTTGTCTAATTCATCATGCGTTAAAGTCGTAACGGTTTCCATAACGGGATCGCTCACCAAATAATCAGTTTCGGTTTTTCCGTAAACGACTAAATTATGCGCATTGAAATGAAAACGGTATTCATCAGGAAAATAACTCAAATGATACACGCCAACTTGTAATCCGGTTGGAATGTTATTTTTTAAATTTTCATCTAAAGCTTTATTTGCATTTGCCGGAGAAGAAAATTTTTGTCTTTTTATTTTTAAGTTTAAACGATTAGCCAGTTTATTAAAAATTTGTCCGGGCAAAGTTCTATAGCTGATTGCGGGTGCGTGATTGACTTTTATAAAAGGCAAATACACGAAAAAAAGTCCAGAGCCAATACCAAAAACCATCGGTTCGCTGATGTTCAGTCCGTTGTTTTTTAACAAATTCGAAGCTACTCCGTTCTCACAATGAGCAGATTGATGATGTGTAAAATTGATTTGCATTAGTCTGTTTTAATATTTTTTAATTCGGCTACCGAAATCTCAAAAGCATCGGCATATTTTTTTAGGATCGATTCGCTTAATTTAGCAAAAACGGTTGGTTTAAAATGTCTTTTTACGCGCCATTTCCACATTCCAACATAACTGGATAGAATAGTAAGATCCATTTTGTTGACTTCCATATAATAACAAATCGGGCTTACTTCGCCAATTTCGACTTGCATTTTTGCTTCGGCAATTCGTTCGTTTATTTCGTCTATTGAATTTGAAAGTGCGATGGTTTTGGGTTCCCAGCCGGTACTTAGAGTTGTTGTATAATTGCCATCCGCATCGGTAGCATACAAAAGTTCTTTAACGTTGTTTTTTGTTAAGTTACTTTTATCTTGTGGTACTTTTTCTTTTTCCATTTCATTATTAATTTATTAGATATATAGAGCCTAAAACAATACATAAACTAATCATTAAAAATCCCAGATTTGCGAAGGCTAAATTTTGTTTTTTCTTCACAAATAAATATATCATTTCTATTAGTAATCCTAAATAAAAAGCCTGGACTACAATATATGCCATAATAAACATTCCTAAACCACCATCAACATGTCTATGGTCGTTTGCATCACAATTTTTATGAGGATCAAAGGTAAGGTACCAAAGTAAAAAAACCGATCCCACTAGAAGAACTAAAATCCCAATCCGGATTAATAAATGCAAAATGATTTTTTTCGCATTCATTTACACCGAAATGATCTTCTGAATGAATAAATTAATTTCGCATTCTAAAAGTAATTTATGTCCCCATATACTTTCGCAGCGCATGGTGCACAAAGTATAATCATCGCCTTCGAATTTTGAAACCAAAGTTGCTTTTGTAATAATCGTATCACCCACTTTTGGCAATAAATGTATTTTAAGGTTTTTTATCGCACTGATAAAACCCAATACATTTACGTTCTCATTTTCTGTTCCGTCTTCGTCAAAAAAATACTTTTTACCTACAATAGACGAACAGGTTTGTGCTGTGTTTTCAATTAAACCCGCTTCGATAAAAACGTTATTATCGATAAAAACATTATCCTCTTTTATCAGGAAAGTAGTTTCTACGAAGTTGGCATCTATATCCAAAATTAAATCCACCATGAGCATTGGCGCACGGTGCGGTAAATAATTTTGTATATCAACTCCGGTTTTCATTGCTGCTATCATTTCGCTAAAACAGTTTTCATTTGTCCGTTAGCAATTTCTTCATTATTCAAATACGTTACAACATCTACCAAAGTAATTCCTGCAAATTCCTGCAAAATAGTGATGGTAGATTGAATCGTATCATTGATTTTTGGCAGCTTTTTAATCTCAATTTCCTTGATAGAACCAATATATCCTGTTGGAGCTGTTTCGTTTTTCAGGAAAAATTGATAACCTGTATGCAAAGCCACAGATTGCGCCATATGTTCGATTAAACCTGCTTCAAGAAAAGTATCGTTGTCAAAAAAAATATTATCGTTTTTAATCTCTAAACCGGCAATTAAGGAGGTTTCGGTATACGAATACATTTTATCGACCATCACAAAAGGAAACTTTTGCGGCAGTAAATTTTCGATAGCTTCTTTTTCTAAAAGTAATGTCGTCTCCATTAGCAAACGGTTAAATAAGCATATGCAAACGAGAATCTTCCACTTTCAGGAACAGATAAAAGAATACGATCTCCTTTTTTTAAATTTCCTGAATTCATCAATTCTTCCAAAGCCAGATAAATAGAGGCAGAACCTACATTTCCTACTCTCGAAAGATTCATGAACCATTTTTCATCCGCCATTCCGATTCCTTTTTCGGTTAACCCTTTCTTTAAACCTTCGACAAAAAAGTTCGAAGAAACGTGAGGAATAAAATAATCGACCTGATCTGAACTAATATTATTTTTAGACATGGCATCGCTCATACTTTCAGCTCCTTTAGAAAGTATAAATTCATCCAGTAATTTTACATCTTGTTTAATGGCAAAAACAGATTCGTTTAACCATTGTTCCGGAGGATAATCGCTCCATGATTTAATTTCGCCATTTTCTAATTTATCTCCACCGGCGTACATGCAGGTTTCTAATTCGTAAGCATACGAAAAAGCTTCCATCCATTCTATTTTTAGAGAAATAGGACCTCTTGGTTTATTTTCTAATAAAAAAGCTCCGGCTCCGTCAGACAACATCCAGCGTAAAAAATCTTTTTTGAAGGCAATAATAGGTTGCTCTTCAAGGCTTTTTAAGTTTGCTGCTTCGTGGTTGTACATTTGAGCATTCAACCATGATGAAACTTTTTCTGATCCTGTGCAAATCGCATTTTTAGAATTTCCTGATCTTATCGATAAGAAACCAAATTTTAATGAATTCATTCCGGCGCAGCAAACACCAGTGGATGAATTTAATTCTACCGATTTATTTTTTAATAAACCATGAACCATTGCAGCGTGTGAAGGCAGGAAAACATCAGGTGTTGAGGTTCCGCATGAAAGCACTTCAAGATCTTGGGCTGTAAAGTGTTCATCAAACAATTGCACTACAGCATTTTTTGTTAACTCAGCATTATTATGGGTACTTTTTCCGGTTTTATCTATGGCGTAATAACGACTTGTGATTTTATTATTGCGCAAAATAATGCGTCTTGCTTTAGAAGCGGCATCATTAATGAGTCCTAAATAGTCTTCCATCTCATCATTCGAGACAGCTTCATTTGGCAAATACTTTGCGGCTTTGGTAATATATACTTCAAACATAATCTAATTCGTATTCTAAACTCCTTGATAATATTGAGTTTCTTTTTTTATGGTTTTTAACTTAAAAGGGTAGGTAATAAGGTGCAATATATATACTATTGGTGAGATTAACCATATTGCGAGGAATAAATAAACATTAAATACTTTAAGAAGCTGTTTTCTGTTTTTTTGATGTTTATAAATTAGATTCGACCATTTATTGAAAATTTTATTCGCGGTTTTGTCTACAGTAACGAGATACGGACTGATTTTTACAGCGCCGTTTGCAAGTAATTTTGGTTGTAAATCTTCAAAATTATTCTGGTTTAATGCAGAAACAATGACTTCTCCAAATTTATCAGACTCCTGAATATCTTTATCAGAAACTCCGGGTAGAGGTAAAATTCCCCAATGTTTTTTCTTAACTCCGGAAAACATCCATTCTACAATGGTAATTACACTGATTAAATTTCCAACGCGATCTACCAGGGCTACATTTCCTACCAATTTTGCGTTGGCTTCTTTTAGTAATGTTTTGATTTTTTCCTGCGCCATAATCCACATATTACGGGAACCACTTATGGTAACAACAGGTGTATTGTTAAGTATTTTTTTTGCATCATCACTTTTCAAAAAGGAATTGATAGGGATCGATGGAGACAAATACCAAACCTGGTAATGAAATAAAACCAAGTCGAATTTTGTATTTAAAATTTCCTCAGAAATGGGTTTTAATTTTGTTGGAATTTGAAGAAAAGATTCCGGGAAAGCATCAAAAAAAGAATCTTTATCCCACGGAAATGGAAAAGGTTTTTCTAATTTTATTTCGTGAAACGTTACATTTATTTCTTCTGAATTTAAGAAAGGCTTTGCAATATTTCGTGCAATTTCTTCTAATTGTCCAGATTGTGAATAATAAATAACAAGAACATTTTTCATTTGGTTTGATGGCTTTGGTGGTTGCGCAAAAATAAGTATTTTTTTTAAACGAATTTCCTTATTTTATCGGATCGTTTGGTATGAACCCAATCTGGCCATGTGGCAGAATCTTCGGCATCATAGATTCTGATTTTTTGATTTTTGTCTTCAATTAATAAATCATCAGAGGTACAGCCCAAAATTGCAGCGGCAGCGGCAAGACCGGAATATGTCGCACCTGCAACACCATGAGATAAGGTACAGGCACCACAAAGAAACAGATTTTCGATTTCGGTTTTGTTTTTATAAGAGAAAGGGCCAACCTGATTTAGTGTTTTTTCGGTTCCATAAACATTTCCTTTTGTCGAATTGATGTAAAATTCATTGGTTTTTGGAGTTCCTAATTCTGCCTGAATAATATGTTCTTTTGCATTTGGGATTATTTTTTCGAGATTGTTCATTAGTTTATTGATGATTTTTTCTTTGAATATTTTATACTCTTCATTGTGATAATCATCTAAGCCATTAAAATCTTTCAGATGATCATAATTTACATACGTTACAATTTCAAAATTATGATAACGCCCGTTAAAACTTGCCGGATCTTTGAGTGTGGTACAACTAATAAATACTGATGGAAATGAATCTCCTGAATCTATGTTACTACTCATTAAATCTTCAAAATTAGCATCGTCGTTTTCATCTTTCATCATCCAGAAATTTCCGGAATCGATATTGTATAATATAACATCAATGTCAAGCGTAAGGAATAAAATTAAAGAAGTAACCGAATATTTTGTTTTGTCGAGTTTCTTAAGAAGTGATTTGCTAAGATGTTCTTTATCAATTAAATTGAGATAAGTAATCGAAGGATCAGCATTCGAAACAATATTTTTGGCTCGTATTTCTTTACCATTTTCAAGCTGAATGCCTACTGCTTTTTTATTTTCGATAATGATTTTGCGAACGTTTTGTTGTACACGGATTTCTCCGTTATGTCTTTTTACGCCGTTTGTCATCGCTTTTACAATTCCGCCGCCACCGCCCATAGGGTAAAATCCGCCATCAAAATAATGACTCATTACAGAACAATGAACCGGGAAACAAGCACGAGCCGGAGGAAGTCCATGGTCGCCACATTGAATATTCAGGACTGCTTTTAGTTTTGGATCTTTTACATGCCAGCCAATTACTTTTTTTAACGGAAAGAGCGCAAATTTGCCAAAATGCTTGGTTCGAAACGGAACGGTGATATTTTGCCAGAAGCCTTTTAATTTAGGAATCAGCTGCAATTCGGAACTCACTTTTTCAATCAGTGAAAGATATTCATGAATGTTTTTTTCTTCGTGTGGAAAATGATCGGAAAGCTTTTTTTTGAGATTTTGAACTCCTGCAGGCAAATCGAAAGTTTCGTCTCCAATCAAACAATGTTCGTAAGCGTTTTTGTTCATTCGAAAGAAAACCATATCATTGGCAATTCCTAAACCTCTGTACAATTCGTTGGTTGATTGTCCTTCTTCAAGTTGACCTACATAATGTACGCCCGGGCTAAAACGCTGCCCTTTTAAAGTAAAACTGTGACTCCAGCCACCGGGAACATAATGTTGTTCGAGAACCAAAACTTTTTGTCCGGCTCTTGCAAGACATATCGCAGTCGACAATCCGCCAACTCCGGAACCAATAATTATTGTGTCAAATTCCTGCATACTTTACTTTAAGAATTGTAAAGTATAAAAGAACGACATTTAATTAAATGATTTTTACTTTTGCCACGAATTCACGAATTATTTTTTCAGGCAGATTTAAAAAGATTTCAGCTGATAAGCACAGATTAATTTAATAAAAATCTAAAATTAAATTTGCTGTAATCTGCCACCCGAGCGATAGCAAACAGGCGAAGCAAATCTGCGTGAAACAAAATCATTTTAATCTTTTAATCTGTGGCTTCGATTTTAACCGCAAAGTTCGCAAGGTTTTTTATACACATCAGATTTTATAAAAACACAAGGTTCGCAAAGCTAAATCAATACAAAGCTTTGTGAACTTTATGTTTTCTAAACATAGCATTAGATAAAAAACCTTGCGGACTTTGCTGTTAAATTTACCTTTAATAGTTTATTTTTATTTCAATTGATTCCAAAAATCAAAGTAGTTGAACCATTGCAAAGGATATTTTTTCAGCATAGATTCTACGCTTTCAATATACGCTTTCAACAATCCTTTTTCGTCACGATGTTTAACTACGGCTTCACGTGCATACAAGTGATAATGCAGGTTGGGTTCTTTCATTACATACACAAAAACTACAGGGACTTTTAATCTTGAAGCAATTAAAAACGGACCTGCAGGAAAATTAGCATCTTCACCAAGTATTTTTTCAGAAAGTGATTTGGTACCTTCAAAATAACGGTCGCCGGTAAAACAAACCAATTCGTTTTTAGAAAGTGCTGCATTGATCTCAAAAATATGAGACAAATCTTCTCTGATAATAATAAACTTAACAGTGGGTTTTTGGGTAACGCTTTCTAAATAATTCTTTATTGCAGAATGTTCGAGATCTGTGGTGACCAAATTAATTTGAAAATCGATGTCGATATCACCTAGAAAATGTTCGGCAATTTCAAAATTCCCAATATGAGCACTGATTAAAACGCCTCCTTTTTTTTCTGCCAAAAGATTTTTCAGGATTTCGATTCCGTCAAATTCATAGGTAAATCTATTTCGCATTCCTGCCGAAATGGAAATTTTATCAATGATGGTTTGCCCAAAAGTGTAATAACTTTTGAAAACCATTTTTTTAGATTTGAACCAGGAATACCCAAGCCTTTCTTTAAAATAATAAGAAATGGCTTTGTTACTTTTCTTTAGAAATAAAAAATAATAAGAAGCAACAAAATAAAGTAAAACATAAGCAGCTTTAACACCCGCTTTTTTTATAAGAAAAACGAATATCCGATACCCTAAAACAGTTCCTTTTGATTTGCCATCCCATTCGCTCATTAAGCAGTTTTGGCTTTTAGTTTGTTTTCAATAAGATCATAAAAACTTTGGAAAGAATCAATCCCAACAAAATCAACTTCAACCAGTTTTACACCAAAATTGGCTTCGATTGAAACGACTAAATCAACATAGTCCAAACTATCTAACCCAAGTGTATCTTTTAAATTAGCATCTGGTTCAATATCATCATTATCTACTTCAAACTCCTCAACTAAAAAACCATTTATTTTTGCTATAATCTCTTCTTTATTCATCGTTTAATTTAAACTTTTTAACCACCAACGCAGAGTTGGTTCCTCCGAACCCGAAGGAATTGGACAAAAATATGTCAAATTTTTTGTTTAAAGTAGTTTTGACCAAATTTAATTTGGCTGCATCTTCGTCTGGATTGTCTAAATTGATGTTTGGAGCAATGAAATCGTGCTGCATCATTAAGATAGAATAAATTACTTCGCTCGCTCCGGCCATCCAGCATTCGTGTCCTGTCATTGATTTTGTAGAGCTTACATACGGATTTTTCTCGCCAAAAACTTCAAAGATAGCTTTGGCTTCATTACCGTCTCCAACAGGAGTTGAGGTCGCATGAGCATTTATATAATCAATGTCGGTTGCTTTTAGTTGGGCGTCATCAAGCGCTCGTTGCATGGCTATAGATGGACCTTCGACATTAGGAGTCGAAATATGTCCGCCGTTTGATGAGAATCCGTAACCCACAACTTCGGCAATAATGTTAGCGCCACGAGCTATTGCAGATTCGTAACTTTCAAGAATTAAAGTCGCACCACCGCCACTAGGAATTAATCCGTCGCGATCGGCATCAAATGGACGTGAAGCTTTTTCAGGTTCATTTTCTCTGTTGGAAAAAACACCTAAACCATCAAAACTGCTCATGGCAAATTTGTTGATTTCCTGAGCGCCTCCGGTAATAATAATATCCTGAAATCCGCTTTTTATTAAAAAATAAGCCAGACCAATAGAATGCGAGCCACTTGCGCAGGCTGCACTTATGGTAAGATTGATACCGCGGAGTTTAAAAATCGTAGATAAATTCATCGTTACCGTAGAATTCATCGATTTAAAAATAGCTCCGGAACCTATTAGTGCAGTGTCTTTTTTCTCACGTACAATATCTGTAGCTTCGATAATAGCTTTTGAAACGCTATCATTTCCGTACATAATACCTACTTCGCGATTGTCGAAAAAATCATCATCAATATTGGCATTTTTTAATGCTTCGATTGTAGCCATATAAGCATACTCGGTTTCTTCACCAATGCTCATACGTTGTCTTCGGGTCAATAAATTTTTTAGATCAGCTTTTGGAACCATTCCCGTAAGGGCAGATTGAAAACCAAATTCTTTTCTTTCAGCATCAAACTGAATACCGGATTTTCCGTTGTACAAAGAATCTTTTACTTCATCTAAAGAAGTTCCGATACAAGAATAAATCCCCATTCCAGTAATTACAACTCTCTTATTCATCGTCTTTCAAAGTAATTTTTTAAAGTGTAATTTTTTTAATCTCGCAATCCCGATAGCTATCGGGCGCAGAGTCGCAAAGTTCTTCTTTTTAATTCTTTCTTTAATAAAACTTTGCGACTCTGCGCCTTTGCGAGCAATTTTCTACGTTAAATAAAAAAACTTAACAAACATAGTATTGTTAAGAATATATTCCTCCGTTTATATTGATAATCTCGCCTGTAATGTAACTTGCTTTTTTTGAAATCAAAAAGCTTACCAAATCTGCTACTTCTTCGGCTTCGCCAAAACGATTTACGGGAATTAGCTTTAATAATTCTTTTTCGTCTAACTGGCTTGTCATATCGGTTCTGATAAAACCAGGAGCTACAGCATTTACAGTAATATTTCGTTTGGCAACTTCCTGCGCTAACGCTTTTGTAGCAGCAACAATTGCACCTTTTGCAGCCGAATAATTGGTTTGTCCTGCCGTTCCTTTTACGCCGGAAACAGAAACCATATTTACGATTCGGCCGTATTTATTGCGCAACATTTTTTGAATAAAAAATTGCGTTACATTAAAAAATCCGTTCAAACTGGTGTTTACCACACCGTTCCAGTCTTCGGGAGTCATCCACATAAAAAGACCGTCTTTTGTAATTCCGGCATTGTTTACAATTGCTTCTACAATCGCTTCAGGATTTGATTCCTGCCATTGTGTTAATGTTTTTTGCACTTCTTCATAATTAGAAACATCAAAACCTAAGATTTCTCCGCTTGCGCCTAATTTTTGTATTTCCTGAAGTGTTTCTTCGGCAGCAGTTTTGTTCGAATGATAATTTATCAGAATATGATAACTAGATTCAACGGCTAATTTTTTACAAATAGCACTTCCAATTCCTCTTGAACCGCCGGTTACTAATACACATTTCATATGTAGAATTTATTTTTTATGGTCAAAATAGGGTATCGCTTTTTTACAGGCAATACCCTATTTGTATTTTATAGATTAATAGATATTATTTCTTCTTTTTGGCTGCAGGTTTCGCAGCCGGTTTTGTTTCTGACTTTGCTGTTGGTTTTGTTTCGGTCTTAGGCTTTTCGGCAGCAACATCGCTTACGTTGTTTCTTTCTTTTGATTTCGAGAAAAGTTCAGCGTTTTCAAACCATTGGTTGCTTAATACAGTTCCGTCAGGTCTCAGAAATCCCCATTTACCTTCATTTTTTACTCTTGCAATACCATCAATAAAACCTTTGTCTTGTTGTACAAACAAAGCAATAACGAAGCCATTTGCTGTAATACCATATTGAGTTGGGATGACCAATTTTCCTGATTCATTAATAAATCCCCAGTTTTTTTCTTTCACAGGAGCTAATCCGTTTGAGCTAAAAACTTCTGCATCGCTATACGTTGGCGGGATTACGAACTCAGCTTTTGGGTTAATGTATCCCCATTTAGATCCTATACAAACCGGAGCTAAATTTTTAGAGAATGCTTTTGCTTTGTCGTAGATAGGGAGAATTGTCCAGTTTCCTTTTATGTCAATAAAACCAATTTTACCGCCTTTTCGGGCATACGTTAAATCCTGAATTTCAAAATCCCAGATTTTGTCAGCACCATCTACCGCAATAAAGTTTCCGGCACTTACCAGTCCAAAAGTTTTATCTTTTCTTGCCCAGGTTGTGTTTTTGAAATAATTACCTATTTCATCATAAACAGGTTCTACTAATTCTTTCCCGGAAGTATTAATAATTCCCCATTTTTTATTGTTTTCTACTCTTGCATAACCATTTTCGAAAGATTTGATCTGATCGTATTTTGGTTCTAGGACAACAGCCATTTTTGAATTGATTAATCCCACTTTTTTGCCTTGTCTTATAAAAGCAACACCGTCATTAAAATCAAATAATTTTTCTGTAGCCGGAGGTGTCTGAACTTCTCCTTTTGTATTAATATAAACCCAATCCTTATCTTTTTGTACTACTGCAATTCCGCTGTTAAATTCTTTAGTATCTTTAAAAGTGGCCGGAATTACCCATGTTCCTTTAGCATCGATGAATCCCCATTTTCCATTATCTTCAACCGCAGCTAAACCTTCAGAAAAGCTTTTTGCCGATTTGTATTGAGGCTCGATTTTAAAGTTTCCATCTTTAGAAATATATCCAATTTTACCGTTCTTTTTAACTAAAGCCAATTCCTGACTATTAACAAATTGAATAAATAATACGAATAAAAAAATAAGTGGTTTTTTCATGATTTTTAAGGTTCAATATTAATACTGTAAAATAAAGTTTAACTGTTGATCAGGTAATCTTTTACTTTTTGAACAAAAGGGTACATGACCTGATCTTCTTTAAATGTAGGAATTATATTTCGAATATCGTCGTACCATTTTTTAGTAACCGATGAAATTTGATCTTTTTGTACTAAATAATCAATTGCCTGAACGATTGTAATTAGTTCGATTGCTAAAACTTCAAAAGAGTTTTCGATCACTTTTGAGGTAATAACCGCTGCATTGGTTCCCATACTTACAATATCCTGATTGTCGTTGTTGTTCGGGATACTGTGTACATACATTGGGTTAGAGAGCATTTGGCTTTCGGCAGTTGTTGAGGTTGCAGTAAACTGAACGCCCTGCATTCCGAAATTGAATCCTAATGTTCCTAAGTTTACGAATGGAGGAAGAATTTCATTGATTTTTGAATTCAATAAATAATTCAACTGACGTTCTGCCAACATCGTTAGTTTGGTAATAACAATTTTCAGTTTATCCATTTCAAGCGAAATATAATCGCCATGGAAGTTTCCTCCGTGATAAACGTGTTTGTTTTTTACATCTATAATAGGGTTGTCGTTCGCTGAGTTGAATTCGTCTTCAAGAATAGAAGCAACATTATTGATGGTTTCTAAAACCGGACCCAAAATTTGAGGTACACATCTTAAAGAATAATATTCCTGAACTTTTTCTTTGAAGATTTCTTCGGTATTTTCTCCTGAATATAAATGATCTTCTCTTTTACGGATCAAAGTACTGTCAGAAAGATTTTGTCTCATTCTTGCCGCCACTTCCTGTTGTCCTTTATGACGTTTGGTTTGATTTAATTCTTCAGAAAAATGGTCGTCGTAAGCCTGAACCAATTCGTTTATGGCGCAAGAAGCTTTTAATGACCAGTCTAATAATTTATTAGCATGATGAACATTTACAACTCCAATTCCGGTCATTACAGATGTACCGTTGATTAAAGCCAGACCTTCTCTAATTTCTACCTGAATAGGTTTTAAACCTTCAATTTCGAAAACTTCAGCAGTTGGTCTTCTGTCTCCTTTATAAAAAACTTCGCCTTCGCCGATTAAAACCAAAGCTAAATGTGATAATTGTACTAAATCTCCGCTGGCACCAACACCACCGTGTTCAAAAATAAGAGGAGTAATATCTCTGTTGATTAATTCTGCCATTAGGTGAATTACTGACGGATGAACTCCGGAATTACCTAATGATAAAGTATTTAATCGGGCCAAAATTGCTGCTTTTGCACAAACCGGGCTCAAAGGTTTTCCTGTCCCCGAAGAGTGGCTTCTGATTAAATTGTATTGTAACTGAATTTGGTCAGACTCTTTAATGCGGTATTGAGCCATTGGGCCAAAACCTGTATTTACGCCATATATTACTTTGTTTCCTGAAAATTCTTTCAGAAAATTGAAGCTTTCGTTTACCCGGTTTAAAACAGCATCGCTAATGGAAACCTTGTTATTTCCAAAAATGATAGATTCGAATTCTGCTAAACTTAAATATTCATTAATTGTATTCATTAAACTGGTTTTGATTGTGCTAATTTAATTTTATTTATCAAAATAAATGTAGTTATTTTGATGATGGCAAATGTAGGCTAATAATTGATAATATTTTTAATATGATAAAGGAGTTTGTAGATGTTTTGGTGATTGGTGCGGGACCTTCTGGATGTGTGTCAGCATCTTATCTTCATAAAAACAATGTTAAGGTAAAAGTTGTTGAAAAAACAAAGTTTCCAAGACTGGTGGTTGGCGAAAGCCTTATACCGCGGGTAATGGATCATTTTGCGGAAGCCGAACTTTTTGAAAGTCTCGATGCAATGAAATTCGAGAAAAAATTAGGAGCCCGATTTATTAGAGGAGAAGAAATTTGTGTTTTTGATTTTAGTAAAAAATTTGGAGAAGGCTGGGATTGGACCTGGCAAGTGCCAAGAGCTGATTTCGACAATACAATGGCGCAGGAAGTGATTAGAAAAGGTATTGATCTGGAATTTGAGTCAGAAGTTCTGGAAGTTTCTTTTGAAGGAAAAAAATCTAAAACCATCGTAAAAAATAAGGACGGAAATCTAAAAGAAATTCATGCTAATTTCATTATCGATTCCAGCGGATACGGTCGCGTTCTGCCAAGACTATTAGATCTTGATACGCCCTCAAAATTAGATCCGCATTCTTCGATATTTACACACGTAAAAGATATTAACAGAACCGAAGGTGAAGAGGGAACGCAGATTTCATTTGATATTCTGGAAACCGAAGTTTGGTTGTGGGTGATTCCTTTCTCAAACGGAAATACAAGTTTAGGAGTTGTGGGACCAACAGATTTCATCAATTCATTATCTGAAAATAAAAACAATGCCGAGGCTTTGCGCAATGCGATTCAAAAATCGGATTATTATATCAAAAGATTTAAAGGAACAGAGTTTTTATTCGAACCGGTAAAACTCGAGAATTATTCAAGAGCTGTAAAAAGAATGTACGGAGATGGTTTTGCCCTTACCGGAAATAGTTCTGAATTCTTAGATCCTGTTTTTTCATCAGGAGTTGCTTTTGCGACTGAATCCGGAATGCTGGCCGCAAAACTATACCTAAAAGAATCGCAAGGAATCGAAGTAGACTGGGAAGTTGAATTTACAGAATATATGAAACGTGGTATTGCTGTTTTTACCACTTACGTGAAAGAATGGTACACCGGAAACCTTCAGACTTTATTCTTCCACCAACCCGAAAACCCTGATGTAAAAGAAAAAATATGTTCAGTTTTGGCAGGATATGTCTGGAACGAAGAAAATCCATTTGTGAAGAAACACGATCATGTGATAGCAAATATGGCGTATTTATTGAATATGCAGAAAGAAGAAAAACAGAGCCCTAATTTATAGGGCTTTTTTTTAAGTCATTCCGTAGGAATGTTTCATCGGTAGAAAAAATTAGAATTGTAGTTATACCTTCCATAGGAATGTTTGATTAACGTGGCAGATGTTTTGTTTTCATAAAAGCAGGTGTCCCTACAGGACACAACGCGCAACGATATTATTTTTTTTCTACCGATGAGATATTCCTAACAGAATATTTTTATCGGAATACTTTTCTACTAGCAATGAAATATCCCTACGGAATATAATTCTAGAAACAAAAAAAGACCATCCTTAGACGGTCTTTAATTCTTCAAAAAATAAATATTAAGTAAAAAACTATACTTCTAAATTATAAAAACTCACGGCGTTATTTCCCCAGAGAGCCTTTTGATCTGCAGTAGAAAACGATGCGAAATAGTTTTCTATTAAGGCAATTACTTCGGAGTAATTGGCAGACAATAAACAAACGGGCCAATCGCTTCCGAACATTAAACGATCGCTTCCGAAGTTTTGGGTAACGATGTCAAGAGCGGTTTTAAAATCTTCCGGTTTCCAGTTGTGCCAATGCGTCTCTGTAACCAAACCTGAAACTTTGCAAAATACGTTTGGGTTCTTTGCAATGTTTTGAATTGTTTTTTCAAACTCAGTGAAATCACTTTTCTTAAAATCAGGCTTTGCCAAATGATCAAGTACAAAATATTGCTCCGGAAACTTTTGTATGAATTGGGTAACAAAAGGCCAATGTTGAGCACCAATTAAAATATCATAAGTGAAATTATACTTTGCTAATTTGCCAATTCCGTTACAAAAGTCATTTCGAAGCATAAATTCCGGATCTGTTTCGGCCTGAAAAATATGCCTGAATCCTTTTAGTTTTTTAAAACCTGAAAAATATTCTAATCGTTGCTCTATATTTGGAGCTTTAAAATCGACCCAACCTACAACACCTTTTATAAAATCATTTTCACGAGCCAGTTCAAGCAAAAAATGAGTTTCATTTTCGCTTTGATCTGCCTGAACCACAATACAACCGTCGAATTTGTTTTGACTTAAAAGTGGCTTCAGATCCTGAGGCAGAAAATCCTTTTGAATTACTGCCATTTCAGGAGTAATCCAAGCCTCTTTAATGGGATCGTATTTCCAAAAATGTTGGTGGCTGTCGATTTTCATTTATATAAATTAATTGCAAAATACAATTCTTAACCCGTTGGTTGTAATTAGTTTTAATACATAGAAACATAGATTTTAAACCCTCAAAAAAGGCGTTTCACTTATTTAAAATTCATCCCGAAGCTTCGGGACTAGCTATGTGAAAGAAATGTATTTCTTTTTTGCATTCTTTTAGCTAAAAAAAATCTATGTTTCTATGTGTTATTTTTTTAAAATTATACCCAACAGGTAATTTTAATACGCTACGGCAACTTGTTTACTGGTGCCTAATCCTTCAATTCCTAACTCAATTACATCTCCCGGATTGATGTAAACAGGATCTGGTTTTATTCCAAGTCCAACTCCCGGAGGTGTTCCTGTACTTACAACATCGCCCGGTAAAAGTGTCATGAACTGACTTAAATAATGAATCAAAAATGGAATCTTAAAAATTAAATTAGAAGTATTACTGTTCTGGAATTTTTTACCGTTTACAGTAAGCCACATGGATAAATTGTTGACATCTTCGATCTCGTCAGCAGTTGCCAAAATTGGTCCAAGGGGAGCAAATGTATCACATCCTTTTCCTTTGGCCCATTGTCCGCCACGCTCGATCTGAAAAGCTCTTTCGCTATAATCATTCAATAAACAATAACCGGCAAGATAATCCAGCGCATCTTCTTCGGCAACATAACTCGCTTTTTTACCTACTACAAAAGCAAGCTCCACTTCCCAGTCGGTTTTGTCGCTATTTTTAGGAATGATTAAATTATCGTTTGGTCCGCATAGTGAAGTTGTTGATTTAAAGAAAATAATTGGCTCTTCTGGAATTGCAGCGCCAGTTTCTTCGCAATGATCTACATAATTTAAGCCAATACAAATAATTTTTGAAGGTCGCGCCACTGGCGAACCCAATCGAATATCGTTGCTTACTTCCGGAAAAGAAGTGTTGTTTTTTAAAGCTTCTTCTAATTTTGCAAGTCCGTCATTTTCAAAAAAAGCTTCGTTATAATCTGTTACTACAGACGAGACATCTATTCTTTTATCATTTATTAAAACTCCGGGTTTTTCCTGACCGGCTGCTCCAAATCGTATTAGTTTCATATTCTCTTTTTTTAATAGTATTATATTTTTCTAACTGTAAAAGTTATTTTTTTTAATTGTTTAATTTGATAAAACCTCCGTCAATTGGGTAATCAGAACCGGTAATAAATGAAGATTCATCGCTGCAAAGAAACAAAGCAAGCGTTGCTATTTCCTCTGGTTTTCCCATGCGGCCAATAGGTTGAGACTGGGATAGTTTTTCGAATATTTCGGCTTCTTGTCCCGGATAATTTTTCGAAATAAATCCATCAACAAATGGAGTGTGTACTCTTGCCGGAGATATCGAATTGCATCTGATGTTTTCTTTTAAGTAATCTTTTGCAACAGATAAAGTCATGGCCATAACCGCACCTTTTGCTGTAGAATATGCGAATCTATCCGGAATTCCGACCCAGCAGGCAATAGAAGCAAGGTTTAAAATAACACCTCCGCCAGCGCTTTTTAGTGCGGGAATTGAAGCGTGTAAACAATTATAAACGCCTTTTACATTGACACTCATGATGCGGTCAAAATCAGATTCTGAAGTAGTGTCTACTTTTCCCACATGTGCAATTCCTGCATTATTGACTAAAATATGAATAGCTCCTATTTTTTCAAAAGTAGTTTTTACTTCCTGATGATTGGCAACATCGCAGGCATGAGCGAAAACAATTCCTGCGTTTGATTCTATTTCTTCAACCGTATTTTGGGCACTTTCAAGAGTCAGTTCTAAAACATGAACTTCGGCTCCTTGTTTGGCAAACAAAACAGAGATCGCTCTTCCAATTCCGCTTCCGCCTCCGGTTATGATTGCTTTTTTATTTTTTAATGAAAACATTTTACTTAAATTAAAAGTTATTTTTTTTGATTGGATTTTATAAAGATACGCCTCGTTTCCACGGAATAAAATCATCCTGATTCAATTGTACCGCTTTCGGAATAATTTCTCCACTGGCTGCCTTGATGCAATAGTCAAGAATTTCTTCGCCCATTTCTTCGATCGATTTTTCGCCACTAATTATAGGGCCACAATCAATATCGATAATATCGCTCATTTTTGTTGCCAGAACAGAGTTTGTCGCTACTTTTATTACCGGACAAACAGGGTTTCCGGTTGGGGTTCCTAATCCGGTTGTAAATAAAATCAAGGTAGCTCCGGAAGCTGCTTTTCCGGTTGTTGCTTCTACATCATTTCCGGGTGTGCAGACTAAACTTAATCCTGATTTGGTAACCAGCTCAGTATAATCTAAAACATCAACAACGGGAGAAGTGCCTCCTTTTTTGGCTGCTCCGGCACTTTTTATAGCGTCTGTAATTAAACCGTCTTTTATATTTCCCGGAGAGGGATTCATATGAAAACCGGAACCCACTTTATGCGCTAAGGCATCGTAAGACTCCATTAAATCAATAAATTTTTCGGCAGTTTCTTTGGTGATGCAACGATCAATTAAATTTTGTTCGGCACCGCATAATTCGGGAAATTCGGCTAAAAGAATTTTTCCGCCCAGAGCGACAACCAAATCAGAAGTATAACCAACGGCCGGATTTGCTGATACTCCGCTGAAACCATCGCTTCCTCCACATTTTACACCAATGCATAATTCGCTTAAAGGCGCATCGGTTCTTTCGTATTGATTGATTTCGATTAAACCTTCGAATGTTTTTTTGATGGCGTTTGTAATTAAAGCTTCTTCGCTTTCGGTTTGTTGTTGTTCGAAAATCAGTAAAGGTTTGTCGAATTGAGGGTTTTGTTTTTTTACATCATTTACAAAATCCTGTACTTGCAAATGCTGGCATCCTAGACTCAATAACGTTATTCCGCCTACGTTTGGATGATTGGCGTAAGAAGCCAGTAAAGCACTTAAAGTGGCAGAGTCCTGACGCGTGCCTCCACAACCTCCCTGATGGTTTAAAAATTTTATTCCGTCGACATTCTCAAAAACGCGATTGTTTTTTGGCGTTGGATTCAGTTCAATATTAATGCTTTCGATATCATCTCCGTTAAGATAACCCTGTAATAATTCGTGTGTATACTGATTGTATTTGTCACTCACGGCATAGCCTAACTGATTGTGAAGTGCTTCTTTAATAACATCTAAATTTCTGTTTTCACAAAAAACTGTTGGAACAAAAAGCCAGTAATTGGCCGTACCAACGCGGCCGTCATTTCGTTTATAACCTTTAAAAGTTTTGTTCTTGTACTTAGAAACATCAGGAGCCTGCCATTCGTAAGAAGCATTTCTGTAAGCATAAGGATCGGCGGCATGTTTTAAGTTTTCGGTCGTCATTAAACTTCCTTTGCTGATATCACTTTGCACTTTTCCTACCAGAAGGCCGTACATAATTACTTCTTGCCCCTTGATCATATCCTGGGTATAGAATTTATGTTTTGCTTTGATGAGGTCTTGTAGAATGAATGTTTCAGATTCAAAAGATATGCTTTCTCCTTTTTGCAAGTCAGATAATGCTACCAATACGTTATCGTCTAGATGCAATTTTACGACTTGCTTTTTTGTTTTATTCTCGGGCATGATATTGTTTTATTGTCTGGTTTGTTGTTGTCCTTTGTAAGCAAAAAGGGCGATTATTAAAAATGAAATTAAAGGAACAATGTATCCGTTCTGGATACTTCCGGTATGATCTGAGATGGCACCTAAAATTGGTGGCAGTATTGCTCCGCCCACAATAGACATGACGATTAAGGAAGATCCTATTTTTGTGTTGTGAGCAAGTCCGTCTATTCCCATCGAGAAAATAGTAGGGAACATGATGCTCATAAAGAATGCAATGGCGATTAAGGTATAAACGACTAACATTCCGTTGCCTAAAATGGCTATCGTACAAAGTATTATATTGATAAAAGAGTATACTAATAATAGTTTTTTGGGTTCAACAAATTTCATAAAATAGGTTCCCGCAAAACGGCCAATCATGAAAAACAATCCAAAAAGACCTAAATATTTTGCTGCCGATGATTCGGATAAATTAGCCGATGTTGTGGCCATTTTAATGAAAAAACTACCTACGCAAACTTGTGCCCCTACATAGAAAAATTGCGCTAAAATTCCCCATTTCAATTTGATAGATTTAAAGGCTTCTTTAAAACTGCTCACTTCGGTTGTTGATTTTTCTTTTACATCGGGCATTGGAGTAAAATAGAAAATTACGGTTATTACTAAAATGATTAGTCCTAAAGTTAAGTAGGGCATTTTTACACTGGCTGCTTCTGCTACCACATAAGCGTGCATTTGAGCATCTGACATTGCATTTGCTTCTTCAGGAGATAAGGTTTTGTTGGATAAAATAAGCGGACCAATATAGGCTGGGGCAATATATGCGGCAAGACCATTAAAGGATTGTGCAAAATTAAGTCGTTGTGTAGCCGTTTCCGGAGGTCCCAAAATAGTAACATACGGATTTGCTGCAGTTTCTAAAAAAGTCAATCCGCAGGCAATGATAAATAATGCTCCCAGAAAATAACTGTATTCGAGCGAATTTGCTGCGGGAACAAATAAAACAGATCCAATACCAAAAAAAAGTAAGCCAACAAGAATTCCTGATTTGTAGCCGTATTTTCTCATGATAAACCCCGCAGGCAGTGCCATGGCAAAATAAGCGATAAAAACCGACGAGTCTACAAGTGAAGATTCAAAGTCTGTCAGGCTGAATGCTTTGCGCAAATGCGGAATTAAAATAGGATCGAGATTATGCACAAATCCCCAAAAGAAAAACAAACTTGTCACTAAAATGTAGGGCAACAACCATTTTTTTGAAGTCTTGACTTTTGTACTGGTGTCATATTCTGGAAAAACGGCTTCTTTCATATTTTTTTGGGATTATTTTTACGTTTAATAAAATTTAAAATTATAATTTTTACAGCTTAGTTAGTAATCCGATATTATCCTTGTTTAATCTTTAATTATCTTTGTCTCCATGAAATTAGAGCAAACCAAAATAACATCCTACACCAACTCTACAGTTTCGGTTCTTAATCGTGAGGAATCGTTTTTTCAATCGCCATTTCATTCTCATCCGGAACTGGAATTGGTGTATGTAAAGGAGAGTTTTGGAAAGCGAATCATTGGCAATTCGGTTATGCCTTTTGAGCCCGGCGATATGGTTTTTTTGGGTTCAGATCTTCCGCACGTTTGGCTGAATGATGAAATGTATTATCAGGGAATTTCGACTTTAAAAGCAAATGCTATTGTGGTCTATTTTAGCAAAGATATTTTTGGGCCTGCTTTTTACGAATTAAAAGAAACACAGAAAATAAATGAATTGTTTTTTCAGGCAGGAAAGGGAATTTCGATCATTGGAAAAACAAATAAACAGATTGCTAAAAAATTAGAAAAACTGCTGCTGAAAAAAGATTTTGAAGTAATTATTGGTCTTTTTGAAATTTTATCATTGCTATCAGAAAGTGAGGATAGGATTTATATCAATAATGAAGCTTATTCTACGGCACATAAAGATGCTAAAAAAGACAGGCTTTCGGAAGTTTTTCAATATGTAAATGAAAATTATAAAAAAGATATCGTCCTGGTTGAAATTGCCGCAATTGCCAATATGACGCCAACTTCTTTCTGTAGAATGTTCAGGCTAAAAACAAAGAAAAGTTTTGTAGAATATTTAAACGAAATTCGGGTTTCTAAGGCCTGCAAGTTTTTATTAGAAACCGATTTGAGCATGTCTGAGATTGCCTATGAATGCGGCTATAAAACGGCCTCTAACTTTAATAAACTTTTTAAAAAATTTATGGGAATGACTCCCAGCGAATTTAAAAAGAGTGCTGCAGTTTAATGAATCGTAGTTCAATTTTAAACACGAATTTCACGAATTTGCACAAATACTAAGAGACTAGCTTAGTTCGTTAAATTAATTAGTGTCAATTAGTGAAATTCGTGTTTTATTTTTTCAGTTTTATTTTAATGGTAGTGCCCATTTTCTTTAAGAAATCGAACGGTCTAAATGAGTGTAACCTCCATCAACATAAATAATTTGCCCTGTAGTGTGGCTTGATCTTTCGGATAAAAGAAAAACAACCATATTGGCAATTTCATCCACTGTTGTCATTCTGTTTTCGAAAGGAATATTTTGTGTAATGGATGCCAGTTTTTCTTCTTTATTTTCGAAAGTATTGATCCATGTTTCATAAAGAGGCGTGAAGCATTCTGCCACTACAACCGCATTGACACGAATGCTGTATTTTAATAATTCAACAGCCCATTCTCTGGTTAAAGCATTTCGGCCTCCGTTTGAAGCAGCGTAGGCAGATGTTCCTCCCTGTCCGGTTTCGGCAGTTTTTGAGCCAATATTGACTATCGCTCCTTTTGATTCAATTAAGTAAGGTAACGCATGCTGCGCCATTAGATAATAATGAATTAAATTTTTATGCAAAGAGGCAACAAAATCTTCATAATTGCCTTTTTCCAGACCAACTCCGTCATTTACGCCGGCATTGTTGACTAATCCGTCAATTCGTCCGCATTGTTTTATAACAGCTTCGACTGCTTTTTTGCATTCTTCCGGTTTTGTTAAGTCGGCAACAACCTGAAAGGCTTCTTTTCTTAAAGCTTTAATTTCATTTACTGCTTTATTGTTGTCCTCTTCATTTCGGCCTACAATAAAGGGTATGGCACCTTCGCTTGCTAATACATTACAAATGCCAAGTCCAATTCCTTTTGCACCGCCTGTTACTATGATAATTTTATTGGTAAGGGATAGTTGCATGATATTTTTTATTAAAGATGAAAAATACAAACTGATTTATAATTTTATAGCTGTTGCCTTTACGACAACAGCTATAAAAATAGAGAGAATTAAAACGTTCTATATTACCAGAACTTAACGTATAAAGCTACAATTACTAATAATGTAATTACGATTAAAACTGTAGTTTGTGGTTTTACTTTAAACATTTCAGCATCGATTTCAAATGCTTTAGGATTTACTTTTGGTCCTGCAAAACTGATTGCAATCATTGCTAACATTGTAAAGAAGAATGATAATCCCATACAAATATGGAAAGGAATTTCAAAAGCACCTTTTCCGTTATTATACGCTGTGTATAATAAAGTTTCGTTTCCGAATAAAGCCGGAGCATATTCGTTGAATAATACAGATAAAACAAATCCTAAAATTACACCCACAATTGCTGCAGTTCCTGTTGTTCTTTTCCAGAACATACCAAGGAAGAACATAGCAAAAACTCCAGGGCTAATAAATCCTGTATATTTTTGGATGTAGGTGAATCCACCAACTCCGCCAATTCCTAAGATGTCATTCCATGTAAATAAAACAGCTAAAAGCATTGCAGCAAAAACGGCAATTCTACCAATGTTTACTTGTTGTTTTTCGCCAGCATCCTTTTGGATGTATTTTTTATGAATATCTAAAGTATAAATAGTGGAGATACTGTTTACTTTTCCGGCTAATGAAGCTACAATTGCAGCAGTTAAAGCCGCTACTGAAAGTCCTTTTAATCCAGTTGGCAAGAATGTCAATACAGCAGAATAAGCTCCGTCTTTTCCTCCAACAAGTTGAGGTAAATGTCCGTTTGTGTATAAAACGTAAGCAGCAATACCAGGTAACATTACGATTAATGGCATTAATAATTTTAGCATACCTGCAAATAAAATACCTGTACGGGCAGTTTGCAAATCAGCACCAAGAGCTCTTTGAGTAATGTATTGGTTACATCCCCAGTAGTTTAAGTTGATGATCCAGATACCAGCCAAGTACGACATTAAACCTGGGAAAGTCAAATATTTATCAATTTCAAGTTGAGAAGAATTTGCAGTTGGTTTTGGAATAATCATTTTGAAATGCTCAGGAGCTTCTCTCATTAAAACTTTGAAACCGGCAATAGCATTTTCACCTACTCCAAAATATTGTCCAACAGTTGTAAGGGCGATATACGAAGTTACCAAACCACCAATAATTAATACAGCAACCTGAATAACATCTGTATAAGCTACTACTTTCATACCTCCTAAAGAGATGAATAAAGCGAATACTGCTAAACCTATCATGATCACGTGAAGGTATTCTCCACCGGCTAAACCATTAATAGCAACTGCTCCTAAATAAAGAATAGAAGTTAAGTTTACAAATACATATAAAAACAACCAGAAAACCGCCATAATTAATGCAGTAGATTCGTTGTAACGTGTTTTTAAGAATTGAGGCATCGTGTAAATCTTGTTTTTAAGATATACAGGAATAAACCAAACTGCTACAATAATCAAAGCGATAGCAGCAAGCCATTCGTAAGCCGCAACAGCGATTCCTAAAAAGAAACCTTCACCGCTCATCCCGATGAATTGTTCTGCTGAAATATTTGAGGCAATCAAAGATGCTCCAATAGCCCACCAGGTTAAGTTTCCTTCAGCCAAAAAGTAAGCTTTGGCATCTTGTTCGTCTTGTTTACGCTTGCGGTAAACCGTGTAACCGTAGGCAGAAACTACGATAAAATAAATAATAAAAACCGCATAATCTGCGAAAGCGAGGTTCTGGTTCATTGTTAGTAGTATTTTAAAAATTAGTATAGGTGATTGTTTGTTTAATTTGGTTTAAAATGTGATATGTGTTTTTATTCTGTTATTTTTTTACGAAATAAGAACGAAAGCCAAAAGTAAAATAAATAATTACAAATATACTATTACAAATGTATTTTTTACATTTATAAATAAATTATTGTGTTAAATTTTAAAATGACCTTCTTATAAATGGACTTTTACAGGTTATTTTCCAGTCGATTTATAATGCACATCAGATTGTTGTCTTAAAATTTCGGCACTTTTTTCAGGTGTAATATCACGTTGTGATTCGCCTAACATTTCATAACCCACCATGAATTTTTTAACTGTTGCCGAACGCAATAACGGCGGATAAAAATGCATGTGAAAATGCCATTCAGGATGCTCTAAACCATCTGTTGGTGCCTGGTGAATTCCTGATGAATATGGGAATGAAGTGCTAAATAAATTGTCGTACTTGATCGTTAATTGCTTTAAAATTGTAGCAAACGCATTAGTTTCTTCAGCCGTAAAATCAGTAATTTTATTAAGCGCTCTTTTGCTGATGATCATCGTTTCGTAAGGCCAGATTGCCCAAAACGGAACCAATGCTACAAAGTGATCATTTTCGATTACGATACGTTCTCCGGTTTTTAATTCGGCTTGCAGGTAATCTTCAAGAAGGGTTCTGTTATTTTTATCAAAATAAGATTTCAGGCTGTTTTGTGTTTTTTCGACCTGAGTTGGCAATGATGATTGCGCCCAGATTTGCCCGTGCGGGTGTGGGTTACTGCAGCCCATCACGCTTCCTTTATTTTCAAAAATCTGAACGTGGTTGATGTATTTTATGTTCCCTAAATCGGTATATTCTTTTTGCCAGGTTCTGATGATATTTTCGATTCCGTCAATTTCCATTTCCGGTAACGTAAGATCGTGTCGTGGCGAAAAACAAACCACTCTCGAAATTCCTTGTTCCGGTTTAGCTTTAAAGAAAGTGTGTTTAATATCTTCTTCAAAAATAATTTCATCCTGCTTCATGGCAGCAAAATCATTTTCGAATACAAAACTGCTTTCGTAATTTGGGTTGTTTAATCCGTTAGCGCGAACATTTCCCGGACACAAATAACAAGTTGGGTCGTATTTTGGTAATGCTTCGGTTGCAATTGTTTCGTTTTGTCCTTGCCAGGGGCGTTTTGCTCGATGAGGTGATACTAAAACCCATTCATTAATTAAGGGATTAAAACGTCTGTGTGGATCTTCGTTAATGTCAAAATTTTTCATTGTAATTCTTGTGGTATTAAAGTAGTGTTGTTCCGTTTGAGATTTTTACATCATAGAATTTTAATTCAATCCCAAATGTATCTAAATAAAGATTTGAAAACTTACTTTTTACCTCATTTTCATGTCCTTTTTTAATCAAATTGATGGTACAGCCACCAAAACCACCTCCCATAAGTCGCGATCCAATAATTGCATCATCAGCTTTTGCGTTATCTACAAGCATATCCAACTCTGCACAACTTACTTCGTATTCTTGCGATAAACCGTAATGAGTTTCAAAAAGCAATTGTCCTAAAAGTTCTATATTTCCGTTATCCAGAGCCTCACAAGCCTTTATCACGCGGTTAATTTCCTTAACAACATAATGCACTCTTTTAAAAACAGTTGGGCTTATTTTGTCCTGAATGCTCAAAAGTTGTTCTTCGGTACAATCCCTGAAACTTTTTATAGCAGGAAAATTTTCTTTAATAATGGCCAATCCTTGTTCGCACTCAATTCTACGGGTATTGTATTCAGATGTAAAAAGCGAATGTTTTACATTACTATCAAATAACATTAAAGAGTAATCTTTAAAATCGGCATTGTGATATTCAAAATCAAGCGTATTACAATCTAATTTAATCACTTTGTTTTCTACACCATGAACGCTCGAAAACTGATCCATAATGCCACAATTGATACCTACCCAGTGTTCTGCTTTTTGTCCTAATAAAGAAATATCTACTTTTTCAATTTTCAGATCGAAAAGTTCCCTGATACCGAAAATCATTCCGCATTCTAAAGCAGCAGAAGAAGATAATCCGGAACCCACCGGAATGTTACTGCTAAAAACACAGTTGAAACCTTCAAACACAAAACCGTTATCCTGCAATTGTTTGATAACGCCGCGGATATAATTGGTCCAGACTACATCGCTTAATGTGACTGGCTGAGTCAGATCAATTTCAAAATCTTCGTTTAAATCGATGGCAACTATTCGCGATTTTTTGGTATCGTTTTTCGCAAAAGCAAAACAAATAACTTTGTCGATTGCAGCTGGTAAAACATAACCGTCATTATAATCAATATGTTCCCCAATGATGTTGATTCTTCCTGGAGAAAGTACTACTTTTTGAGGAGCTGATCCAAAAGATTTCTCAAAAAAAGCAGTGGTGTTCTGTACTAAAATGTCATTCATTATGATGTAATTGAAATGGTATTATCTTGTAATTTTTGAACTTTTCTTTAAAAAAATATTAGTTTATATTTTCGAATTTATAAACCGTTGTTTGATGGTATTCGTCACCTTTTCTTAAAACCGAATTTGGAAAATGTTCCTGATTTGGTGCATCCGGAAAATTTTGAGTTTCAAAACAAATTCCGCTTGTGGTATGGTAGTTTATATTTTCTTTTCCTTTTAATGTGTCAGAACATTTACCGCCTACATATATATGTACACTTGGCTGATCAGTGTAAACGCTCATTTGCAAATTATTTTTAGCACTGTATAATTTTGCAACAGCATTATTTGTAGCTTCAATTACAAACGAATTGTCAATAATTGCCGGACATTTTTTAGTCGTTCTAAAATCGAAATCATGATTGGCAAGAGCAGTAAAGTTTCCGCTTGGGATATTAACTGAATCTGTTTCCAGCATTTTTTCAGCATCAATAAACATGGTCTGATCCAGAACATTTCCGTCATGACCATCAAGATTAAAATAACTATGATGCGTCAAGTTGATAACCGTATCTTGTGTTGTTGTCGCTTTGTATTCCAGCTTGAGTTCGTTGTCTTCGGTTAAAGTATAGGTTAAATCAACGTGTAATTCTCCCGGAAAATTTTCGTCTAAATCTTCACTCAAAAGACTCAGTGTAATCGACGGATTATCGCCTGAAGTAATATTGGTAACATTCCATACCTTTTGTCCAAAACCAACATTTCCGCCATGCAATGCATTTCCGTTATTGTTGATGTTCAACTGGTATGTTTTGTCGTTTAATTTAAAAGAACCTTTACTAATTCTTCCTGCATAACGGCCAACAGTGGTCCCAAAATAAGGAGCACCTGGTAAATTATAAGAAGCCAGATATGATTCTAAAGTATCAAAACCCAAAACAACATCAACAAGTTTACCATTCGAAACCGGAATTTGTAATAAAGTTACAGTAGCGCCATAATTAATGACCTGAACTTTCATTCCGTTTTTATTAGATAATTCAAAAGAAAGAATTTCTTCCTTATCGGGCATTAAACCAAATGATTTAGATGCAGATCCGTTTTGAAAATGCGATATATGTTTTATTTCCATATTATTTTTGCCAAAAGTGAAATCCAAAAATAGAAACATTATTTACGTTTGCATACCAGTACCTACCAGTTTTTTGTATATTGCACCAAAATTTCCTTTTTTATGAATATTATTTCGATTCAGAATAACATTGGTTTGCCAAAATATAAGCAGATAATTCTGTCAATAGAAAAAGCAATTGAAGAAGAAAAACTGGTAAAAGGCGACCGGCTTCCGTCTGTGAATAAAGTTTGTCTGGCTTTTTCATTATCGCGTGATACCGTTTTATTAGGATACGATGAACTCAAAAAAAGAGGTATTATTTACGCCATTCCCGGTAAAGGATATTACGTGAAAAGCGTTGAAACGACTATAAAACAGAAGGTTTTCTTATTATTTGATGAATTAAATAGTTTTAAGGAAGACATCTATAATTCGTTTTTGCAGCATATTGGAAAAAATGCTCAGGTCGATATTTTCTTTCATCATTTTAATGTTCCCGTTTTTCAGAAACTCATAAATGACAGTAACGGAAATTATACAAAATACATCATCATGCCCACCAACTTAAACGATGTAGCTAAATTGATAAAAACCCTACCAGTAGGCGAAGTTATCATACTGGATCAGACCAATCCGGATCTGAAATTGTATCCCGCAATTTATCAAAATCATGAAAAAGATATTTTTGAAGGTTTGCTTAAAGGAAAGTTGAGACTGGGTAAATATGAAAAGCTGATTTTGATTTTCCCGGGTTTCAGAGAACCACTCGGAATGAAAATTGGGTTTGAAGCTTTTTGTACGGAATATGATTTTGAATACGAAATCATCACTGAATTTACCGACCGCGAAATTACTTTGGGCGATTTATACATTATCCCGAATGATCGTGATTTAGTACGCGTAATCGAAAAAGCAAGAGACCAAAACCTGAAATTAGGAATCGATCTCGGAATTATATCCTATAATGAAACACCATTAAAAAAGATTGTCGCCAACGGAATCACCACAATTTCGACCCATTTTGAAACAATGGGAAAAATTTTGGCAGATATGGTCCTAAAAGGAAAGAAAGAACAAATAGAAAACAAATCATCTCTTATGATGCGCAATTCTTTGTAAAGAGGAAAATATTATTTTAAGCGATTGGTTTAGTCCCTACGGGACATTTTGGAATATGGACGATATTGTATTTCTACCAACATTTAATCTCTACGAGATATTTCATTTCGCATAATTTGAGAATTTTTTCCGCCAATCATTTAGATTGGATAACTCCGCTAGGAGTTAAAGGTTGGTAGCATATTAAATTATCACCCCACGCAAATGTCCCGTAGGGACATCTCTATCCAATTTCCAATCTCCCGTTATGTTTTATTTTTTTATTTGACAAACCAATATCTCACAATAAAAACCAATAATCTATTAAATCCCTAATTTTTTAATTAAAAAAATAACGAAACAATTTTTTTGTTTTTGTGAAATTATTTTACATACATTTGTAAATGTAAATTTTACACTTATTATTTGTTTTGATTTTGCTTTATAAAAATAGGATATGTTCTATTTTGAAATTTAGTAAAAACTATTACAAATCTGCTATTAAATAAACCAAACCAACTTGAAATTAACTTAGAAATGAATAACAAAATAGACCAATTATCGGCAGATAATATAAGAGCTTTGGCTATTTCGATGGTCGAAAAAGCAAATTCCGGACATCCGGGAGGATCAATGGGAGGCGCAGATTTCATGCATATTTTATATTCTGAATACTTAAAATACGATCCAACTGATATGAACTGGATTTTCAGGGATCGTTTTTTTATGGATGCGGGACATCTTTCGGCTTTGATGTATGCACAATATCATTTGCTGGGCAATTACGAAAAAACAGATCTTGAAAATTTCAGACAATGGGGTTCTGTAACTCCGGGACATCCTGAAATTGATGTAAAAAGAGGTATCGAAAATACATCAGGACCATTGGGTCAGGGACATGCCATGGGCGTTGGAGCAGCTATTGCGGCTAAGTTTTTATCAGCAAGATTTGAGAATTTATTCGATCATAAAATTTATGGTTTTATAACCGATGGCGGCGTTCAGGAAGAAATTTCGCAGGGAGCCGGAAGAATTGCAGGACATTTAGGATTGAACAATTTTATTATGTTTTATGATTCGAATGATGTGCAGCTTTCTTCGATGACAGATGAGGTTACGACCGAAAATACAGCCATGAAATACGAATCATGGGGATGGAAAGTGATTACCATTGACGGTCATAATCACACTCATATTCGTTCAGCATTAAACGCTGCTCATGCTGAATTAGAAAGACCAACTCTAATTATTGGCCGCACCATAATGGGAAAAGGTTGTGTAACGGCAGATGGAACGATGTACGAAGGACAATGCGAATTGCACGGAAAACCTATTGGCGCTACAAAAGCCAATTTCGAAAAAACATTACTGAATTTAGGTGCCAATCCTGAAGATTCATTTGCGATTTATAAAGAGGTTGAAACGCATTATAAATCAATTTTAGAAAATAAAACAGAAGAAGCGGCAAATAGAAAAATACAAATTTCGGCCTGGGAAAAACAAAACCCAAAATTGGCTGAAAAGATCAAACAGTTTTTTAATGGAGATTTACCGGCATTGGATTTTAGCACAATTGCTCAAAAAGCCAATGCGGCGACCCGAGATGCATCGGCGGCAGTTTTAGGATATCTGGCTGAAAATGTAGAGAACATGATTGTGTCTTCTGCCGATTTATCGAATAGTGATAAAACAGATGGCTTCCTGAAAAAATCATCGGTTTTACAAAAGAATAATTTTAGCGGAGGATTTCTGCAAGCCGGTGTTGCGGAATTAACGATGGCAGCAATTGCTAACGGAATCGCGCTTCACGGTGGTGTAATTCCGGTTGTGGCAACATTTTTTGTGTTTTCAGATTATATGAAACCGGCGATTCGTTTGGCCGCCATTCAGGAATTACCGGTAAAATATGTGTGGACACATGATTCTTTCCGCGTAGGCGAAGATGGTCCAACGCACCAGCCTATTGAGCAGGAAGCTCAGATTCGATTACTAGAAAAAATTAAAAATCATTCGGGAGATCAGAGTTTATTGGCTTTACGTCCGGCAGATTCTGTAGAAACTTCTGTAGCCTGGCAAATGGCGCTCGAAAATAAAAAAACGCCAACTGGTTTAATTCTTTCGAGACAAGATATAAAAGATATTCCAACAAACGGAAGTTCAAGATTTGAAGAAGCTTCTCAAGCCAAAAAAGGAGGTTATCTGGTACAATCAAATCCAAATCCTGACGTCACTTTAATCGCAAACGGATCTGAAGTAGCAACACTTATCGAGGCTGCAAAAGAACTGGCACAGGATTTTAAATTAAGTATAAATGTGGCTTCTATTATTTCAGAAGGGCTTTTTAGATTTCAGTCTGCGGAATATCAGGAAAGTGTTATTCCAAAAGATGCTTTGGTTTTCGGACTTACCGCCGGACTTCTGGTTAATTTAGAAAACCTTGTTGGTACCAAAGGAAAAGTATTTGGTTTAGACCATTTTGGATATTCGGCTCCGGCATTAGTTTTAGATCAGAAATTTGGATTTACCAGCGAAAATGCCCGTAAAGAAATCCTGAAATATTTAGAAAATAACAATTACAACTTATTAAAATAATAGAAAGACATGAAATTTTTTATAGACACAGCAAATTTAAAAGATATTAAAGAAGCCAATGATTTAGGCGTTTTAGATGGTGTAACCACAAACCCTTCGTTGATGGCAAAAGAAGGAATTACCGGAGCTCAGAATATTTTAGATCATTACATAAAAATTTGCGAATTGGTTGATGGTGATGTTAGTGCCGAAGTTATCTCGACAGATCTTGATGGTATGGTAGCTGAAGGTGAAAAACTGGCAGCTTTACATCCGCAGATTGTGGTAAAAATCCCGATGATAAAAGATGGTGTAAAAGCAATCAGGTATTTTTCGAATAAAGGAATCAGGACCAATTGTACTTTGGTATTTTCTGCAGGTCAGGCTTTATTGGCAGCAAAAGCCGGAGCAACTTATGTGTCGCCATTTATTGGCCGCTTAGATGATGTTTCGACTGACGGAATGGTTTTGATTGAAGATATCAGACTGATTTACGATAATTACGGTTACGAAACCCAAATTTTAGCGGCTTCTGTTCGTAACGTAATGCACATTATCAATTGTGCAAAAATAGGATCAGATGTTATTACCGGGCCATTAAGCGCCATCGAAGGCTTATTAAAACATCCTTTAACGGATATTGGTCTTGCCACTTTCCTGGCAGATTATCAAAAAGGTAATAGTTAATTAGAAGACTTTTTTGGCCCACGGATTTAAGGGATGAAATAGATCAAAGCAGATTTTAAATTTAATGGATAGCTCAATTAAAATTTATCATATCAGTTCAATTGATAAATAATATAAACTGTAAAGATCTGTTTGTTTCAAATCCGTGACCAAAACTTAAAATAATAATTTTGTTAGTTTTTAATAGTAGTTTTTTTGAAGAAAAAACCCTGAAAGTTTGTGGCTTTCAGGGTTTTATTTTTTTAAGCCCACGGTTTGTGCGGGTGATGCAGATTGACGCGGATTTTTTATTTTAATTTGTTCGATTTGTGAACTAAACTTAAGGAATAATTTTTTCTTCTTTTTCTTCTTTTTTTCTCTCGCAGATTTAGCGGGTTTTTTTAAAATTTTCATCTGCCTGATCTGCTAAATCTGCGAGAGAAATTATGATATAGCTATTTGACATTTTTATAAAAAAAATAAAATCAGCGAAAATCAGTTCAATCCGTAAAGTCAGCGTGCCAACTTTTACAAATTCAATACAAAATCGTTGAGTAATTTCTCTTCGTATTTTTCTTTATTAAAAGTATACAGATAAGATCCTTTTCGGGAAGACTGCATATCTTTTTCATCCAGTTTATTCAGGATTTCTAAAGAATTAATCTTGCTGATAAAATTTCGTTTGTCTAATTCTTTACTCAATATAGCTTCGTATAATTCTAACAGCTGACGCATCGTAAACTTTTCAGGCAGTAATTCGAAACCAATTGGTTTGATCGAAGTTCTGTAACGAAGTCTTTTAATGGCGTTTTGCACCATTTCGTTATGGTCAAAAATTAAATGAGGAGCATCTGCAATACTAAACCATTGTGCATGATAATTTTTAATCAGTTCAGCATTATGATTTTCGATATTAATCAAAGCATAATAGGAAACTGAAATGGTTCTTTCGACAGGATCACGATCGATTTCGCTGTAAGCATATAGTTGCTCCATATAAATATCGTTTAAACCTGTATACGTATTTAAGATTCTGATTGCAGCATCATCCAACACTTCATCTCGTTTTAAAAAACCTCCAATCAAAGACCATTTTCCCTTTTCAGGCTCAAAATCTCTCTTGATCAAAAGGATTTTCAACCCTTCACTGTCGAATCCAAAAATGATACAATCTACTGCTAATAAGACTTTATCTGCAGAACTATAACTGTTTAGCATATTCAATTTTTTATTGGTAAATATATAAACTTCCTAATACGTTTCATAATTTATTAATGTAGATTTTACACTTAATAAGTTTGTCTTTTTCAAGAAGTTCAATAATGAGTTTTTTACAGTCAAATTTAGACCACAATTTATCTTTTTCAATCGTTTTCGCGACAAAAAAGCTTTGATTTTATCAAAAAACAATTCATCTGTCGAAATTTAAAAGAACCTAAAGAGGATTTTATTTACAAAAATAACAAATTTTTATGCTTCAAATATCCAATAAATAACTCATTTGTTAATTTTTTTTATAACTCATTTTTTTGAGTAAAAAGTTGCTTTTTAATGAAAAGTGTTGGTTTTACACAAATTATAGATCAAAAAGCTCTTTTTTTTGAAAATAACATTAATTTTTAAATGTTGTTTTTACACTTAATTTGTGATATGCATTTTTTTTACCTCCTTTTTTTGCCATATTAATTTG
Source organism: Flavobacterium sp. CSZ (assembly GCF_015350725.1). Classification (NCBI taxonomy): domain Bacteria; kingdom Pseudomonadati; phylum Bacteroidota; class Flavobacteriia; order Flavobacteriales; family Flavobacteriaceae; genus Flavobacterium; species Flavobacterium sp. CSZ. The sequence continues at coordinate 156,579 of NZ_JADKPQ010000002.1, forward strand.
TTTTTAAGCTTTTTTTTTATTTAAATTTACAAATGTAAAATTAACACTTATAATTATACGCTAACCAACTTAAACTAACCAGTATGATAACAAACCAAAAATTATTTTTTTACTGCAATTTTTTATTGCCAAAAAAAGAATGGCTTGTAGCATTTATGATGCTATTATTTTCCGTAAATCAAATGTCGGCTCAGGACAAAGTGATTACCGGAATTGTTACCTCGGCGCAAGACAAACTGCCTTTGCCGGGAGTAAACATTTTGATAAAAGGAACCAAAACCGTTTCTACAACAGGTTTTGATGGAGAATATTCGATTAAAGCATCTCCAAACGATGTTTTAGTTTTTTCATTTATAGGATTTCAGAATCAGGAATTAACAGTAGGAAACCAATCTAAAGTAAATATTACTTTAAGCGAAGACACCAATAAACTAAATGAAGTAGTAGTTGTAGGATACGGTACACAAAAGAAATCTAATCTTACAGGTTCAATAAGTGTTGTGGATATGGAATCAGCTAAAAAGACGATCACCTATGATCCTGCAAAAATGCTTCAGGGCCAGGTTGCTGGTGTTACAGTACAATCATCAGGAGAACCCGGAGGCTTTGTAAATGTAAAAATTAGAGGTATAAATTCATTTACAAACAACAATCCTCTTTTTGTTATTGACGGAATGATTGTTGATAGTCCAAATGATTTTGCGCCTGGTGATATCGAATCAATGCAGGTTTTAAAAGATGCATCATCGGCCGCTATTTATGGTGTTCAGGGGGCAAACGGGGTTGTAATCATTACCACTAAAAAAGGGAAGAACGGAAAATTAGATATAAAATATAAGTCATTAGTCGGGCTCCAGAATGTGGCTAAAGAATGGGACTTGACTGATAGAGTTGGATACCAGAAAATTACAACAGCTGCCGAATTAAATGCCGGATTAACTGTTGCTCCTGGAAATAACCCAACGAGTCCTTCTTATATAAAAAATGTAAATACAGATTGGCAAAAGGAAGCTTTTCAAACTGGGATTGTCCAAAATCATTCACTTACCCTTAATGGAGGAGCTGAAAATTTAGGATACAATATGAATGTAGATTATTTTAAAAATACCAGTTATTTAAATTCTCCACAAGATTATGAAAGAATATCGACCAATTTAAATTTATATGGTAAAAAAGGGAAATTTAAATATGGCTCTAAGATAGGTTATACACAATCTGACAAAGAGAATTTCAACGAATATAATGCAGGTCAATCAGCGATTGTTGATTTGCTAGGCGCTATTCCAACAATGCCTGTTTATGATCCAAACAGACTTGGCGGCTACGGAGGTACTGATGTTTTAACGCAAAGGGCTATTTCGATGAATGTAATTGGGTTTAATAATTTAATAACGAATAACGGAAAAAGAAATCGTTTCATTGGAGATATCTGGGGAGAACTTGAAATTGTCAAAGGTCTTAAATATAAACTAGATGTAAGTTATGATAGATTAGATTGGCAAAATAGAAAATTTAATCCACCAAGCAATTTAGGGTGGTACTATATTACAACGAATGAGAAGGCGGCATTAGATCTTGAAACAGGAAATCAGACAAGAACATTCCTGAATAATTTATTGACATATGAAGTTTCGCTTGGAAAGCATAAAATTGATGTTTTAGGCGGATGGATTCAGGAGAAAAAGGATTTTTATAGACTTTGGAATAAAGGTGTTGGCTATACGCCGGGAGAGATCAGTCAACTTCAATATGCTGACTCAAGAGATGGAGGAGAATATAAAAATACGATTACGAATATTTCGTATTTAAGCCGATTAAATTATTCTTACGATGATCGTTATTTTATTACTGGAAATTTCAGACAAGATAAAACATCACTTTTTAGTGAAGAGAATAATACGGGTAATTTCTACTCTTTTTCAGGGGCGTGGAAAATTAGTAATGAAAAGTTTATTCACCTACCTGAGTGGTGGAATACTATTAAAGTTAGAGGAGGTTATGGTATTTTAGGTAATAATACGATTGGTGCTTATGGCTATTCTCCAACTATTAATGCTTTTGCAGGATACGACTTTAATAATAAATTAGCACCTGGAACTACAGTAATTAGTGCTATTGATCCAAATGTTCACTGGGAAGAAACTTCGACTTCGAATGTAGCTCTTGAGTTAGGATTTTTTAATAATGACTTACAAGTTACAGCAGAATATTATCAAAAAAAATCAACAGATTTACTAATTGGAGTTCCGTTGCCTTTTTCAACGGGAGCGTTCCCTGCAAATGTTGTAACAAATGCCGGAGCAGTTAGAAATAGCGGTTTAGAATTTACAGCAAGTTATAACAACAATCGCAATAAGTTTAAATATAACATTTCAGCTAATCTAGGAACTTTAAAAAATAAGGTGCTACAAATTGGTTTAGACGGAAATCCTATTTATGGAGCAGCGTCAAAAACAGAAGTGGGAAGATCTATTGGTGAACTTTATGCTTATGAAACGGCAGGGATTTTTCAGAATGCGGCTGATTTAGCAGCTTCGCCAACACAAACGAATGCAGGTGTTGGAGATCTTAAATTTAGGGATGTAAATGGTGATGGAAAAATTACAGATGCAGATAGAACTTTTCAGGGAGTTGCCATTCCAAAATACAGTTACGGACTTAATTTTAGTGCTAATTACAAAAACTTTGATTTCTCTATGTTTTGGCAAGGAAGCGGTGGGAACAAGGTATTCAATGGATTGTACCGTAATTTAATGGCAGAACAATACGGAAACAGTAGTGTTGATGCATTGAATTACTGGACCCCAACAAATACAAACACAAATGTGCCACGTCCGATTATTGGAGATCCAAATGCAAACGCAAGAGATTCTAACAGATTTATTGAAAGTGGCGATTATATCAAATTGCAGACATTAGAAATCGGGTTTTTAATTCCAGTTCCTAAAGATACTTTTATTCAGAAAGCGAAGATATTTGTTAATGGGCAAAACTTATTGATTATTAGTAAATACAAAGGTTATGATCCCGATTTTAATTACAATGATGGATTATTTTCCAGAGGATACGATGCGGGATCTTTCCCTAATCCAAGAACAATTTCTATGGGTGTTGAAGTAAATTTTTAAAACTAGCCTAATCAATTAAAACGTATTAAAATGAAATATAAAATATTTAACTATATAACGGCTTTCTTTTCAGTAGCCGTGTTAACAACAAGTTGTGTTGATAATGAAGATTTACTTCAGGTTGATCCAAATGTTGAAACGGCAGCATCATTTTGGAAAACAGATGAGGACGCGATTGCAGGTATAAACGCTGTTTATAGTAGTTTATTAACAGATGGTACTTATATGCGAAGTACACCTTTATTACTAGATGCAAGATCTGATGATGCTCGTACTAATAGTCCATGGCCATCTATGTACAATGTTGGGCATTTCAACTCAAATGTTGCGGATGCGGCAATTTACGGCTGGGCTTACGAAACCTATTATCAGGGAATTTACCGTGCTAATCAAGTTTTGGCAAATGTTCCAAATATCGAAATGGCAAATGGGGCGCTAAAAAGCAGAATTTTAGGTCAGGCTTATTTTTTGAGAGGACTTTACTTATTTCATGCAGTAAACATGTTTAAAAACGTGCCGGTTCCAACAGACATTGCAGTTAAATATCCACAGAAAACAGAAGCAGAAGGTTGGGCACAAGTCATTGCAGATTTTACAGCTGCGGCTGAGTTATTACCTACTTCATACGCTAGTGTTTCAGGTTTAGATAGCGGGGAGGCAGGACGCGCAACAAAGGGAGCAGCTCTGGGGTACCTGGGAAAAGCTTATTTGTTTACTAAGGATTTTGAAAAAGCCAAAGCTACTTTCAAACAAGTTATTGACTTAGGCGTTTATTCATTAGTATCAAATTATCGCGATAATTTTACTACTGCTAATGAAAATAATTCAGAGTCACTTTTTGAAGTACAAATGAGTAGAGAGGCTGGAGGCGTTGCATTAGGCTGGGGAGGTATTCCAGCTTCAAATTGGGGAAAAACTTCAGCACGTGCTATCACTTATGCAGCAAGAGGTTTTGGATGGACAGATGTTCAGCCTTCATTTGCATTATTCAATGAATTTCATGAGGAGAAAACTCAATCAGGAGATCTGGATCCTCGTTTAGATGCCACGATATTTTACAATAAACCAGGCGGAATGAAATTGTATGGACAAGATTTTGCAACTTACTATGAAAAAAGTCCAGCTGATTTGAATGATATATTTTGTAGAAAATATCAAAATTCAGATGGAGAATTTGAAAGCGAAATGGATTGGCGTTCTGGAATCAACGAGCGTTTGTTGCGTTATGCAGATATTCTTTTGATGTATGCCGAAACTTTAAACGAAACAGGTGATACTCCCGGAGCATACGGATACATTCAGATGGTAAGAAACAGAGTTGGTTTGCCAGATCTGGCAACAGTAAAACCAGGTATGTCACAAGCCCAAATGAGAGAACAGCTAGGTCACGAAAGATTCCTGGAGTTTCCTCTTGAAGGACACCGTTTTGATGACATTCGTCGTTGGGGATGGTTACAGGATGCTACAAAATTAGCCTGGCTAAAATCGAGAGATGCTGAGTTTAATTCGTATACACCAGGAAGAGAATTTTATCCAATTCCGCAATTAGAAATGGATAATAATCCGGGAACAAAACAGAATGACAGTTATTAAGTTTTCAGTTCCGGTCGCAGTCTCAGTGTTTAGTGCGACTGAAAACTGAGACTAAGATTTTATTTGAATTAGTTAGAATACTTAATATCATGTAAGGGCCTAAAAACCTTTACATGATATTATCTTAAAAACAGAAATTGAGATTGCAGAGATATAATAATTACACCTTAACTAAAATTATAACCAATGAAAACAATTACAAGTTTAGTTTTATTAGCAGTATTATTAGCAAGTTGCCAAAATGAAGATCTTATAAATCCTTCAAATGAGGACGCAGCCGCGGTTGTAGATACTCAGAATTCTCAAGTAAAAAACTTAACAGCCAAAACTGTTACAGGAAAAGTTCCCTCACACGATCCTAGTACAATTGTAAAAAGTGGCGTAAACTATTATGTATTTACAACAGGAGATAATATACCCATGACATATTCAACAAATCTAACAAGTTGGACTTGGGGAGCATCAGTATTTACTTCGACTCCAGGTTGGATCACAGGATATGTCCCCGGTTTTGTAAAAACATTTTGGGCACCAGATGTAGCCTGGTTCAATAATCGATGGAATATGTATTATTCATGCTCCACTTTTGGTTCCGCAACATCAGCAATTGGGTTGGTAACTGCTCCGGCAATAAGTGCTTCGGCGGGAACAACCTGGACAGATAGAGGTGTAGTGGTTTCATCCTCATCAGCTTCAGATGTGAATGCAATTGATCCTTCAATTTTAGTAGACGGAAGCAATGTTTATATGGCATATGGTTCCTGGCATGCCGGAATTGGAGTCATCCAGATTAATCCTTCAACAGGAAAAACGACAGGAAGCAAAACGATTGTTGCCGGCGGAAGCAGTGCAAGTTGGGAGGCGCCTTGTTTGATAAAAGAAGGAAGTTATTACTATATGTTCGTAAACCGAGGTAGTTGCTGTAATGGCGTAAACAGTACCTACTATATTGTAGTAGGCCGCTCAACAAGTCCGTTTGGCCCCTATGTTGATAAAAACGGAGTGAATTTAAAGAACGGTGGCGGAACAACAGTTTTAGCAACACAAGGAAATTATATCGGACCAGGTCATTTATCCAGAATTGTCGGAACTCAAAAAGGATCAGTTCATTATTATGACGGAGCCGACAGCGGAAATCCCAAACTCGAAATTGTATATTTTACATGGTCATCAGGATGGCCATCACTTTCTTATTAAAAATACTATTTAGAGGAAAGTTTCACGAAGCTTTCCTCTTTATAACTTATAAAAACACATTATGAAAAAAATACTTTTAAGCACATTTCTTTTTACCCTTTTCACTCAGGTTAATTTTGCTCAAAATCAAACTACAGTAGTTACTATTAAAAATAATGCTGATGCCCCAACTATTGACAAAAACATTTACGGGCATTTTGCAGAACATTTAGGACGTTCTATTTATGGAGGTTTTTTTGTGGGAGATACATCCAAAATTCCAAATACAAAAGGAGTTAGAAACGACATTGTTAAAGCTTTAAAAGAATTAAAAATTCCGAATTTAAGATGGCCGGGCGGATGTTTTGCAGATACCTACCACTGGAAAGACGGAATTGGACCACAACAGGAAAGACCAACTATTGTAAACAAATGGTGGGGTGGTACAACAGAAGATAACAGTTTTGGGACGCATGATTTTCTTAACATGTGCGAATTGTTGGGTGCCGAACCTTATTTGTCAGGAAACGTAGGCAGCGGAACCGTTCAGGAATTAGCGGATTGGGTGCAGTACACCAACTTTAGCGGCAAAAGCCCAATGAGTGATTTGCGTAAAAAGAACGGAAGAACTGAACCTTGGAAAGTAAAATTCTGGGGAATTGGAAATGAAGCCTGGGGTTGTGGAGGAAATATGACAGCAGAATATTATGCTAATGAATACCGCAAATACGCCACCTTCATGTCAGATTGGGAAAATACAGGCGGAATTACCCGCATTGCATCAGGATCAAACAGTGCCGATTATAACTGGACAGAAGTTTTAATGAAAAACATTCCGATCAATATGTTAGGCGGAGTTGGAGTACACCATTATGCCGTTATCGATTGGGGTAAAAAAGGCGACGGTGTAAACTTTACCGAAGACGGCTATTTTCATACCATGCAATCTGCCTTAAAAATGGAAGAATTGGTAACCAAACATTCTGCTATAATGGACAAATACGATCCGGAGAAAAAAGTAGCTATGATTGTAGACGAATGGGGAGCCTGGTATGAAGTAGAGAAGGGAACAAATCCTGGATTTTTATACCAACAAAATACGATGAGAGATGCGGTTTTGGCCGGAGCAACGCTTAACATCTTTAACAATCATGCTGATAGAGTTCGTATGGCAAACCTGGCACAATGTGTAAACGTTTTACAAGCGGTAATCCTTACGGATAAAGCAAAAATGATTACAACGCCAACCTATCATGTCATGAAAATGTATAGCGTTCATCAGGATGCTAAATTATTACCAATTGATTTTCAGTCACCATTATACACTTTCAACGGAGAATCACTTCCGGCAGTTTCGGCTTCGGCATCAAAAGACAAAAGCGGATTGGTTCATATTTCATTAGTAAATGTAGATGCTAAGAATAAAAATAAAATAGAAATTGATGTCAATAATCTGGGCGTTAAAAACTTCACAGGAACAATTATAACATCAGCTAAGTTACAGGATTATAATTCATTCGATACTCCAAATAAAATTGTACCAACAGTTTTTAAAGCTTTCGAAAATAAAAAAGGAAAATTAGAAATCACAATTCCTCCTTTCTCTGTAGTAGTATTAGAAGGAAAATAACAAGCTAAAAAAATGAAAAAATCAAAATATATAATAAAAATAGCCTCGTACTTAGGGCTGCTTTTATTTGTTTTTGCTGCAGTGAGCTGTTCAAAAGATGATCCTGCAACAAATGAAAATCCTGATCCACCGGTAGTGGTGGATCCACCGGTAGTGACGCCTGCTTTTCCGGGACCAACTTACGCAGATAATTACACCTCATTATCAGGTTGGGGAAGCCGAGCACAATGGAATTTAGCCAACGTTCATGATCCATCTGTAGAAAAATCAGGAGACTATTATTATATGTACCAAACCGATGCTTCTTACGGGAATGCAACAGATGGTCACGGACATTTTTTTTACAGAAGATCCAAAGATTTAATCAACTGGGAATTTATGGGACCTTCAATGACCGAAGCTCCGGCCTGGGTAAAAGATTCTTTAAACAATAAAAGAGCCAGAATGTCTCCTGCTTTGCCACCCATTACAAATCCTAATTATGGATATTGGGCGCCTTGCGTTCGAAAAGTAGGTAATATTTACAGAATGTATTACAGTATTGTAGTAACAAATCCTATTGTAGGCACAGATACCAATACTTCCTGGACAGAACGCGCTTTCATTGGCTTAGCCGAAACAACTGATTTAGCATCTAACAATTGGGTAGATAAAGGAATGGTCGTTTGCTCTGAACCTGATGGCGTAAAAAGCTATGTTCGAAACGGAGGAAACGATTGGGATGCTTATTTTAAATTCAACGCCATCGATCCGAGTTTTATTCAGACCCCTGAAGGCGATCAGTATTTAATTTACGGTTCTTGGCATTCCGGAATCGCAGCTTTAAAACTGAACCCGGCAACAGGAAAACCGGATAAATTAAAAACCATTGACGATTACGGAGTACGAATTGCAGGACGCGGTAACGTAAATTCAAACCGCTGGCAAGCACTCGAAGGACCTGAAATTATTTATAATCCGGAGACTCAATATTATTATTTATTTCTGGCTTATGATGAATTATCAGTTGCTTACAATACACGTGTAGCACGTTCAAAAAGTATCTTGGGACCTTATCAAACCATTACCGGAACCAGTATTACAAACGGAGCCGATTGTTTCCCAATGTTAACACATCCATACTCTTTTAAAAATCATACAGGCTGGGTGGGAATATCACATTGCGGAATTTTTCAAAACCCAGAAAACAAACAATGGTATTACGCTTCTCAGGCACGTTTGCCGGAAGGAGTTCCGGGAATCGCAGTTTCGAATGCCGTAATGATGGGACACGTTCGTGGGATTCAATGGACAGAAGATGGCTGGCCGGTTGTAGAAGCAGAACGTTATGCAGGAGTACCGGCAACCACGATTTCTGAAGCTAGTTTTATTGGAACATGGGAACAAATAACCATGAATTATCAATACAAAACCATTCAAAAATCAATTACCGTTTATTTAACCGCCGATAAAAAAGTAAGCGGAGATGCAAATGGAACCTGGTCATACGACAGCGCCAAAAAAATCTTAACCATAAACGGAGTAAAATGTAATGTAACCGATGCCTGGGATTGGGAATCTGCCACCAGAAAAGTGACTTTGAGTTATTCAGGTTTAACGGCAGGCGGATTACCGGTTTGGGGAAAAAAGATTAATTAGAAAATTTCAATTTTTAAAATTCTAAACATTAAATAATAGCCACAGAGTAAAAGATTAAAAAGATAAAAATCTGCTCAATCTGCCAAATCTGCGAGAAAAAATATTTAACACATAAAAACTATGTTTTAAAATAAATTATAATGAAAAATATAATTACGACCATATCACTTTTACTTACTTTCTGTCAAACAGTTCAAAGCCAAATTGATCCCGCAAAATTCAATAATCCAATAATCAAAGATCAATATACAGGCGATCCTGCGGCATTAGTTTATAAAGATAAAGTCTATCTATACGCGGGTCATGACGAAGCGCCAAACGATTTTAATTTTTATAAAATGAATGAATGGGTAGTATATTCTTCATCAGATATGAAAAAATGGGAATCGCATCCGGTGCCGTTAAAAACAACTGATTTTGCTTGGGCAAAAGGAGATGCATGGGCTTCACAAGTTATTGAAAGAAACGGAAAATTTTATTGGTATGTAACCGTTGAGCATGGATCAGTACACGGAAAATCAATTGGAATTGCAGTTTCCGACAGTCCAACAGGGCCTTTTAAAGATGCTTTAGGAAAAGCGCTGATTACAAACGATATGACCAAATTTACCGATATAAGCTGGGACGATATCGATCCAACGGTTTATATCGATACTGATGGACAAGCCTATTTGTTTTGGGGAAATACCGCTTGTCATTATGCAAAATTAAAAGAAAATATGCTGGAATTAGACGGTCCAATTCAGCACATCGATTTGCCGCATTTTACCGAAGCGCCATGGATTCATAAACATAAAGACTGGTATTATTTATCATACGCGTATGAGTTTCCTGAAAAAATCGCCTACGCCATGAGTAAGTCTATTACAGGTCCTTGGGAGTTCAAAGGAATCCTGAACGAATTAGCCGGGAACAGTAATACCAATCACCAGTCAATTATAGATTTTAAAGGACAATCGTATTTTATTTATCACAACGGAGCGTCAATTCCGCATGGAGGAAGTTTCAGAAGATCAGTTTGTGTAGACAAATTGTATTATAATAAAGACGGAACGATGAAACGAGTGGTGATGACCTCTGAAGGAATAGTGAAGTAATTAATAAGAATAAAAAGACACATAGCTGCTCATGAAAAACAAACATGATATAAAAAGAAAGATTATTCAATTGGTAATCATATCTAATGGCTTTGCACGAAAAAATTCTCAGATGTTATTCAATTTTTTTGAATGATTTTGGAGAATCTCAACTGATCTTTTTGTTGTAGTTATATTTCTTGCAAACCAAAAAAAGTTATATAAAAAAGTTGGTTCTACAGATTACACTTATAAATTTTTAATATTAACTAAAATTGCAAACAATGAAAAAAATAATACTCTTCGTATTCTTAACACTTTCACTTATCTTGAAAGCACAGCAAAAGTTAAAACTTCAAAATGATAAAGAAGTAATAGAGTTTCAAATTTCAACAGAAAAATTTTTAGTAAAATTCAAAGATGAAGATAGGGAAACCATTCAAAAACAGAGTAATAATCAATTTACAGAAATATCTAAAAACACTGCTATAATAAAGACCGCTCAACTTAATTACACAGATTTTACCAACACAAAATCAGCGTTAAAAAATAAATTTAGTGATAAAGTAACAAGTATTGAACCAGTCTTGATATATAAAGACGGAGTTGAACAAGTTTGTAATGGAGAACTCAATGTTAAAACAAAAATTGAGGTTGATTTCGATTTACTTCTGAAAGAATACAATTTTACGATTAAAAAAGATGACTTTCTAACAAATCAATTTTTGATAACGATAGACAACATCTCAACTCCAGAATTATTTGCATTGGCTGAGTTTTTACAAAAGAATAAAAATATTGATTATGCCGAACCAAATTTTATTAGATTTATAAAACCCCAAACCACAGATCCTTTTTATGCTTCGCAATGGACAATAAACAATCAGGGATATTTTGGAGGTACTATAGATGCAGATATGGATGTAGATAATGCATGGAATTTTTCTACAGGTAACGGAATAAAAGTAGCCATTATAGATGAAGGAGTAGATTTGAATCATCCTGATTTAAATGCAAATCTTTTACCGGGGTATGATGCAACAGGAGGAAATTCTAGCGGAGGTCCCTCAAATAATGATGCTCACGGAACAGGTTGCGCAGGTATTGTGGCTGCGGTAGCTAATAATAATATTGGTACTGTTGGCGTAGCATACAATTCAAAAGTTATCCCGATTAGGATTGCATTGAAAGATAACAATGGTTTTTGGCAAACTAATGATAATTGGATATCAGCAGGCATTAATTTCGCGGTTCAAAATCAGGCGGATGTTTTAAGTAACTCTTGGGGAGGAGGAAGTCCATCTTCTACAATTACCAATGCAATAAATAATGCCGTTACAAATGGCAGAAACGGAAAAGGGGCTGTTGTTTTATTTGCTACTGGTAATGAAAACGTTGCAGTTAGTTATCCTGCTACGTTGCCAAATGTTATAGCAGTTGGGGCTAGTTCAATGTGTGACCAAAGAAAAACACCCACTTCTTGTGACGGAGAATCTTGGTGGGGGAGTAACTATGGTGCTGGAATTGACGTAGTTGCACCGGGCGTAAAAATATATACTACGGATATTTCGGGATCAGCAGGTTATGATTATGGAGATTATAGATCTGATTTCAACGGAACCTCTTCTGCTTGTCCGAATGCAGCAGGTGTTGTTGCTTTAATACTATCTGTAAATCCTAACTTAACAGGAGTAGAGGCGAGACAATATTTAGAAACTTCAACAGATAAGGTAACGGGATATTCATATTCTTCAAATGTAACCGGTCAGGCAAATGGGACTTGGAATAATGAAGTTGGTTATGGTAGAATTAATGCTATGAATGCGGTTCTAAAAGCTTTAAATTTAAGTATAACTGGAAATCCAACGATTTGTACTTCTACAACTAATATTTATACAATACAAAATTATGCAAATGGTCTTGTCACTTCTTGGAGTTGTTCATCAAATTTAATTTTGTCAAATCCAACAAATAACTCTGTTAGTGTAACAGCAAACGGTTCAGGGAATGGGACAATAACCGCTACTTTTCAAAGTGGACAAACTTTAACCAAAAATATTTGGGTAGGACAACCAACATTCAATGTACAAAAAACAAATGAAACCTGTGGTCAATATCGTTTTGTTACTTTAACAATTACGAATATGGATATTGATGCCTCACATGTTTACGATTATTCTTTTATTAATTTACCAACAGGAATTACATATACCAAAACTTCAAATAATGTGTTTCTTTTCAAAATATCATTAAACACCTATACTCAAAATTATTTCATCTATACAGCCAAAGCTACGTTAGGATGTGCTACAAGTTCGTATAGTAATTACGCTATGTTAGGCAGTTGCCCAAGCAGTACAATAAGCGCGCAAAAAACGACAACAAATGAAGAAACCGTTCAATATGTAGTATATCCAAATCCTTCAAGTGATATATTGAATATTTCATTAATAGATGGAAAGACAGTCCCTGTAAAAACTTCAAAAATCACAGCTACATTATATGATTTGAATGGAAATAAAACTGAAAGTATTTCGGTTATAAACAATATAGCTTCGTTGAATGTTAGCAATTATAAAAAAGGGATATATGTATTGAAAATAGACATTGATGGTCAAACAGAAAGTCATCAGGTAATTATAAAATAGAAATTAATTAACTTTAAAATAGCGGTTTATATCTGAAAATAAATAATATGAAGTTTTATAAAAACATAAAATGTATTTTTTCTGCTCTAATGATACTGATGGGTTCAGTATCATTTGCACAGGAAATAGTCGTTCACGATCCCGTCGTTATCAAACAAAAAGGCACCTATTATTTGTATTGCACCGGTAACGGAATCAGTGTTTTTAGTTCGAAAGATTTAAAAAACTGGAATCCCGAGCCGCAGGTTTTCAAAGACAAACCTGTTTGGGCAGATGGCGTTGCGGCCGATTTCAAAAATCATATTTGGGCGCCGGATATTTCATTGCACAACAATGTCTATTATCTGTATTATTCGGTTTCGGCTTTCGCCAAAAATACGTCGGCGATTGGTGTGGCGACCAATACAACATTAGATCCAAAAGACAAAAAATACAAATGGGTCGATCAGGGAATCGTGATTCAATCGCAACCCAATCGCGATATGTGGAATGCTATTGATCCAAATTTAATCTTCGATGAAAACAATACGCCGTGGTTATCATTTGGTTCTTTTTGGGAAGGATTGAAACTGGTAAAACTAAATCCCGATTTAAAATCGATCGCCCAGCCACAAGAATGGCACACGATTGCAAAACGAAAAAGAACTTTCGAATTACCGGATGCAGACCCGGGCGATGGTGCGCTTGAAGCTCCTTTTATCTTTAAGAAAAACGGTTATTACTATCAGTTTCTTTCTTGGGATTTATGCTGCCGCGGAGAAAAAAGTACTTATAAAGTTGTTGTTGGAAGATCTAAAAATGTGATAGGACCTTATGTCGATAAAGACGGAAAATCTTTAAACGAAGGTGGCGGAAGTATCGTAGTTCAGGGCGATGAGAGTTACTTTGGCGTAGGCCATAACAGCGCTTATACGTTTGACGGAAAAGATTATATTTTCTATCACGCTTACGAAAAGAAAACCAACGGAACACCAAGATTAGTCGTTAAAGAAATGCTTTGGGACAATGATTTATGGCCCGTTTTAAAATAGAATATTCAAAATAATGAAAAAATATACCTTCCATATCCTCACGATTTTTCTATCATTTTTGATTTTTGTGTCCTGTAAAGAAACCAGAAATGATGTCGTGCAATCGAATAAAACATCGGCCTTAAAAGCGGGTTACGAAATAGAACCGGTCAACATTCAAAATGTAAAACTGACCGATTCTTTTTGGTTGCCTATTATAAAAAGAGTGCAGGAAATTACGATTGCATACGCCATTCAAAAATGTAACGAAGAAGGTCGATTCGAAAATTTCTTAATTGCAGGAAAACAAAAAACAGGAACAGTAAGAGGAGAAATGCCTTTTGATGATACCGATGTTTATAAAATTATCGAAGGCGCGTCGAATACCTTAATTAGTGCACCAAATCCAAAACTTGAAAAAGTATTAGATTCCTTGATTGCCATTGTAAAAATTGGTCAGGAAAAAGATGGATACCTAACAACCTGGAGAACCATAAACCCTGCAAAACCACCAGCGCCTTGGGTTCCGGTTATTGAAGGAAAACGTTGGGAATCATTACAAATTAGCCACGAATGCTATAATGCAGGACATTTGATCGAAGCTGCTGTGGTACACTATGAAGCAACCGGAAAAAGAAATTTCCTTGATATTGCCATCAAAAATGCCGATTTATTGGTAAAAACTTTTGGCGACAAACCAGGTCAGGTAAAAGGAGTTCCGGGACATCAGATTGTAGAAACAGGTTTGATCAAGTTGTATCAAATTACCGGAAAAGAAGATTATCTAAAACTGGCAAAATATTATTTAGACAATCGCGGAAATCCTAATAATCATAAATTATATGGCGAATATGCGCAAGATCATATTCCGGTAATACAGCAAAACGAAGCAGTTGGTCATGCTGTAAGAGCTGTTTATATGTATGCGGGAATGACAGATATTGCCGCCATGACAAAAGACAAAGGTTATACCGATGCTGTGAATAATTTATGGAACAATATGGTAAACAAAAAAATGTACATCACTGGCGGAATTGGTTCAAGACACGACGGAGAAGCTTTTGGAAATAATTACGAATTACCAAACTTAACCGCATACAACGAAACCTGCGCTGCAATTGGCGATGTATATTGGAATCACAGATTGCATAATCTTACCGGTAAATCGCAATATTTTGATGTGATCGAAAGAACGATGTACAACGGATTAATCTCCGGAATTTCGTTAGACGGAAAAGAATTTTTCTACCCAAACGCCTTAGAATCTGATGGCGTTTTTAAATCGAACAGAGGATCTTGCACACGTCAGGCTTGGTTTGACTGTTCTTGCTGCCCAACGAACTTAATCCGATTTGTGCCTTCGATTCCGGGATTGATTTATTCAAAATCAAAAGACGCGCTTTATGTCAATTTGTACGCTTCAAACAACGCCTCTTTCAATTTAGGAAAAACTGATTTACAGATTTCTCAGCAAACCGGATATCCTTGGGACGGAAAAGTAGTCCTTTCGGTTAACCCGAAAAAACAAAGCCAATTCACAATCAAATTGAGAGTTCCAGGTTGGGCAAGAAATGAAGTTTTACCGGGCGATTTATATTCTTATAAAAAAGCTTCGACTCAAAAAGTAACAATCAATTTAAACGGAGAAGTTTTAGCCATTCAGCCACAAGACGGTTATTTCACCATTACCAGAAATTGGAAAAAAGGAGACAAAATCAATCTTAATTTCCCAATGGAAGTTCAGGAAGTGGAAACAAATGCCAAAGTTGAAACCAACAAAAACAAAGTCTCTTTAGAATACGGACCAATCGTTTATGCTGTAGAAGAAATCGATAATAAAACCAATTTCGATAAAATAAATGTAGCATCAGGAGATACTTTCAAAGTAAAAAAAGAACCTAATTTATTGCAAGGCGTAAACGTCATCGAAAATTCAAAATTCAAAGCGATTCCTTATTACAGCTGGTCAAACCGAGGTGTTGGGAAAATGAAAGTTTGGTTGGATTATAAAGGGAATTAAGAATATAGAACAAAGAGTAAAGCACATAGAATAAAGATAATGCCACAGATTAAAGGATTAAAAAAGATTAAAAAAAAGTTCCGAAGGAACGAATCATATTGTAGAGACGGATTTCAATCCGTCAGACGCATAACATAAAAAATATCCACTCCCGATAGCTATCGGGATAAAGGATTAAAAGATTAGAAAAAAATCTGCTCGATCTGCATAATCTGCGAGAGAAATATTTAAACACATAGAAACATAGATTTCTAAATGAATAAAAAAGAGAATAAAACAAATCTGGATTTGCACACATAGCTATGTTTGTTTAGATAAATGAAATACCTTTTTTAAGAATCAAAAGATATGTTTCTATGTGTTTAAACCCTCAAAGATTAGAAAATAAAATCTGCTCAGATTTGCAAAAATCTGCGTGAAACAAAAAAATAAAAATCCGTTTTAATCCGCGTCATCCGTGTGCCATTAAAACACATTTAATTAAACAAAAAATGAAGTCCAATTTAATTACCAAAATTACCCTTTGTGGTTTATTGCTTAACGGCTTTTATGCTTCGGCACAAAAAAACAATCTTCAGGTAGACGCTGCAAAAACCGTTACCAAAATTCAGCCTACGATGTACGGAGTGTTTTTTGAAGACATCAATTTTGCTGCTGATGGAGGATTATATGCCGAAATGATCAAGAATAGATCCTTCGAATTTGAAACGCCTATGATGGGTTGGAACGAACCCAACAGCGACCGACACAAATTAAACCTTCAATCCGGAATCGCGAACATCATTCAGTATTCTCAAAAAGGAACTAATCATAATTATTGCCGAGTTACAATAAACGATGCAAATGGTTATGAATTGATCAATGAAGGTTTCAGAGGAATGGGAATCAAGAAAGATCTAAAATATAATTTATCGCTAAAAGCTTCAAAAATATCTGGAAATGTTTCGAAGATTAAAATCCAATTCATTGATAAAAATAAAAAGGTATTAGGCGAAACTTCGATTGTTCCAACAGCAAAAGATTGGACGAGTTATACGGCACAATTAACCGCAACGGCAACAGAAGCAAAAGCGCAAATCAGAATCACTTTTGAAGGAAGTGGAGTAATCGATTTAGATCAGATTTCTCTGTTTCCGGAAGATACCTGGAAAGGCAGAAAGAACGGAATGCGTGCTGATTTAGTACAATTATTATACGATTTGAAACCAGGATTTTTACGTTTTCCGGGCGGATGTATTGTAGAAGGAAAAACGCTGGCATTGCGTTACCAATGGAAAAAATCGATTGGAAATGTTGAAGACAGAGAAACCATGATCAACCGTTGGAATACCGAATTTGCGCATAAACCTGCACCGGATTATTTCCAGAGTTTTGGATTAGGATTCTATGAATATTTCCAACTTTCAGAAGATATTGGAGCTGCACCATTACCTATTTTAAGTTGCGGAATGGCGTGCCAATTCAACACAGGAGAATTGGTACCAATGGACCAATTAGATCCGTATGTACAAGATGCTTTAGACTTAATTGAATTCGCAAACGGAGATCAAACTACCGCTTGGGGAAAAGTGAGAGCGGATATGGGACATCCAAAACCATTTAATTTAAAACATATCGGAGTTGGAAATGAGCAATGGGGACCAGATTATATCGAGCGTTTCAAAGTATTTCAAAAAGCGATAAAAGACAAATATCCAAACATCACAATTGTTTCGGGAACAGGACCATTTCCTGACGGAGATTATTTTGATTACGGCATGAAAGAACTTAAAAAACTAAATGCTGAAATTGTAGACGAACATTATTATAAAGATCCGGCCTGGTTTCGTAAAAATGTAACACGTTACGATAATTATGACCGTAAAGGACCAAAGATTTTTGCTGGAGAATATGCAGCGCAAAGTGTAGCGATTGCAAGTCCGGATAATAAAAACAACTGGGAATGTGCTTTTTCTGAGGCCGCTTTTATGACCGGAATGGAGCGTAATGCTGAGGTAGTTCACCTGACATCTTATGCGCCGTTATTGGCTCACGTAGAAGGCTGGCAATGGACTCCGGACATGATTTGGTTCAACAATTTACAATCGTACGGAACACCAAATTATTATGTTCAGAAATTATTTTCTAATAATAAAGGAACCGATTTAATCAATATTACAAAAGACGGAAAAGCCATTACAGGACAAAATGATTTGTTTGCATCGGCAGTAAAAGATGTGAATTCTAAAGAAGTAATCCTGAAAATTGTGAACGCTTCTGCATCGGCACAAAATGCTTCAATTGATGTAAAAGGAGTAAAATTAGACACAAAAGGAACGGCAATAATCTTAAAAGGTGACGGAATAAATGATGAAAATTCTTTTGAATCTCCAACTAAAATTAGCCCAAAAGAAAGCGAATTTAAAGTAAACGGAAACAAGGTTCAATATGATTTTCCGGCTTACTCAGTTACCGTTTTGAAGATAAAGATGAAATAATCGCAAGATAATAAATGTAAAATCAACGTTTGTTTTCTGTTTTTATTCTAAACGACTGTTTTGATGCATTATTTGCAAAAATTAAGAGGCTTATTTTTATTAAGTGTTTTTTGTACACTTATAAAATATTTATATTTATATTTGTCATTATTATAAAATGAATTTCGAATGAAAAATTACGTTATAGGATTGGACTACGGAACAGATTCAGTTCGAGCGATGCTAATAGATACTGAAAATGGGCAAGAGCTGGCATCCAATGTTTCTCATTATAAAAGATGGAAAAACAAGCAATATTGTGACGCGGCTGCAAATCAGTTTCGTCAACATCCATTAGACCATATTGAAGGTTTAGAAATCACTATTCAAACGGTTATAAAAGAAAGTAAAGTCGATGCTTCGCAAGTGCGCGGAATCTGTATTGATACTACAGGATCTTCTCCTGTGCCTGTTACGAAAGAAGGAATTCCGTTGGCCTTGACAAAAGGTTTTGAGGAAAATCCGAATGCGATGATGGTACTTTGGAAAGATCATACTTCGATAAATGAAGCAAACGAAATCAACGAACTGGCGGTAAGCTGGGGCGGGGAAAACGTAACCAAATATGTAGGCGGAATTTATTCATCAGAATGGTTTTGGGCAAAAATCCTGCACATTGCCAGAGAAGATGAAGCCGTTCGAAATGCAGCGCACACCTGGATGGAGCACTGCGATTTAATGACCTATTTATTAATAGAAGACAAAGATTTAAAAACCTTTAAAAGAAGCCGTTGCGCAGCAGGTCATAAAGCGATGTGGCACGAAGACTGGAATGGGCTTCCGCCAGTGGAATTCTTAGAAAAATTACATCCATATTTAGCAACACTTCGTGGTAATTTATATGATGAAACGTATACATCAGATGTAGTTGCCGGAAATCTAAGCAAAGAATGGGCAGATCGTTTAGGACTTTCTACAGATACAGTTGTAGCGGTAGGAACTTTCGATGCACACTCTGGAGCTGTTGGAGCTAAAATTGGAGAAAATACTTTAGTTCGCGTAATGGGAACTTCGACTTGTGATATTTTGGTAGGTTCAAAAGAAGAAGTAGGAACCAAAACCGTTCGCGGAATCTGCGGACAAGTTGAAGGATCTGTAATTCCGGGTTATATTGGTTTAGAAGCCGGACAATCTGCTTTTGGCGATTTACTGGCCTGGTACAAAGAATTATTGCTTTGGCCAACCGATCATTTATTAACGGCTTCGACTGTTTTAAATGATGCTCAAAAAGAACAATTAAGAGAAGAATTCAGCGATAAATTAATTGTAGAATTGACAAAAGAAGCAGAGAAAATTCCAGTTTCAGACAGTCTTCCAATTGCTTTAGACTGGATCAACGGAAGAAGAACTCCAGATGCTAATCAGGAATTAAAAAGCGCGATTTCAAATCTTTCTTTAGGAACAAAAGCGCCACATATTTTTAAAGCTTTAGTAAACGCAATTTGTTTTGGAGCGAAGAAAATCGTGGATCGTTTTGAAGAAGAAGGTGTAAAAATCGACAGTGTTATCGGGATTGGGGGCGTTGCCCGTAAATCTCCTTTTATCATGCAGACTTTGGCAAACGTCTTGAACAAGCCAATTAAAATTGCAGCTTCAGACCAAACTCCAGCTTTAGGAGCGGCGATTTATGCAGCAGTTGCAGCAGGAATTTATCCGAATGTAATTGAAGCAAGCCAAAAAATAGGAAGCGATTTCGACGGAGAATATTTCCCTCAATTAGACAAGGTAGCAGCATATCATAAACTGCTTTTGGCATACGATCAATTAAGTGCTTACGAAGATCCAACTATTAAAATTTCGCAACATGAGTTCTCTTTATAAAGATTTAAAACAGGAATGTTACGAAGCCAATATGCAATTGAATGCATTGAACTTGGTAGTATATACTTTTGGGAATGTAAGTGCGGTAGACAGAGAAAATGGTGTTTTTGCCATTAAACCAAGTGGCGTTCCGTACGAAGATTTAAAACCGGAAGATATTGTGATTGTCGATTTTGATAATAATATTATCGAAGGTTCTATGCGTCCGTCATCAGACACAAAAACGCATGCTTACTTATATAAAAACTGGCCAAATATTGGAGGCGTTGCGCATACACATGCTACTTATTCGGTAGCCTGGGCACAATCACAGCGTGATATTCCAATCTTCGGAACAACACATGCCGATCATTTAACGGCTGATATTCCGTGTGCGCCACCGATGGCAGATTCACTTATTGAAGGAAACTACGAACACAATACCGGAATTCAGATTTTGGATTGTTTCAAAGAAAAAAATCTTTCATACGAAGAAGTAGAAATGGTTCTAATTGGAAATCACGGTCCTTTTGCCTGGGGGAAAAACGCAGCCAAAGCCGTGTACAACAGCAAGGTTCTGGAAGTCGTAGCTGAAATGGCCTATCTGACTTTACAAATAAACCCAAACGCGCCAAGATTAAAAGATTCCCTAATAAAGAAACATTACAATCGTAAGCACGGAAAAGACTCGTATTACGGACAATAATTGTTTATTCGGTAAATCGGTAAATCGTTTAATCGGTTCCGTTTTCACGATTAAACGATACAACAAATTAACAGTTCAATAAATAAACGATTAAACATAATGATAGATATATCTCAAAAAGAAGTTTGGTTTGTAGTAGGAAGCCAGGAATTATACGGTGAAGAAACACTTAGAAAAGTGGCAGAACACTCGCAAATAATAGCAAAAGGATTAGACGGATCATCTAGTATTCCTGTAAAAGTGGTTTATAAAGATGTGGTAAAATCTCCTGCTCAAATATTAGATGTTTGTTTAGCGGCAAACACGGCTAAAAACTGTATCGGGATTATTGCCTGGATGCACACTTTTTCTCCGGCAAAAATGTGGATTGGCGGATTGAGTATTTTAAAGAAACCATTATGCCATTTGCATACACAATATAACGCTGAAATTCCTTGGGGAACTATCGATATGGATTTCATGAACCTGAACCAATCGGCACACGGAGATCGTGAGTTTGGTTTTATCATGTCCAGAATGCGTAAAAAACGTAAAGTAGTGGTTGGACATTGGGAAGATCCTCGCGTTTTAAATAAATTAGGCGTTTGGACAAGAGTTGCTCTTGGATGGGATGAACTTCAAAACTTAAAAGTAGCCCGTATTGGAGACAATATGCGTGAAGTTGCCGTTACAGAAGGCGATAAAGTAGAAGCTCAGATTCGTTTCGGAATGTCGGTTAACGGATATGATTCTTCAGATGTTAGCAAACATATCGAGAAAGTTACAGAGCAACAATTGAATGATTTATTAGCCGTTTATGAATCTTCTTATTCTTTGACTGATGCTTTAAAAGAAGGCGGAGCGCAAAGAAGTTCATTAGTAGAAGCAGCAAAAATAGAATTAGGTTTAAGAGCTTTCCTTGAAGAAGGAGGTTTTGGAGCCTTTACAGATACATTTGAAAACCTTGGAGTTTGGAAACAACTACCGGGAATTGCAACACAAAGATTAATGGCCGATGGTTATGGTTTTGGTGGCGAAGGCGACTGGAAAACCGCTGCAATGGTTCGTGCCTTAAAAGTGATGAACGTAGGTCTTGAGGGAGGAACATCTTTCATGGAAGATTATACGTATCATTTCACTCCACAAAAATCATATGTTTTAGGATCTCACATGTTAGAAATTTGTCCGTCTATTGCAGAGGCAAAACCATCATGCGAAGTACATCCTTTAGGAATTGGCGGAAAAGAAGATCCAGCTCGTTTGGTGTTTAATTCACCTGCAGGAGATGCAATCAATGTTTCTTTGGTAGATATGGGAAATCGTTTCCGTTTGATTGTAAACGAAGTGGAAGCTATTAAACCATTAGCAGATTTACCAAAATTACCGGTAGCCAGGGTTTTATGGGATTGCAAACCAAACCTTGATATCGCGGCAACTGCTTGGATTCTTGCCGGAGGAGCGCATCATACCGTTTACAGTCAGGCCATCACAACAGAATATATGGAAGATTTTGCTGATATCGCCGGAATCGAATTATTGGTTATTGACGCAAAAACAACCGTAAGAGACTTTAAAGATAAGATCAATGCGAACGAAGCGTATTATCATTTGTTTCAACATGGACTTTAATCTAAGGTACTAAGTTGCTATCGCGATAGCTATCGGGAGTAAAGTTTTTTTGTTACTTTTAAGTTTTTAACATCTAACATTTAACCAATTAAAATATCATTTATGAATGTATTAAAACGTTGCGTTTTTGGAATCAGCCTTTTGAGTCTGGCTGCAGTTTCAGTTCAGTGCAAAAGCGATAAAAAAACAGATGCTACAACAGTTTCTTCTGATGAAAAAGCTACGGTTACAATCGAAAAATCTTCTTATGGAACCACCGCAAAAGGAGAAAAAGTCGATAGTTATAAGCTGAAAAACCAAAATGGGATGGAAGTAAATATCATCACTTTTGGCGGAAGAATTACAGAATTGAAAGTACCAAATAAAGACGGTGTTTCTGAAAATGTAGTGATCGGGTTTAATTCTTTGGCACAATACGAGAAAGAAAATCCATTTTTTGGAGCTTTGATCGGAAGATACGGAAACCGAATTGCAAAGGGAAAATTCACTTTAGACGGAAAAGAATATCAATTAGCTATAAATAATGCACCAAATGCTTTGCATGGAGGACCACAAGGCTTTTTTAATATTGTATGGAAAGCCGATGAGGTAAAATCAGGAAATACAGCTTCTTTAAAATTATCTTATTTAAGTAAAGATAAGGAAGAAGGTTATCCTGGAAACTTACAGGTTTTTGTAACGTATACATTAAATAATGATAACGAAGTAGAAGTGCTTTACGAAGCAACTACTGATAAGAAAACAGTAGTGAATTTAACACAGCATTCGTATTTCAATTTATCAGGAGACTTTACAAAAACAATCTTAGATCACGAATTGACTTTAAATGCTGATAAATTAGTTCCGGTTGACGCGACTTTAATTCCAACAGGAAAATTAGAAGATGTTGCCAGTACACCTTTCGATTTTAGAACTCCAAAATTAATTGGGAAAGACATCGAGGTTAAAAACGAACAATTAGAAAGAGGAAAAGGATACGATCATTGCTGGGTATTGAACAATCCTGAAAAAGGAAAAACAATCATTGCAAAAGTATACCACGCAGCAAGCGGAAGAGTGATGGAAATGACAACAGACGAACCTGGAATTCAGTTTTATTCAGGAAATTTCCTTGACGGAACGTTACCAATGCCACAAGGCGGAACGTATGCTCACAGAACCGGACTTTGTCTGGAAACAGAACATTATCCAGATTCTCCAAACCAGAAAAATTTCCCAACAACGGTTTTAAACCCGGGAGAAAATTATAAAACTAAAACTACTTTTAAATTCTCAGTGAAGAAATAGTTTTAGAATCCTGTTTATTAGTTTAGTAATTTTAAAAAACCTCGTAAGTGATGCTTGCGAGGTTTTTTTATTTGTAAATATTTTCGAGATGAATTTGTAGCTTATCCTTCTTATATTTGAAGTTAATTACCTAAATCTAAATATAGAAACTAAAATTATTTAAATGAAAATGACATTAACCAGAAGTAGTAAATTTAATATAGTAATTTCATTTTTAGTTTTTTTAGTTTTTCAATATGCAAATGCACAAATAACATTAACCAATAATATAGGAACAACACTTGTTAAGACTGATATGTACTCTTGTAAGGATGATGAAAGTTGGTCAAGAGTGTTTAAATTATCAGATTTTGGTATAGCACCAAATGAACAATTTATTATTAAATCAGGTCAGATTGGAATTGCTAAATCAGATGCAGGTTCAAATCTGTTTTTTTCGGTTTATATTGTTGACAATAGATTTCCTGATCTCTTTAATTCCTATTTTGAAAAACCATTACTTGGAACTGGAGGCTTTAAGCCAACGAAAGTTATTGATGGTAATCCGGAAATTGTGCAAATAGATTTCGATAAACCAATTATTGTTCCAGCTGGAATAGAAAGAATTTTGGTAACTGTAAGTAAGCAAAAAGACTACACTAATTATACATCAGCAGAAGTCTTTATTGCTGGAACTGCTCAAGATAAGGGAGATTCATGGTACGGAGGTTGCGAACCTAATCGCCATTTTACACGTACTACGGATCTAGCTATTCCTGTTCCAGATGCAAATTTTTATATAAATGTAACTGGTGAGGCATTTAAGTCAAAAAGTACTGGGCCAATAACAAGACTGTCTCATAATGTTTGTGATGATGTAATAGAAACAGCTATACATTCCTGCAGTTCTACTAATATTTATTGGGCAAGAGCATTTACTTTAAAAGATTTTGGAATATCAAATAACGAAGAATTCGTAATTAATTCAGGGCAAGTTGCAATTAATAAAACGGGTTGGCAACCCAATATTAAATTTAATATTTACAAAATAGACAATAATTTTCCAGCTTCTTTTTCCGAAACAAATTTGATAGGAAGTAGTCAGTCTAGAGTACTTCAATATGGTTTAGGTCATGAATCTCAGATTGTACAGGTCGATTTTGATACACCAATAGTAATTCCTGCAGGCGTAGAAAGAATTCTCGTAGAAGTGCACAAAGGAATTGAAGGAGGTGAAGGAGTCGCATTTATAGCTGGTTCAGCACAAGATAATGATGTGTCATGGCAAAGAGGTTGCATAAATTTGTCAGGAGCCGGAGATAAATATGTTTCTACTGCTGATTTTGGATTTCCAAATGCTAATTTTTATATTAATGTAACAGGGAATGTAAAGAATGTCTCTAACCATTTCGAAATGAATTTTTCAAATATCTGCTCTGAATTTTTAAAAGAATTTAGTGTCGATGATCAGTCAAAAGTAGCTTCAATAGCTTGGAATTTTGGTGATCCGGCTTCAGGAACAACTAATACCTCTACAGATTTATCTCCCTTTCACGATTTCTCAGCAGATGGAAGATATATTGTTACGGCCATAGTTACTGGTAAAGATGGAACTGTAGAAACTTTGTCAGAGATAATTGATGCAAAAGAACCGCCAAAAGCGTACGGAATCAGTAATCTGTATGCATGCGAAAGTATATCCGGCACAGGTATCTCAAAATCTTTTGATGTTTCGACGGTTACACAGCAGTTATTAGGAGGGCAAACAGATAAAGATGTAACTTTTATAGATGGTAAGGGAAATAAATATACTTCATTGCCAAATCCGTTTACGAATATCATTAAAGACAGAGAAACAATAACGGTAAGAGTAAGCCATAAAGATAATCTTTGTTGCTATTCTGAAACTACTTTTGATTTAATTGTAAATCCATTACCCAATTTATCTGTTATTACTGATTTAAATACCTGTGACAATGATACAGATGGTTTTGCTCAATTTAATTTAAAGCCAATAGAAACCTTAATTGTAGGATCTGCAACCAATATAAAAGTTGAATTTTACCATCAAACCGGACAGAAAATAGTAGATCCATTAAATGCAATTTCTAATTTGGTGCTTAAAGAAGAAATAATAAAAGTAAAAGCAATTAATACAGATACAAATTGTTTTAACGAAACAACTTTTAAGTTAATAGTAAATCCGTTGCCGATAGCAAACTCTTTACAAGAGCTTATTGGATGTGATGATAACAACGATGGTATTTCAGAATATTTTGATACTTCGAATGTTGAATCTTCTGTTTTAGGAAGTCAACAGAGTATGAAAGTTTCTTATTTTGACACTAATGGGAATCCATTAATAAGCCCATTACCAAATCCTTATACAAATACGGCTAATAATCAGGAAATAATAACTGTTAGGGTAACGAATACTTTGACTAGTTGTTATACAGAAACATCATTAGTTTTAAAAACAGCTTCACAACCACAAATTAATAAGCCAGCCAATAAATATGCTTGCGATGAAGGTAATGGTTTTGCTAGTTTTGATATGTCAAATTTAGAAACTGAAATTATAGGGAATCAGTCAGGTTTAAAAATAATGTATTTTGACAATAATAGAAATCCATTGCCTGATCCATTGCCAATATTATTTAAAAACACACAATCAAAATCTCAAACAATATATATAAGGGTTGAGAACGAAGCAAATAGTCTCTGTAATTCTGAAACAAGTTTTGATTTAATTATAAATGATTTGCCCAATCTACAGATCGATAAAACTTATTTTTTATGTAATCTGGAACCTTCATTGCCTATAAGTGTTGATAATACTTTAGACAGCTATGTTTGGAAATCTCCCGAAGGCGATATTATCTCAAATACTAATAATGCTAGTTTAGTACATGCGGGAAAGTACACACTTGTAGTTGGAAAAATTGAAAACAATATTTATTGTGAAAATAGTTTTGATTTTGAATTAATACGATCTGTACTTCCAACGATCAAAGAAGTAAAATTTAAGGAATTGTCAGATAACAATTTCATCGAAATTATAGCAGAAGGTTATGGTGATTTTGAATATTCTATAGATGGTATTAATTATCAGGACAGCAATTATTTTTCTGATGTTCAAGGAGGAAACTATATTGCTTATGTAAGAGACAAAGAAGGTTGTGGAGAAGATTCGAAAGAAGTTACTGTAATTGATTACCCAAAATTCTTTACGCCAAATAATGATGGATATAATGACCTTTGGCAAATAAGCGTTATCAAAAAATTTCCAAACTCCAAAATATCAATATTTGACAGATATGGTAAATTATTGAAAGAACTATCCTCAAATGATTCTGGATGGGATGGTTTTTATAATGGAAAAGAAATGCTATCTGATGATTATTGGTTTAGAGCCAACTTCAATAATAAGGTTGTTTTTTCCGGACATTTTGCATTAAAACGATAGAATAAAATTAACCCGATTGGGAATAATAAAATCTTTTTCCTGGTGAATAAATTTAATTTTGACACAAAATATAACAAGAAATGGCATTTAAACATTTATTTAAAGCAGAATTATGTTGGACATCCAATCAAGATTCAAAAGAAACAATCTCAAAAGTCTATAACAAAAGCCATCAAATTAAAATCGAAGGAAAACAAGTTTTAGATGTCTCAGCAGCCAAAGCATTCAAAGGCGATCCGGAATTATACAATCCCGAAGATTTATTGTTGAGCAGTTTGGTTTCCTGCCACATGATGTCCTATTTATATGTCTGCTCTCAAAATAAAATAGAAGTACTCGAATATTCAGACAACGCCGAAGCAACTCTTGAAGTCTCCGAAGATGGAAGTGGGCGTTTTACAAAAGTTCGATTAAAACCAAAAGTAAAAATCACAAATCCAGACCAAATTGAACTTGCTTTAAATTTACATTTTAAAGCCAATCAATTGTGTTTTATTGCTAATTCATGCAATTTCCCTGTTTTACATGAGGCGAGTTGTGACGTTTAAAGAAAATTATTAAGTTGAAAACCAGACTTGTTAAATGAACTTACATATGTTATTGGTGAAAAATTAACCGTATAAAACCAAAAAAACCTCTTCCGTTAAGAAGAGGTTTTTGTACCCGGAGCCGGAGTCGAACCGGCACGGTTTCCCACAGGTGTTTGAGACCAGCGCGTCTACCAATTCCGCCATCCGGGCTTAGCAGACGAAAAAATAACTAAGTAAATCAATTATTTTAACGCAATAGAATAAGTGAATTATGATGTCATAACTGTGCTTATTCCTTTAACACGGTGCAAATGTAAAAAATAAAATTAAAAATTCTAATAAAAATACTTAAATTTTTCCTTTCAGTGTCCAATAAATTTTCTAAATTTGCACCTCGTTAAAACGAAGCACACACAACTAACTACAAAACAACAAATTATAATGTCGCACCTAGAACCAGAAGCTAAAATTTTTGCTTGTTCACAAAGTGTTTATCTTGCAGAAAAAATTGCAGAACAATACGGAATTCCGTTAGGAAAAGTAACGATGTCAACGTATAGCGATGGAGAATTTCAGCCATCATACGAAGAATCAATAAGAGGATTACGCGTTTTTATCGTGTGCTCAACATTTCCAACTGCTGATAATTTGATGGAATTGTTACTAATGATTGATGCAGCAAAACGTGCATCAGCCAGACACATTACAGCTGTTATGCCTTATTTTGGTTGGGCAAGACAAGATAGAAAAGATAAACCAAGAGTTCCGATTGGAGCAAAATTAGTAGCTAATTTATTAGATGCTGCCGGAGCGACAAGAGTAATGACAATGGATTTGCACGCAGATCAAATTCAGGGGTTTTTCGAAAAACCAGTAGATCATTTATTTGCATCTACAATCTTTTTACCATACGTAAAAAGTTTAAATTTAGACAATTTAACCATTGCGTCTCCGGATATGGGAGGTTCAAAAAGAGCATATGCTTACTCTAAGTTCCTGGAATCAGATGTAGTAATCTGTTACAAACAAAGAAAAGCAGCCAACGTTATCGACACTATGGAGCTAATTGGTGAAGTAAAAGGACGTAACGTAATATTAGTAGACGACATGATCGATACTGGTGGTACATTAGCGAAAGCGGCAGATTTAATGATCGAAAAAGGAGCATTAAGCGTTAGAGCAATTTGTACACACGCCATTTTATCAGGTGACGCATACGAAAAAATCGAAAACTCAAAATTAAGCGAGTTAATAGTTACCGATTCAATCCCATTAAAGAAAGAATCAAAGAAAATCAGAGTAGTGAGTTGTGCACCTCTTTTTGCTGAAGTAATGCACATGGTGCACCACAACAATTCCATCAGTGGAAAATTTATAATGTAAAAAGCAATATGTTTAGGCTTTAAGCCGTAAGCTATCCACTTTACAAAAAGCCTAAAGCCTAGTGCCTAAAGCTTATAGCAAACGAGAATATTTATTAATAACTATATTTTTTTACAATGAAATCGATTACAATTAAAGGATCAGAAAGAGAAAGCGTGGGCAAAGTGTCAACTAAAGCCTTACGTAATGCTGGAGCGGTTCCTTGCGTGTTATACGGAGGAAATCAAGCAGTACACTTCTCAGCAGACGCTGCAGCGTTCAAAAACTTGGTTTACACTCCAAACGCACACACAGTTGTGATTGAGCTTGGAAAAGGAAAATCATTCAATGCAATTTTACAAGATATCCAGGTTCACCCTGTATCTGACAGAATTTTACACATTGACTTCTTTCAATTATTTGATGACAAAGAAATCACTATGGAAGTTCCTGTAAAAGTTGTAGGTACATCAAAAGGTGTTCTTGCAGGTGGTGTTTTACGTTTGAACACACGTAAATTAAAAGTTAAAGCTTTACCTAAAAATCTTCCTGATTTTGTTGAAGCTGACATTACTCCACTTGAAATGGGTAACAAATTATACGTTACTAAAGTTGGTTCTCCAGAATACAAAGTGATGCACCCAGAGAACACAGTTGTAGCTCAGGTAAGAATTTCTCGTGCTGCTATGAAAGCTGCTCAAGAAGCTGCAAAAGCTGCAAAAGCTCCTGCAAAAGGAAAGAAAAAATAATTTTTTTCAAATTCAATACAAAAGCATCAATCGAAAGATTGGTGCTTTTTTTGTTTTTAGAGGTTCTGAGTTGCTAAGATGCTAAGGTTCTAAGTTTTCATATGTCATGTTGAGCGAAGTCGAAGCCCTTTGCTGGTTTTTGGTTATTCTTTTTTTAGAAGCAGATATTTTAGGGTTTTTTCAAGACCCGACAAAGGTTCAAAGGTTCAGAGGGACACAGAAGGTGTAGTTTACAGTATGTCAGGCTGAGGCGAAGTCGAAGCTCTTCCCAAAGTAATTTACTCCATATTGTCGGGCTTCTTGCGGACTTGTCCCGAAGTTTGGGCATCGCTCAGTCTGAAAAGTGGAGATGACAAAATAAAGAGTAAATAAAAAAAATCCGCGTAAATCCATTCAAATCCGTGTCATCCGCGTGCCATTCTTTGCAGTTAAAAGCAAATTATCTAATTAACAAATTGGCACATTCTCTAATTAACCTTATTTTTGTATCATGATAAAATGGATAACAAAACTGTTTTCATCAACACAAAAAGAAGAGAACATAGATAATATGAAGAAATATTTAATCGTAGGTTTAGGAAATATTGGTGCCGAATACGTAAATACAAGACACAATATTGGATTTAAAGTATTAGATTTTTTAGCCAAAAAAGAAGGACTTTCATTCGAAACCGTAAAACTGGGCGCTTTGGCCGAATATAAATTCAAAGGCAGAACCTTTTTCCTGCTTAAGCCTAACACCTACATGAATTTAAGCGGCAAGGCGGTAAAATACTGGATAGACAAAGAAAATATACCGTTAGAGAATATTTTGGTCATTACAGACGATTTAAACCTGTCATTCGGAACCATCCGTATCAAACCAAAAGGAAGCGACGGAGGTCATAATGGCTTAAAGAATATCAACTTGGTTTTAAATACTCAAAACTACACCCGTTTTAGATTTGGTATCAGCGATCAGTTCAAAAAAGGACAGCAAATCGATTACGTTTTAGGAGAATGGGACGAAGAAGAAAAAGCAAAATTGCCGGAACGTTTAGAAGTTTCTTCGGAAATTATCAAATCATTTGGAACCGCCGGTTTAGAAAATACGATGACTACATTTAACGGAAAGTAAAGAATTTCAGTTATTTAACTGTTAAATAATCAAATTATCAGTTAATTATATTCAATTATAACGAAATAGTATTTTCTATTCCAAAGTTAAATGTCTAAATTTGAAATAAATTATTATAAATCATAAAATCATAATATCATGGCTTTTGAATTACCACAATTACCTTATGCATATGATGCATTAGAACCACATATTGATGCTCGTACAATGGAAATCCATCATACAAAGCACCATAATGCTTATACTACAAATCTTAACGCTGCAATTGCAGGAACAGATTTAGAAGGTAAGACAATCGAAAATATCTTAATCAACTTAGATAAAACAAACGCAGCAGTTCGTAACAATGGTGGAGGTTTCTACAACCACAATTTATTCTGGACTGTAATGTCTCCAAGCGGTGGTGGATTACCAACAGGTGATTTATTAGCTGCAATCGAAGATTCTTTTGGAACTTTCGAAGAGTTTAAAGCAAAATTTGCTAAAGCCGGAGCAACTCAATTTGGTTCAGGATGGGCTTGGTTAACAGTAAAAAAAGGTGGTAAACTAGAAGTTGTAGGTACTCCAAATCAAGATAATCCATTAATGCCGGAAGTTTCTGGTAACGGTGGAACTCCAATCTTAGGAATGGATGTTTGGGAGCACGCTTACTACTTAAACTACCAAAACAGAAGACCGGATTATATCGAAGCTTTCTTCAGTGTAATTAACTGGACAGAAGTAGCAAGAAGATATGCTTTAGACAAATAGTCTGTTTAAGGGGAGATAGAATAAAGAGTAAAGACAAAAGACGGATGGCTTGATCGCTATTCGTCTTTTTTTTTGTTACCATATTAATTATTTTCAACAATCTTTATTCTTTGCTCTATTTTCTTTCTTCTAGATTAGTTCTTCAACAATCTTTCTTCTATAATCTTTACTCTTTTTTCTGCTTAATAAAAATAAAAAAGGCGGAATCTCTTCCGCCTTTTTTGCCCCAAATCTACCATATACTTTACCTACTAATGTTATGGTTCAGTAAATGTATGCTAGCTATTCTTATATAAAAAACTTTTCAGACAAATGGTCAATATATCCGATTAAGTAAGGAAAAGATAGGCTAAAGAGAATAGACTAAAGAGAATAGACTAAAGAGAATAGATTATAGAGGATGGAGTAAAGAGGATGGAGTAAAGAGGATGGAACAAAAAGAATAGAGTAAAGAAGATAGAATAAAGAGGAAAGATTGATGAAGGAAGAATATAGAGAATAGAATATAGAAGATAGAATATAGAGAATAGAAGCAAGGGGAAAGAATAGAGGAGGAGAATTAAAGAAAGCGTTTTTCGATTGTTTGTCTATTCTCAGAGCTTTTAGTTTTTATTCTATTCTCTAAAAAAAAAAGAAAATAAAAAAGGCGGAATTTCTTCCACCTTTTTTGCCCCAAATCTACCATAAACTTAACCTACTAATGTTATGGTTTAGTAAATGTATGATAGCTATTATCGTTAAAAAAACTTTTCAGATGAATGGTCAATATATCCGACCAAAAGAAGATAATGGCTTTAAATTGAAATGCTTGAGTTTATTCCAATAAAAAAGGTGGAATTGCTTCCACCCTTTTTGCCCCAAATCTACCATAAACTTAACCTACTAATGTTATGGTATCTCAAAAGTATTGTAGCTTTTCAATTTTACCAAACATATAGGATGAACGGCAAAAAAAACCGATGAAATGCACTAATTAACCTTTTGTTAGTATTTTTTTAATATGCTCTTGCATCTTTTCCTTCGTAGAAATTCATGAAAGCCCTGTTTACAACGCGATTACCACCTGGTGTAGGATAATCTCCCGTAAAATACCAGTCACCTAAATTTTTAGGGCAAGCAATATGCAAATCTTCTACTTTCTGGAAAATGATTTTTACTTCGGCATTAATTTCGGGAGAACTCAACATTTCAGCAATTTTATCTGAAATTTCTTCAGGAGTAAACTGATCGTAAATTGCCGTGACATAATTCACAACATCACTATCTAAATAGTTTTCCTGTGCTTTACATTTTGCATAAACTTCATCAACTATGTGATATAGATTTCTTTCTTTTAATAAAGCCAAAGCTGCTCTAAAAGCTACAAGACCTTCTAGTTTAGCCATGTCAATTCCGTAACAATCAGGGTAACGAATTTGTGGCGCCGATGAAACGATTACAATACGTTTAGGATTTAAACGATCCATCATTTTAATGATACTCATTTTAAGGGTAGTACCACGAACGATACTGTCATCGATAATAACAAGGTTGTCTGTTGGTTTGATCACCCCGTAAGTCACATCGTAAACGTGTGCAACAAGATCGTCACGGCTGCTATCCTCAGTAATAAAGGTTCTAAGCTTAGCATCTTTAATCGCAACTTTCTCAGTACGTATTTTTACAGCTAATAATTCCTGTAAAGTTTCGGCTGTAAGCGTGTTTCTGTTCGCTAAAATATAATTGTTTTTTCTCTGGTTTAAGAAATCCTGAGCAGCTTCGACTAAACCGTAAAATGAAGTTTCTGCTGTATTCGGGATATAAGAGAAAACAGTATTATCTGTATCGCTGTCAATTGAATCTAAAACTGCAGGTAAAATTAACTTACCTAAGTTTTTACGTTCCTGATATATTTCGGCATCACTTCCTCTTGAGAAATAAATTCTTTCAAAAGAACAGGCTTTTTTTACAGTTGGTTCTAAAATTTGTTCCATAGAAACTTTTCCGCTTTTTTTGATAATCAAAGCATTTCCAGGTTCAATTTCCTGAACACTATCAAAAGGTACATTAAATACAGTCTGAATAACCGGTCTTTCAGAAGCGACAACCACTACTTCATCATCCTGATAAAAGTAAGCCGGACGAATTCCTGCCGGATCTCTAAATACGAAAGCGTCACCATGACCTAATAATCCGGCCATTGCGTAACCTCCGTCTAAGTTTTTAGCAGAACGTCCTAATATTTTTGCGATGTCCAATCGGTCTGCAATTACCGGAGAAGCTTCTCTTTTAGAATAGCCTTCGGCTTTACAGTCCTGGTATAATTGCATTACTTCTTTGTCAAGAAAGTGACCTATTTTTTCCATTACGGTAACAGTGTCGGCCATTTCTTTAGGATGTTGTCCAAGCTCAACTAAATTTTCGAAAAGTTCTTTAACATTTGTCATGTTAAAGTTACCTGCCAAAATTAAGTTACGGTGCATCCAGTTACTCTGACGTAAAAATGGGTGAACACTTTCGATGCTGTTTTTTCCGAAAGTTCCGTAACGAACGTGACCTAAAAATAATTCTCCTATATAAGGTATGTTTGCTTTTTGTTTGGCAACATCATTTGCATATTCAGGATGAGAAGTCATCTCCTCATTGATACGCTCGTTGATTTGTTTAAAAACGTCCTGAATAGGCTGCGCGTGGTTCGAACGAACTCGGCTTATGTAACGCTCACCTGGTTCAACATCTAATTTGATGCTGGCAAAACCTGCTCCGTCCTGCCCACGGTTGTGTTGCTTCTCCATCATTAGATACATTTTTTGTATCCCGTAAAAAGCAGTACCGTATTTTTCTTTGTAATATTCAAGCGGTTTAAGAAGTCTAACTAAGGCTATACCACATTCGTGTTTTAAAGCGTCGCTCATTGTTTTTTGTATTTGTGTTGTTGTTGTAAAGTTGTGCGTAATAACGTAATAAAAAAGCCCCGTTTTATCGAGGCTTCAGGGCATTATATTTCTATGTCAAACTGAGTTAACGACTTAAACTGTTGTAATCGAATCGCTACTTCTGCTTTACTTAATGTTTCCATCCTTTTGGTTCCAAATTTCTCTACACAAAATGAAGCTAAATTAGATCCGTAAATAATTGCGTTTTTCATGTTGCCAAACGAGATGTTTTCGCTTTGCGCAATAAATCCTGAAAAACCACCTGCAAAAGTGTCTCCGGCTCCTGTTGGATCAAAAACATCTTCTAACGGTAATGCCGGTGCAAAGAATACTTCTCTGTTATGGAATAAAAGTGCTCCGTGCTCTCCTTTTTTGATCACCACATATTTTGGTCCCAATTCCTGGATTTTGTTAGCTGCTTTTACTAATGAATATTCTCCTGAAAGTTGTCTTGCTTCTTCGTCATTGATTGTAATTACGTCTACACGTTTTATTACGTCAAGTAATTCCGGAAGAGCACAATCCATCCAAAAGTTCATAGTATCTAAAACTACTAATTTTGGTTTTTTCTCCATTTGATCCAAAACACTGCTTTGTACTAAAGGATGTAGGTTTCCTAACATCACAACATCAGCATCTTTATAGTTTTGAGGAACTTTTGGTTGAAAATCAGCCAAAACGTTTAGTTCCGTTACAAGAGTGTCTCTTGAGTTTAGATCGTTGTGGTATAAACCGCTCCAGAAAAAGGTTTTTCCACCTTTTACAATTTCGATACCAGAGATATCAATATTTCTTGAAGTTAAAAGATCTAAATGTTCTTGAGGAAAATCGTCGCCAACTACAGAAACAATGGCCGATTGTAAGTTAAAAAAGGATGCTGATAAACCAATGTACGTTGCAGCACCACCTAATATTTTATCTGTTTTTCCGAAAGGAGTTTCAATCGCGTCGAAAGCAACCGTTCCAACAATCAATAATTTATTCATTTTATGAATTTCGAATTAGGGTGCAAAGATACTTCATAAGTTGCAATATTGCAACGGTTTAAGTTCTCAAAATTTTCATAAAAAAACAATATCGTTTTCGGGGCTAAAACTATTGTAAATGAATGAATTAAATTTGATTCCTCTGAGTGCTTAAAATATGTTTTTTGGATTTAAAATACAATATTTATTTTTGAAAAAAAGAGTTGAAGATTTTAGTTAGATTTGTTTAAATATCAAATTTCATTCATGAAGAAAATTATAATCTTATTAATGCTGTTTTGTTTTTTGATTTCCTGTGAAAGAAAAGAACCGAATTTTTCTGAAGAAATGATAGAGAAGTTGGCTCTTGGAGATAATGAAAAAAACGGATTCCCTATATTTATTCCTTACGGATTTTCAGATTTATATTTTAGGACAAATCATAATGAAATTTTTATGACAACTGAGAATTATCTCTATGCGTCTTACAAGTTGTACTATTCAAAAAAATATAAATCTTTCAAAATGTTTTTAGAAACTTTTCTTAATGACGATTTTGTATTTGACGAAAAGTCTCCGCTAATTCTTGAACAGAAATTTAAATTAGATTCAAAAATAGAAAAAGAATATTGTGATTTAGGATTTAATAAATTTCTGAAAAAATATTCAAAATCATCAAAAAGAAAAAATGAAATTGAACTCAATAAATCAAATTTAAAAACTGATGAATATTTTACAATAAAGTATTTGTTTTATCTTAATAAATATGATGTAAGTTCCGATTGTTTAATTGGAATAGATTATCTCAGAAAAAGAGAAGATTCTTTCAAATAATTCTACAACTCATACTTCTTATCAAAATAATTCTTCAAAACCCCAATCTGAATTAATACCATAAACGGAACTACCAATAAAGCGTAAAGTACATTCGTAGAAAAATGAATTCCGGAAAATAGGGCAGAAGCTTTATCAGAATAGGTTTTGGCTATTTCGAAATTAGAAATGTCGTTATTGTAGTAAATAGCATAAGCCGTCAAAGCAACTAAACTGACACCAATAAATATCCAGGTTGTTTTAGAAATTAAAGGTTTGTAGGCTTTGATTTTGCTTTTTTCAGTCACTAAAACCTGAGACATTATTTTTGAAGTAAAGTCAAAAGATGGCGATTCCAAAGTGTTTTCGCTCATCATTCTCTCAATCAGATTTTCTATTTCTTTATCATTTTCTTTCATAACATTCTATTATTTCTGGTTCTAATTGCTTTTTCAAAATTACAGCTAATTTTTGTCGGCTTCTAAATAATTTTACCTTGACATTATTAGTGTTAATGTTCATGACTTTTCCTATTTCTTCTAAACTCTGATCTTCAAAATAAAATAAAGTTAGCAGGAAATTCTCTTCACTCGGTAATAAATTCAAACAATTCTGAATGGTTTGCTTTCGTTCTTTATCTTCTAAAGCGCTCAAAGCATTATCCATCGTTTTTATTAAATGAGCCGAAAATTCATCTATCGATATATTGTTGTCTTCTTTTTTATTTTTTTTCAAACGATCTAAACACGTATTATAAGCAATCTTATAAATCCAGGTCGAAAATTTAGAATCTCCTTTAAACTTTACCAAAGAACTGTAAGCTTTAATAAAAGTGTCTTGTGCAACCTCTTCGGCTTCTTCTCTGTTTTTAATCATTTTAAGAGCCAATGTAAAGATCATATCTTTATAACGATCCACCAGCACGGCAAACGCATTCGCGTCGCCCTGTATAATTTTATCGATATAATGTTGATCGCTTATTGTGCTCATATTAGGTAAGACGACACGTTCTGTGTTTAGGTTACAAGAATTTTGAAAAAAAATAAATTACAATATTTTTAAAAATCCAAATTCCAACTTCGGAAGAAGAAGAAATGTATAGTTTAAATTTTAATCTATATGTGTATAGAACTTTGTCAAAGTTTTAAACTTTGACAAAGTTTAATCCCAATATTCATCTCGACGAAGGAGAGATCACACAAGTAATTCCACAAAGAAAGTTACCAATCGTTGTCGAGTTTCGCGTGTGATCTCTCTTTCGTCGAGATAACAAACGAGAAGAAAATATTGTTATGAAAATAATTACAAACTCAAAATTAACTCATAATCAGCAAGTTTTGGAATTTGGAATTTAAAATTTGGAATTTATTTTAAATTTCTTGTAACCTCAATTCAAAACATGTCGTCATATGGGTATCAATCAATTATAAAAACATAAAAAATTATGGGAGCACAAATTTTAGTACCAATCAGTCTTTTCTTAATGATCTTCGGAATCGTCTATCTTATTTATTCAACAAGAAACAGAGAACGTTTAGCGCTTATAGAAAAAGGAGTCGATGCAAGTATCTTTTTAAAAGGAAGAACGAATGGAGTTCCGGCCTGGAAAATCCTTATTTTAAATACAGCTTTTCTTTTAATAGGTATTGGACTTGGATTTTTTATTGCTTTATTTCTTTCAACTTACACACAAATGAATTCAGATGTAGTGTATCCGGCAACAATCATCACGATGTCAGGAGTAGGTTTGCTGGTAGGATTTCACAGAGCTAAAGACTTAGATAAAGAATAAAAAAGTTGTAATAAAAAGAAGAACGCGCCAGAAGAAATGTTTCTGACGCGTTTTTTTATGATTTAGAACCAATGGTTTCGTAATAAGCATCTACCGAAAGGTTTTTTTGCATCGATGCCATTACGGCCAATTCGTCGCAGCGTTCGTTTTGTGGGTGATTGTTATGGCCTTTGATCCATTTAAAATCGACCTGATGTTTGCGGTAAATGATTAAAAAACGTTTCCATAAATCAGGGTTTTTTTTGCCGGTATAGTTTTTTTTCTCCCAGCCAAAAACCCATTTTTTTACAACAGAATCAATCACGTATTTAGAATCTGAAACTACCAAAACCTTCATATTAGGGTTTTTTAGTTTTTCCAGCCCTACAATTACCGCCAAAAGTTCCATTCGGTTATTAGTTGTCAAACGGAAACCTTCGTAGAATTCTTTTTTATATGGCGTTCCCACCAGTTCCATCACTACGCCATATCCTCCGTTTCCGGGATTTCCTTTCGCAGCGCCATCAGTATATATATGCACTTCGTGATTCATTGTTATTTTTTTTCACCATATAAGTTATATAAGTTCATTTAAATAATGCAGCTTATATTTCTTTGTCAAGTATTAAAAGAGTTAATTAGAGTCCAATTTATATCTTCTTATATGACTTATATGTTTTGATTTTTTTTTGAAAGTTTAATCCTCTAATAGTCTCGAAATAATTTCCGGGAAATACTTTTGTTCCAGTTTGTGAATCTTTTCGGCCACAGTTTCAGGGGTATCTTCTTCTGTTAGTGCTACATTTTTCTGGAAAATGATACCACCTTCGTCATAATGTTCGTTTACATAATGAATCGAAATTCCGGTTTCTTTTTCCTTATTATTTACTATAGCTCTGTGTATATGCATGCCGTACATTCCTTTACCTCCATAATTAGGTAAAAGCGCCGGATGTATGTTGATTATTTTATTAGGATATTTCTCGACTATATGATCTGGGAATTTCAATAAAAAACCTGCCAGAACTATCATATCCGGGTCGATTTCTTGTATTTTTTGTAAGAGGTTACTTTCTAATAATTCACTTTTTGAGAAAATTTCGGTCGGAATTTGATGATTTTTT
Source organism: Flavobacterium sp. CSZ (assembly GCF_015350725.1). Taxonomy (NCBI): domain Bacteria; kingdom Pseudomonadati; phylum Bacteroidota; class Flavobacteriia; order Flavobacteriales; family Flavobacteriaceae; genus Flavobacterium; species Flavobacterium sp. CSZ. The sequence goes on from NZ_JADKPQ010000002.1 coordinate 195,956, forward strand.
GCTCTTTCGATGACTTTTGCCGCAGCATTATTCGTAAAAACCGAAACGACTTTCGCAATTTTGGTTTTTGCAAAATATTTTATGATGTTTTCAGCATTAGTTCCTGATCCTGAGGCAAAAACAATAATTTTTTTCATAATCGAATGTAATTTTAGAATGCAAAAAACGGAATAAAAATCGAAAATAAATAGTATTAAAAGGGCTTTCTTGAAATTAATTTTATAAATTAGTGTTACATTTATAAACTAAATCGTGGTTTTAAAATAAAGTTTTTTATTTTTGCCAACAAATTAAATTCTAAAATTAAAGATTATGTCAGACATTGCATCAAGAGTAAAAGCGATTATCGTAGACAAATTAGGTGTTGACGAAAACGAAGTTGTAACAGAAGCAAGCTTCACTAATGATTTGGGAGCTGACTCATTAGACACTGTTGAGCTTATTATGGAATTCGAAAAAGAATTTGATATTCAAATTCCAGACGATCAAGCAGAAAACATTGCTACTGTTGGTCAAGCTATTTCTTATATCGAAGAAGCTAAAAAATAATAATACTGCACCCGAATTTTTTTAAAATTCCAAATTTGAATACCCAGATTCCAAAATTGGGATTTGTTTTTTAAAAAATTGGAATTTTAAGAAAATCGGGTGTTATTATTTTTTTAAAATTTAAATTTCGATTGGTTTTCAATCAAAAAGATATATTTATATTGTAATGCCCATGGCTCTTAAGTAAACAATACAGTTAAGAAAGCGTGGGTTTTATTTGTTTAAAGTACAAAATACATATTTATGACGTTAAAGCGAGTTGTTGTAACAGGATTAGGTGCTCTTACTCCGATCGGGAATAATATTCAGGATTATTGGGAGGCACTTGTGAATGGAGTTAGCGGAGCCGCTCCTATCACGTATTATGATACAGAGAAGCATAAAACGAAATTTGCCTGTGAAGTAAAAAACTTCAATATTGAAGATTACATGGATCGCAAGGAATCTCGAAGATTAGATAAATTCGCTCAATATGCTGTTGCTGCAAGTGATGAAGCTATTAAAGATGCCGGACTTACTAATGATAATATCGACAAAACAAGAGTGGGTGTTATTTGGGGAGCTGGAATTGGTGGTTTAGAGACTTTTCAGGATGAAGTTATTTATTATGCAAAAGGAGACGGAACACCAAAATTCAATCCGTTTTTTATTCCTAAAATGATTGCCGATATTGCTCCAGCACACATTTCGATGCGTAATGGCTATATGGGACCAAATTATACTACTGTTTCTGCATGTGCATCTTCTGCAAATGCATTAATCGATGCTTTTAACTACATTCGTTTAGGAATGTGTGATGTAATTGTATCAGGTGGTTCAGAAGCTGCCATTACTATTGCAGGTATGGGAGGTTTTAACTCTATGCACGCTTTGTCTACTAGAAACGAAAGTCCGGAAACGGCTTCAAGACCTTTTGATGCGACTAGAGATGGTTTTGTTTTAGGAGAAGGAGCAGGAGCTTTGGTTCTTGAAGAATACGAGCATGCTAAAGCCAGAGGTGCAAAAATTTATTGCGAAATTGGCGGAGGCGGAATGTCATCAGATGCTTACCACTTAACTGCACCACATCCGGAAGGAATTGGAGTTATTGCAGTAATGAAAAATACATTAAGAGATGCTGGAATGAACCCTGAAGATGTTGATCATATCAACACTCACGGAACTTCTACTCCATTAGGAGATGTTGCCGAATTGAAAGCGATCAGCGCTGTTTTTGGCGATCATGCAAAAAACATCAACATCAACTCTACCAAATCTATGACAGGACACCTATTGGGTGCTGCAGGAGCTATTGAAGCTATTGCATCTATCCTGGCTATGAAATATGGTATTGTGCCTCCAACTATCAATCATACGGTAGTAGATGAAAATATTGATCCGTCATTGAATCTTACCTTAAACAAACCTCAAAAAAGAGAAGTAAATGTTGCTATGAGTAACACTTTTGGTTTTGGTGGACACAATGCTTGCGTATTGTTTAAAAAATTAGTTGACTAATTTCTGTATATGAATTTTATCAAAAAAATATTTTCTAAATCCCGTTCTCTAGAAGACGGGATTTTTTTTGACACTATTCAGAAAATACTTGGTTTTGAGCCTGCTACAATCGATTTTTATAAGAAAGCTTTCACACACAGGTCTTCGAATAAACTAGACGAATCAGGACATCCAATAAATTATGAGCGATTAGAGTTTTTAGGAGATGCTATGTTAAGTGCCGTAATTGCAGCACATTTATTTAATAAAGCACCAAATGGCGACGAAGGTTATCTGACTAAAATGCGATCAAAGATTGTGAGTCGTGAGCATTTGAATGAGCTTGGTAAAGATTTAAATTTAGTTCGTTTTGTAGAAAGCAAAGTGCCCATTCAGCATTTTGGAGAAAATATTCATGGTAATATTTTCGAATCACTTGTAGGTGCCATTTATCTGGATAAAGGATATTCGTTTTGCGAAAAATTTATTCAAAAACGAGTTGTTGCTCCTTACGTTGATATTGCACGACTTGAAGGCAAAGTAATTAGTTATAAAAGTTTGGTTATCGAATGGTGTCAGAAAGAAAAGAGAGTCTTTCATTACGACATTTTTGAGGATAACGGTATTGACGGTCAGCGCTTATTTGGCGTTAAATTAAGTATAGACGATAAAGTAATCGCACGAGCGCGGGCAACTTCAAAAAAGAAAGCAGAAGAGAAAGCATCACAAAGAGCTTATTTTGCATTTCAGGAAAAAATAGACAAGAAATAGCTACAATTTTAGTGTAACTATCTTAAAGCTATAACGTTTTCGTTTATAAATTAATAAAAACAAGCACATCTTAACTATTTAAGCTCCGCTAGAAATAGTATATTTACACCTTGATTTTTCATGACATGGCTATTCATAGATTGGATTTAGACGAATTTGACGAAATTGATTATTATTTAATGGCAATTCATACTTCATTAGAAGATTATAGATTGGCCTATTTTATCAATAAAAACCTTCCGATAAACTTAAGTAAGAGCAAAAACGAGATCCATGCTCAGACTAAAGAAGGCGAGGCAAATTTTTCGAGATTCTTTTATTATGATGCTGAGAAAACAGTTTCATGGAATTTAATTCAGAATAAAAATGAAATCATTTCAACGAGTAGAAATGATTCCCAGGATTTGTTTTCCAATGAAACAAGTGAGGTTTCAACAACAATTCATTTACTTCCTGAATTCAAAAAAGTAGATTTTTTCCTGAAAATAGAGAATAGCGAAGAGGCTCTCGATTTTTCAGAAATTCAACAACAATTAAATACCATCGAGAGTATTGCAGCTATTTATGCTGTAGATACTGATAAAATAAAATCAAAAAACAATCTAATTTTTTAAAAAAAATGTTAACAAACAAAAAAACCAAAATTGTCGCTACACTTGGTCCTGCATGTGGTACGAGAGAGATCATCAAAGATATGATCGATGCAGGGGTTAATGTGTTTAGAGTTAATTTTTCGCATGCTGATTACGAAGGTGTAAAAGAGAAAATTGATATTATTAGAGGTCTAAACGAAGAGTTTGGTTATACAACTGCGATCCTTGGAGATTTGCAGGGACCAAAACTGAGAGTTGGGGTAATGGAGGAAGGAACTGTTGTTCACGATGGTGATTTAATCACTTTTACAACAGCAGAAGATATTTTAGGAACAGCTTCAAAAGTGTTCATGAAATACCAAAATTTTCCAAATGATGTGAATCCGGGAGAGCGTATTTTGCTTGATGACGGTAAATTGATTTTCGAAATTATTTCTACTGATAAAAAGACAGAAGTTGTTGCTAAAGTAATTCAGGGTGGAGAATTAAAATCTAAAAAAGGAGTTAATCTTCCAAACACTAAAATTTCTTTACCGGCTTTAACTGAAAAAGATATTGCTGATGCTATTTTTGCTATCGAGCAAAAAGTAGACTGGATCGCACTTTCGTTTGTAAAAACACCTCGCGATTTACAAGACTTACAAGAATTGATCGCGAAACATTCAGAATATAAAATTCCGATTGTAGCTAAAATTGAAATGCCGGAGGCTCTTGAGAACATGGATAAAATTGTAGCATATTGCGACGCTTTAATGGTGGCTCGTGGAGATTTAGGAGTTGAACTTCCTGCACACGAAGTACCATTGGTTCAAAAAGATTTGATCCGCAGAGCAAAAATTGCTAGAATTCCCGTTATCGTTGCTACACAAATGATGGAGACAATGATTACAAGTCTTACACCAACAAGAGCAGAAGTAAACGACGTTGCAAACTCTGTAATGGATGGAGCTGATGCTGTAATGTTGTCTGGAGAAACTGCTACAGGAAATTATCCAGTACAAGTTATTCAAAGAATGACACAAATTTGTGAAGCTGTAGAGGATTCTCCGCTAATTCAGGTTCCACAAAATACCCCACAAATTAAAACAAAACGTTTTGTTACTAAAACAGTTTGTCATCAGGCAGCTTTATTGGCTAACGAAATCAAAGCAAAAGCAATTTGTACATTAACAAATAGCGGATATACTGCTTTCCAAGTTTCGGCTTGGAGACCATCTGCACACATTTTGGTATTTACTTCAAACAGAAGAATCTTAACTCAATTGAATTTATTATGGGGAGTAAAATCATACTTCTATGATAAAGACGTAAGTACAGATGATACTGTAACTGATGTAAATAAAATTGCTGTTGAAAAAGGATACGCTACAAAAGGTGATTATTTAATTAATCTTGCCGCTATGCCAATTAAAGATAAAGGAATGGTGAATACCATGAGAGTTTCTGAAATAGAGTAATCTTTATTTTATAATATTAAAAAGCCATTCAATCGAATGGCTTTTTTTTGCTTTAAACTTTTTTGCTTTTTTAGCTCTATAAAGACTTGTGATAAAATTCATGAGTCTTTTTTTATTTGTATTTATGTTTTAATAAAATTTATTTTGAAAGACTAATGCTCAAAAAATATCCTAGATGTTTTTTGAGCTGTTTTGCCATTTTATAATTCTTCTTCAAATATTGATAAAAAACTATATTCAAATAAAAAGTGTTGTTCTAATGCTTTTTGTTTACCCAGATAAAATACCAAACCTGATTTACTAATTCAATGGTTTTAGGTTGTGAATTTTATAAAATGAAACAATTTCAGGCCGTATAAATGCTATTCTTAGATTTTTTATTGGCTAATTTGCATTAGCTTGTTTTTCAGTAACACAGGTACAGAATACAAAAGAGCCCAATGTTCTTATAATTTGGGGAGATGATATTGGTATCTACGGCTGCAGTCCGACTTTTTTTGGTCGGATAAAGCAATAGGCAGTGATTACCAGGCCTGGCGAATAAATTTATCTGCAATAGTTTATTATCCTCTAGCTAAAAAATTAATTGGAGGACTCAGGATCGAAGGAGAACAGGTATTGGGAAGTCCGGCTTTTTATCTTCGTCCGGGAATTAACCTAAGAGGAATTCCTGCCGCCCGATATCAGGGTAAAGCCAGTATTGTTACCGAAGGCGAATTGAGATGGGATTTGTACAGAAGATGGAGTCTTATGGGATATGGAGGAGTTGCAAGTGCTTTTAACGATTGGGATAAAGCTTTTGCCAAACAGATAGTTTACAGTTAAGGAGCAGGTTTTAGATATTTACTGGCCCGAAAATTCAAACTTCGTATGGGAGTTGATGTTGCAAAAGGTAATGAGGAGTGGGCTTATTATGTAGTGTTTGGCAGCAATTGGTTACGATAATTAGAATTTCAATTAGTTAGTTTATATAGACAAAGTCTCAATAGGTATTAACTGTTGAGACTTTTTGTTTGTAATAATTTCATACAATAAAAGCTTTATGGTTTAGGTTTTAAATAAATTATATCCTTAACTAAAAAAATAGAGTTACCTTTTAACTACAATAATCTAGAAAGCATAGATATGAAAGATATAGCAAAACGTTTTAAAGAAAATCCTTTATTATCGGCATCTGATATACCGGCAAGCCGAGAAGGATTAGAAATTACCTGCCTACTAAATCCCGGAGTATTTCAGTTTGAGAATAAAATCTGGCTGGTGGTAAGAGTTGCCGAAAGACCGCAGCAAAAAGAAAATGTGATTTCTTTCCCGATATTAACAGAAAAAGGCGCTATTAAAATCATTGAAATAGCAAAAGATGATCCCGATTTAATAGCCACTGATGCCAGAGTGATCAATTACAAAGGAGTCGATTATTTGACCACATTATCGCATTTGAGATTATTATGCAGCGAAGACGGGCATCATTTTTATGAACCTGAAAATTATCCCCATCTCGTTGGCGAAGGAGTTCTGGAAACTTTTGGGATAGAAGATTGTCGGGTTGCTTTGATCGAAGTAACGTATTATTTAACCTTTACGGCTGTATCAGACAACGGTGTTGGAGTGGTTTTAAGAACGACCACAGACTGGAAAAATTTTAAAAAACACGGTATGATATTGCCGGCACACAATAAAGACTGTGCCATTTTCGAAGAAAAAATAAACGGTTTGTTTTATGCTTTACACCGTCCGAGCAGCGTAGATATTGGCGGTAATTATATCTGGCTGGCATCATCTCCTGATGGTATTCATTGGGGAAATCATAAGTGCATTATTAAAACAAGAAAAGGATTCTGGGATAGCAAAAGGGTTGGGGCAGGAGCTGCTCCTATAAAAACAGACAAAGGCTGGCTAGAGATTTATCATGGCGCCAATGAAAATCATCAATACTGTTTAGGAGCTTTTTTAATGGATCCCGAAGATCCTTCAAAAATAATTGCCAGAACCCACGAACCTATTATGGTACCGACTACAGATTATGAATTAAGCGGTTTTTTTGGAAATGTAGTATTTACAAATGGTCATATCATTGAACCTGATGGCAATACCATAACGATTTATTACGGGGCTTCTGATGAATTTGTTTGTGGTGCGCAATTTTCAATAAAAGATATTTTTTTACTGCTGAAAATCTAATGCTTTATAAAAAGGGCGAAGTAAATCTCCCGATTGGTTCATTTATTTCTTCCAATACGGTTTAATGATTTTGTTTTCCTTGCGGCTCAAAATCAATAATATTAGGGTTCCTAAAGCACAAAAAGCAATTGCCTGTATCGATCCTTCGGGACCAAATGCTCCACCGGTAATAAATTCCGGACCTTGTATTTTGGCTTCTAACAAACTCTTTGTTTTTTCGTTTCCGGAAGTGATCGCGCCAAAAATCCCTGATTGGGTAAAATTCCACGCAAAATGTAAAGCAATTGGCATCCATAAACTACGGCTGTAAATAAAAGCAGCACCCATCAAAAAACCTGCGGTAGTAATACATATTCCCGAAATTAAACTACTGTGAGGATTTGCCAGATGCAAAGCACCAAATAGTAGCGACGAAATGGTCAAAGCAATATAGCTCCCCAGTTTTTCTTCCATAATTCTAAATATAATGCCTCGTACCAATATTTCTTCAATAATGGCCACGGTAAACATAAGGGCAAACGGAATCAGGATAAACGAAACGGGGTTGATGTTGATAACGCTGTAACTTCCGTTAAGGTAAATTACTAAAATAGTAAGCGATTGCAGCATAAAACCAATTGAAGTACCAATGATTAGATTTTTTGCAAGACCTTTTGAAGCAAACTCGGTTACGGTTCTTTTGTCATATTTTTTAAAGAAAAGGATATAATTAAAAACGCACGATGCCGAAACAAAAAGACCTTTGAGAAGATTTCGGTAGTCTTTATCGAGAGAAGTTAAACCAAGTAATTTTACCGCAATTTGCTGACCAATTATAACAACCGCTATAAAAGTAAGTAAGGCAAGGATAATTTTGGTTATAGGAGAATTAAAAGTTCTTTGTTTTAAAGTAAGCGTTTCCATTTGATTGTGTTTTTATGATTTATGATGAAGCAAATGTAAATCGCGCCAAAACCAAAAAATAGAATGAAATTTGCCTCCCTTATAATTTTTGAAATTGTTTGGGTAAAAATCCCGTTTGATTTTTGAAGGTTCTTATAAAATGACTTTGATCTGCAAATCCGCATTGAAAACTAATTTCGGTCAAATTAGTTTGGTTAGATTCTATTAGCGAAAGCGAACGGTCTATTTTTATGCGGCGCATATATTCACCTAAAGTACAGCCAAAATATTTAGGGAAATGCTTGGATATCGTGATAGGATTTAAGTTTAAAACCTGAGCCAGATCCTGCAAGTTTGGATTTTCGTTCCAGCAATCATTCAGTAATTCGTTTAAACTCTTTACCCAAAACGGACTTTTTTCGTATTTTTCCAAATGCGTGTTAGCATTCGATAATTGTGCAAATAACATGTTGATCGTATCGCCGGAAAAAGGATCAGCCACCATCGATTCTTTAAAAATCTTCAGAATCAAAAATTTGGTAAACGCAGTATTCCGGATCGATTTTTCGATAATGGCTTCAGAGATTTGAAGTTCTTTCAGCAGGTTTTCTTCTATTTCGATATTGATGTTTTTAGAAGGGAAAAGAGTATCCTGATTAAGATGTAATTCGTCGCTGTGGTAAAATAATAACGAACCCGGACCCACAACCGTAGTGGAGTTTTTTCGTTTTTCGGCCGTTCCGCCTTTCAGGAATAGCGTAATGTGTGCATTATTATGTGAATGCCATCCTTCGTAAACCTTTTGCTGATACTCCGTTTCGACAACTGCAATGCCTTGCTTGTTGTTGAAGCTATTTTTGGTATTACCCAAATATTTTTCTTTTTCGAGTTCGAACATTTTTCAGGATTGTGAGTGGTATTTACACCAGCCAAATTACTACATATTTGCTAAAAGTAAAAATCATTTGTTTTTGATTCTGTTTGAGTTACGGTTTTGCATATTTTGTAAGAGATTATAGCTTAATAAAAATATTTTGTAAATATTAACGGTTAAACCTTAGCTTTTTTGTATAAAATTTAATTGTTTTGTAACAAAAAATAAATTACCACAACTAATTTATTAAATCATTAAATAAATATTATGAATACATTTTCATTCAAATCAGTACTTGCTGCTTCGGTTTTTTTTGTTGGAGCAACCGGCTGTTTTGCACAAGACATTTTAGTGAATTCACTAAAACTGAATGCAAGCGAAAAAAGTAAAGAAAACTTTAAATTCACTGACGTAATCAATTTAGGAACTACTTCTGTAAAACTTCAGGGTTCTTCAGGAACATGTTGGAGTTATTCTACCAACTCTTTCTTAGAGTCAGAAATGATTCGTTTAGGAAAACAACCGGTAGAATTATCTCAGATTTACTCTGCAAGAAACGTTTATGTAGAAAAAGGGGTTAATTATGTACGTATGCACGGAGCTGTTACTTTAGGCGACGGTGGAGCATTACACGATGTAATTAATATGTATAAAAAATACGGAACTGTACCAAGAGAAGTTTACACAGGATTAAACTACGGAACTGATAAAAATAAATTTGGTGAAATGGCAGCGCTTATCGAAGGTGTTTTGACTGCTGTAGTTAAAAACCCTAACGGAGAATTAACGCCAAACTGGAAAAAAGCTTACACTGCAGTTATCGATTCTTATTTAGGAACTGTACCAGAAAATTTCGCCTACAAAGGAAAAAACTATACGCCACAAACTTTTGCAAAAGAAGTAGTAGGAATTAATCCTGACGAGTATGTAGAAATATCTTCGTTTACAACATCTCCGTATTACCAAAAAACAACGATGATGGTACCGGACAACTGGTCATTTGACCAGGTGTACAACGTAAAAGTAAACGACATGACCGATGTTATCGACAATGCTTTGAAAAAAGGATACACGGTAGCCTGGGCAACAGATGTAAGCGAGAAAAGCTTTAGCTGGAAAAACGGTGTAGCTTATGTGTCAACAAAGAAATTTGATGATATGACTGCCGAAGAAAAAGCAGACATGTTCAACGGACCAAAAGCTGAACCGGAAATTACTCCAGAAATGCGTCAGGCTGCGTTTGATAACTACACTACAACAGATGATCACGGAATGCACATTATAGGTATTGCAAAAGACCAGACCGGAAAAGAATATTACATCGTAAAAAATTCATGGGGAGCAACAAACGACTACAAAGGATACTTGTTTGTGACTAAAAACTTTGTGAAATATAAAACAACCGCTTTGTTACTAAACAAAGGCGGAATTCCAACTGAAATTGCTAAGAAGTTAGGGGTTTAAGTTTATTCCAGATTTTATAATATTAAAAAAGCGCTACAATTAGATTGTGGCGCTTTTTTTGTTGAAATATTGGAAACTAAACTTATATATTGCGTTTAAACGTTTTTTATGGGATTTTATAGGTTTTATAATATAATGAAATAAAATATTAACTATCTTTATATCAGTTATTTATATTGAATGAATAATCTCAAACCATCATGAAAACTTATGGAATACTTTTTATAGTAATTGTGTTTAATTTTTCTTTTAGCTGTTTCGGGCAAAGCAAAGATAATGCTGCCGCCATTACAGCAATTGAGAATGCAACCGTGCGTTCTGATAATTCCTCTAAAGAAAATTTGGTAATTGTAGGCTATTATGTAGAGGAGACCATTAATATGACTTTTGGGAAAAGAATTACCAAATATGAAGTTTCAAAATTAGGCATGGTCAATACTTATGACCTCGGGCCCAATAATACCAGAGTGGTCACTGCAATATATAGAAAACCCAAAGTAAAAAAAGTTGATGTAGCCTTACAGTCGAAAACCTTTATTGATAGCAGCGCTACAGATATCCCGCCAATCAAAGTCGAAGTAATCGCTCCAACCGAAGATCCAAAATATGTAACGATTGATGTAGTCGACACCTATGCGAAAGTTTTAGGCAAAGGCTACAAATCCATAGAGATGCTGACAAAAGTGGCAGACAGGGCGTATTTTGATGGTGATTTGGCTACAGCAGCCAAATACTACGAAGAACTGTTTATTATGAAAACAGATTTAGATGCCATGTATTATTATCGTTACGCAGAATCTCTAAAAGGTATCAATCAAATGGGCAAAGCAAATGAAGCGATGCTATTGTTTGAAAGTAAAAATACTAGCAACAATGTAGTAAAACATAATAAATTGGTGAGGAACTAGAGGTTAATTTTTGAAAAGAATTATGATCATAGGTGTTTGAACATAGCCCACGGTTTCAATTTTTACTGCTCCTCAGGTTTTAGTGTTGATCGCGTTTGATCCACTATAAATTACAGGGGTTCGCAAAGTGTAGGAATGAAAAAAGCCACTCTTTCGAATGGCTTTTCCAATGAAGCTCCCCCTCTTGGGCTCGAACCAAGGACCCTCTGATTAACAGTCAGATGCTCTAACCAACTGAGCTAAGGAGGAAGTTGTTGCTCTTTTTAGCGAGTGCAAATATAGATCATTTTTTAGATTCTCAAAAACATTTTTGCACTTTTTATATATTTTTTTTTCTACTTGACAATCGCCTTATAAATATCGTTTCCGTTAGCGAACAAAAGTAGTGTTATAAGTAGAACGAAACCAACGATTTGGGCATTTTCAAGGAATTTATCGCTCGGTTTTCGGCCACTAATTATTTCGTATAATAAAAACATAACATGACCACCATCAAGAGCCGGAATTGGCAATAAATTCATAACTCCAAGCATAATCGACAATAAAGCGGTGATCGACCAGAAAGTTTCCCAGCTCCAAGTGCTAGGGAAAATGTTAAAAATTGCCGCAAAACCACCTACTTGTTTGTATGCTTTTGTTTCAGGGTTAAAAATCATTTTAAGCTGTTTTCCGTAACTTACTAATTGATCTTTCCCTTTTGTTAACCCAACCGGAATTGATTCAAAGAAACTATAGTTTTTAGTGCTTACTTTATAGTAGCCTAATTTTTCTAAAGATTCGATATTTAATCCGCCAACACCAACACCTAATTTTCCCTCTTTAGAAACTTTAACCGTAACGGGTACTTGTTTCAAGTCACGTAAAACAACGGCAGGAATTGTTTTTCCTTTATTGCTCTCTAAAATCGTTTTAACCTGATCGTAATATCTTGCATCCTGACCATTTAGAGTCACAATTAAATCTTTTGGTTGTAAGGATGTATTTCCTGATTCCGGAGTAACGCTTGCTATTGCAAAAGGAATTCTCATTCCAACAAGCAATCCTTTTTCATATTTTGATAATTGATCGGCAAAATCATTCGGAATATTGATCGTTTCTTGCTTTCCGGCTCTTTCGATCAAAACTTGCTTCGCCAGGATAATATTCATGTTTAACTCTTTGTCAAAATTTTCGACTTTTTTGCCGTCAATCGAAATGATTTTGTCTCCGGTTCTAAAACCAGCTTTAATCATCGCTGGATTTTCGATCAAAACACCATCTTTTAAATCAGCATTTGCAACATACATATCGCCATAAGCAAACGCCATACCTATATATATAATAAATGCCAGAATAAAGTTTACTGTAACTCCTCCCAACATAATAATCAAACGTTGCCATGCCGGTTTAGAACGAAATTCCCAAGGCTGAGGTGGCAAAGCCATTTGGTCTTTGTCCATACTTTCGTCGATCATTCCGGAGATTTTTACATAACCTCCAAGTGGTAACCAACCAATTCCGTATTCGGTTTCGCCAATTTTCTTTTTTAATAGAGAATATTTAACATCAAAAAATAAGTAAAATTTTTCGACTCTTGTTTTAAATAATTTTGCAGGGATAAAATGCCCTAATTCGTGAAGAATAATAAGTAAAGATAAACTCAATAGAAATTGAGAGAGTTTGATAACTATATCCATTTTGTATTTTTAGTTCGTAATTTAACGCACAAAAGTAACGTTTTCTGATTTAATTTAGACCGCAAGATAACACTTAAGGTTTTAAATTCTTGTTAATAATTGTTGCATACTTTATAAATTAAGAAATGCTCATTTTGTTTCTCTTTATTAGTAACTCATTTTTAATTAATGTTACAATTGTCTTATTATGAAATATTAAAATTATTATATTGCGTATTATTTTTCTTTCAATAAAAATTTCTGGTTAAAATAATGCCGGAGTTCATTTCTACTAATCTACTAATAAATAATTAAATATGAAAAAATACATTTTTGAAGGCACGCAGGAAAACAGAATGTCGATGGTAATTTATTTAATAATAATTTATGGTTTTTCTTTATATTTCCTAGGAAAGATCGTAGGTAAAGCACTTTTTTATTTTAGCCATTACTAGAAAATAATGCAAACTAAAAACAACTACTATATAATTATTAGTGCGGCAATTTTAATGTTTTTTACTATTTATACATTTTAAAAAGGAATTCTTTTGGGGCAGGCTTTGGTGCATTAGAAGGTCTTAAAATTAAATATTAAACTAAAATTAAACTGCTCTTTATATTTAAAGTAAGTTGCTTAAACTTACTTTGAGTAAATGTTTGCTTTAAATGTTTGTTAATTAATAAACATTTAGATTTCTCTTTTTACCAAGATGCCGTAACTTTACTTTTTAAACTTTATCATACTCAATTGATATTGTAAAACCATTAAAAGTTACAACATGGCTTCATTATTATTTTCTCCACTTACTATAAAAAAAATCACTTTAAAAAATAGAATCGTTATTTCGCCAATGTGTCAATATTCAGCAATTGACGGATTTGCAAAAGATTGGCATTTAGTTCACTTAGGTAGTCGTGCCAGTGGCGGAGTAGGACTGATTATTCAGGAAGCAACAGCAGTTTCTCCCGAAGCCAGAATTTCTCCATCTGACTTAGGAATTTGGAAAGACGAACATATCGAGAAACTAAAAACAATCAACGCATTTATAGTTTCTCAAAATTCGATTCCCGGAATTCAATTGGCACATGCTGGACGAAAAGCGAGTGTTTCGGCTCCTTGGGAAGGCAATAAAAAATTAGATTTCGATCAGGGCGGATGGCAAACAGTTTCTGCGAGCGCGATTCCATATCATGATGGAGAACCATTTCTTCCTGAAGCTTTAGACCAAAACGGAATCCAGAAAGTAATTTCAGATTTTAAAGCTGCGACAAAAAGAGCGGTTCAGGCTGGTTATCAGGTAATGGAAGTTCACGGAGCGCACGGTTATTTATTGCACCAGTTTTTATCTCCTTTAACGAATGTGAGAACTGATCAATATGGAGGAAGTTTCGAAAACAGAATCCGTTTTACCTTAGAGATTGTAGCAGCTGTACAATCAGAATGGCCATCAGATTTGCCTTTATTCGTTAGAATTTCAGCGACAGACTGGGCAGAAGGAGGATGGAATCCCGAAGAATCAGTAAAACTTTCTAAAATCTTAAAAGAAAAAGGAGTAGATTTAATTGATGTTTCATCAGGCGGATTGGTATCACACCAAAAAATTGAATTAAAACCGGGTTATCAGGTTCAGTTTGCAGAAAAAGTAAAGAAAGAAGCAGCTGTTTTAACTGGAGCCGTAGGTTTAATTACCGAAGCACATCAAGCCGAAGCAATTCTGGAAAGCAATCAGGCCGATGTAGTTTTATTCGCCAGAGAATCCCTTAGAAATCCTAACTTACCTTTAGATTTCGCCAGAGAATTAAACGACGATATTCAATGGCCAAAACAATACGAACGCGCTAAGATTAAATAAAATTTATTGCCACAGATTGCACAGATTAGATTGATTTTAAAAAGAATGTTGCCACAAATTGCACTAATTCCCACTAATTTATTAAGTTTTTAAACGCGACGATTTGTGAAAATTAGTGCAATTCGTGGCAAAAAAAATAATTTTAATCAAATTAATCTGTGGTAGAAAAAAACTAAATACCATACAGAATGCAAAAAATAAAAACAGCACTATTATCATACGGAATGTCAGGAAAAGTCTTTCATGCTCCGTTTTTAAATATTCACCCCGGATTTGAACTTTTAGGATCTTGGGAAAGAAGCAAAAAACTCATTCAGGAAGATTATCCAACAGTAAAAAGCTATCCTTCGATAGACGATTTATTAGCAGACGATGTCGATTTGGTAATTGTAAATACACCGGTTGGAACCCATTTCGAATATGCTAAAAAAGTTTTATTGGCAGGAAAACACGCTGTTGTCGAAAAAGCATTTACAACAACAGTTGCCGAAGCCGAAGAATTGGCTGCAATCGCCAAAGAAAAGGGACTGAAATTGGCCGTTTTCCAAAACAGAAGATGGGATAGTGATTTTAAAACCGTTCAAAAAGTAATCAAAGAAGGAGTTTTGGGAGATTTGGTCGAAGCCGAATTTCATTTTGACAGATACAATCCTTTGCTAAGTGCCAAAGCACATAAAGAAACCGTAAACGATGGAGCAGGAATCCTGAAAGATTTAGGCCCGCATTTAATCGATCAGGCCGTTTGTTTATTTGGTTCACCAAAATCAGTTTTTGGAGATATTCGCTATACCAGAGAAAATTCGTTGGTCGATGACTGGATCGATTTATTGTTGATTTATGAAGATTTCAGAGTACGACTAAAAGCAAGTTTCTTTGTTAGAGAAGCCAATCCTGCGTATACCATTCACGGTAAAGAAGGATCTTTTCTTAAACCAAGAGGAGATGTTCAGGAAGATGAATTAAAATTGGGTAAAAAACCAAACTTAGAATCCTGGGGAACAGAATCTGAAACACTACAAGGATTATTGCATAATGAAGTTGACGGAAAAAAAATACGTGAAAAGATCCCAACACTTCAGGGGAATTATTTCTCCTTTTTTGATGGTGTTTATGAATCAATTGCAAATAACAAAACAGAACCCGTTACAGCACAAGATGGTGTAAAAGTGATGCAAATTATAGAAGCAGCAATCGCAAGTCATGCACAGCAAAAGGTAATTAATTTGTAGATAAAATTAGCCCACAGGTTTTACGGATTTTACGGATTGACGTAGATTTTTTATTAATCCTTTTAATCTGTGAAATCTGTGGCAAAAAAATAAAATGACCTTGTTGTTTGAAACTTAAGACACACTGCATTGCACCACTACAGAAAACCTAAAAAAAATCTTTGAAAACCCGTTTGATCTGTAAAATCTGTGGGCAAAAATCCGGACTACTCTACGTCCCTATAAAAAACCTTTGTCCCTTTGCACCTCTGCCCCTTTATAAAAATTTATAAACATACAACGTTATAAATTCACGAACTAGTAGGGTTTTATAGTCTATAAAGTAGCTTTTTAGTACTTTTATGCTAGAATCCAAAAATATATCACTTTGATCAGTTTCAATCCATTATCGTTATTCCAAACCAAAGGAAAAATCAAGAAAGTTTACAGAGAAGCAAAAGCCTCTTATTTAAACCGCATTCGTTTTGCTGTGGGAATGTTTTATTTTGGGATGGGATTAAGTTTTGCAACCTGGGCAAGTAGAATTCCTGACATAAAAACCGCTTTACATTTAACCGAAGGTGATTTGGGTTCGATTCTTTTTGCTCTGCCAATGGGTCAGTTGATCATCATGCCTTTTTCGGGAAAAATGGTGACTAAGTTTGGTAGTCATCGAATATTGGTTTTCTCATTAATAATGTATGTTTTGTGCCTGGCTAATTTAGGTTTGGCAACGTCAGCATTGCAATTATCATTAGGATTATTTCTATTTGGAATTTTTGGAAATCTAGCCAACATAGCCGTTAATACACAAGGCGTGTATACCGAAGTGCTTTTCAAAAAAACAATCATGTCCTCTTTTCACGGTATGTGGAGTTTTGCCGGATTCACCGGAGCTTTGGTAGGTTTAGGAATGTTGACTTTAAAACTCACACCATTTGATCATTTTTTGGTTGTGGGCGCAATTGTACTTTTAATGGTAGCCTTCAATTTTAAATTTTTGGTCAGAGCCAAAGAAAAAATAAAAAATAAAACAGCCGAAAAGAAAAAGCTATTTGTAAAACCCGACAGCTCTTTACTTTGGCTCGGCGTAATTGGCTTTTGCAGTATGGCCAGCGAAGGTGTAATGTTCGACTGGAGCGGAGTTTACTTTAAAGATATTGTACAAGCTCCGGGACCTTTGGTGATTTTAGGATATACTTCCTTCATGATCATGATGGCCAGCGGACGATTTTTAGGTGATGGTCTCATCAATAAATTTGGACGTGAACGCGTGATGCAAATTAGCGGCGTCATGATTTCTGTTGGACTTTTTACTGCAGTTTTTCTTCCTTATATTATTCCTTGTACCATTGCTTTTATGCTTGTTGGATTAGGAGTTGCTACCATTGTGCCTACCGTTTATAGTATGGCAGGAAAAAACCCAACCGTTCCTCCCGGAGAGGCCTTAACGATTGTTTCGAGCGTAAGTTTCTTAGGTTTCTTGATGGGACCTCCCGTAATTGGACATATCGCTCAGAATTTCGGACTTCAGTTTTCCTTTGCATTTATCGGAATCTTTGGTGTTCTGATCGCCTTTATGGTTTCTAAAATTAGAACTACTGAAGCATAATTTTTTCAGGAGCTAATCCCGCACCCGAGCCTGAAAGTGCGAACTGGCGAAGGAATCCGTTAGAATCTTTGTGGCTCCCGATAGCTATGGGGACCGCCACAAAACGATTTCCACTATCTATCGGGCTAAGACAATCATTTTCATAACAATATTTGCGTTTAATTGGCATACAGAAATGACATACAATAAGCAAAAATCATTTTAATCTGTATAATCTATGGCTCAAATAAAATATCGAAATTTCATGCGACTTTACAGAGATTAATTAATGAGTAAAAAGTAGTTATTTATAAGACAATTACTTTGTTATTGTTTTTTATTTATATTTGAAGTTCGAAATTAAGTTTTGTATTTATCGAAAGTCTTTTCCAAAGACCAATTTTATCTTTTGATGTAAGGATTGAAAGTTTTGAAAATCAAAACGACTCAATCTGAAAACTATTTATCAAAGTAAATTGGGTTTTTTATGGGAAAGAAATACATGTTGCTTTTTATTTTATTGTCTTTTACTTTTGCATTTGCACAGCAAGAAACTACTTTCTCGCGAATAGTAATCGATGCAAAAACACAAAGCCCTCTTGAAAATGTTGAGGTAAGCATCCCGAATTCTTCGATCACACAACTTACCAATACAAACGGAAAATTCGAATTGCATTCTGCCATAAAAGGAGAACAATTATTATTACTGCGTAGTCAGAGATATAAAGATTTACTTTTAAAGATAAATTCAAATCGGAAACAAACCGTCAATCTTGGAATACTACAATTAGAAGATAATTTTTCAGATGATGTTCCTGCAACGTTAATCACATTATTGGACAGCGATTTATCAGATGATAATAGCTCGTCAGAAATGACTTCAGGACTTTTGCAATCTTCAAAAGATGTTTTTATGCAGACTTCAGCCTTCAATTGGGGTCAGGCCCGATTTAGGGTTCGGGGTCTGGACAGCGAAAACGGAACAATGATGCTCAATGGAATGGTCTTTAAAGTCGACTCGCCCTTAAATGCTTTAGAGGTGTATATCTCAACTAATTTTGACGGATCAAATGTCACAAGGGCAAAATGGACAAAATTAGAAGCAAATTTACCTTCATTGTCAACGTCAACAAGGCAATTTATAATCTCCGGCGGAATAGATTTATCTGCATATTCAGGAAATATTCCTATTGCATTCAAATACATAGGTTCAGGGAAGGATAAAACGTTGAATGAAGCTTTTATGGTTGATGATGTTAAAATTTTTGGAGAAAAGTAATGCGTTCAATTTTTAAAAATAAAATTAAAGTCCTGATTTTTAAGCGATAATTTAATTGTGTGTTGTTTTTAAGTTTTAAACTGTTAAAATTTAATTGAATTTTGTATTTTGGTCATTCCAAATCAATACAAATACCACATGAAAACCTACTTTATCGCCATCATGATGATGGTTTTTCCATGCTTGTTGCACAGTCAGGATCAAAATGCTCCTGTTAGATTGAAGCAAATTAACATTGTAAAAACAAATTACCAAAACTCGAAGGATGGTGAAATTGTAAACAAAACAGTTGTTTTTAAAGACGGTAAAATACAAACCATCACCACATCAGATGTTGTTCAGCATTTTTTTTATAACACTAAAGGATTGTTGGATAAAACTGTAAAAGACAAAGTGGGAAGCGAATGGAAAGAAGTCGTGAATTACTCTTATGATGCAGATAATAACATTACAAAATTCGTTAAAAAATATCAGGAAGGTAATGACTATATTACCAAAACAGTAACTTTTGGCTACGAGGGAGCAAGAGTAAAAGTAATTACCAAAAAAAGTACGAATCACCAAAATATTGTTGATGATGTAGAATATATTGTAGAGAACGGTATAATTGTAAGACGTACTACGAGAGACAGAAACAAAGCAATAATTGGTAAAATTGAATATGTTTATATTAATGATAATGTTGCTAAACATAAAGGTCTCGTAGGGGATAAAATATCTAAAACGTATACTTTTGATGATAAAAAATCAGTAGATCAATTAATTGTTCAGAGCTTGTTTGGTGATAATTATAAAGTAATTGTACCCATGATTTCGTATCACGAAGAAGAGTTTAGTTTTGAAGCAATATCCTATAACAACGAAATGAATTTTAGTCCATCTTCAACAGTTTTAGTTGGTGTGAGCAGAAAATTCAAATACAATAAATTAAACTATCCAATCTCCTGTTCTCAGATTGAAGAAAACGGAATTGTAAAAACAGAAAAAACTTTTATTTACGAATAAATATAAACTTTTCAATTTAGTTAAAACCATCTGGAAATTAAGTCTGTTCTTAATTTTTAGATGGTTTGCCTTTTTATAGAAACACTAATTTCCCAAATAGAACTTAAAAACGGAATTCTATAAGCATTAGTACCTTACAAATCATTAAATTTGCACCTTATTCAAAGCTATGTTAGAAAAAGAAATTATAAATTTTGAGAAAACGGCCATTGTTGGTATTGTGACTCAAAATCAAAGTGAAGAAAAACTTAACGAATATCTTGATGAATTAGAGTTTTTGACATTTACCGCAGGAGGTGAAGTTATTAAACGCTTTTCTCAAAAAATGGAACGCCCAAATCCTAAGACTTTTGTTGGAACAGGGAAAATTGAAGAAATCAATCTTTTTGTAAAAGAAAACGACATATCGACTTTAATCTTTGATGATGAATTATCACCATCGCAACAAAAGAATATCTCTAAAATTATAGATTGTAAAATCTTAGACAGAACACACCTTATTCTGGATATTTTTGCGCAAAGAGCCGAAACATCGTATGCAAGAACGCAGGTAGAGCTGGCGCAATGTCAGTATTTATTGCCTAGACTTTCTGGTATGTGGACTCACCTTGAGCGTCAAAAAGGAGGAATTGGAATGCGTGGACCCGGAGAAACCGAGATTGAAACAGACAGACGTATTGTTCGTGATCGTATTTCGCTCTTAAAAGAAAAAATAAAAACAATCGACAAACAAATGGGCGTGCAGCGCAGTAATCGTGGTGCAATGGTTCGTGTGGCTCTTGTAGGGTATACCAATGTTGGGAAATCGACATTGATGAATGCGGTAGGTAAAAGTGATGTTTTTGTTGAGAATAAATTATTCGCAACCCTGGATACCACAGTTAGAAAAGTAGTGATTAAAAACTTACCTTTCTTATTGTCGGATACTGTAGGTTTTATTAGAAAATTACCAACTCAATTGGTAGATTCTTTTAAAAGTACCTTAGATGAGGTTCGCGAGGCCGATTTACTTTTGCATGTTGTAGACATTTCGCATCCTGATTTTGAAGATCATATCGAATCTGTAAATCAAACGTTGTTAGAAATCAAGAGTAATGATAAACCAACGATTATGGTTTTTAATAAAATTGATGCTTACAAGCATTTGACAATTGATGAAGATGATTTGATTACTGAAAAAACAAGAAGACATTACACACTTGAGGAATGGAAACAAACCTGGATGAGTAATGTTGGTCAGAATAAAGCATTGTTTATTTCGGCTACACAAAAAGAAAATTTTGAAGAATTTAGAGAAATAGTTTACGAAGCAGTTCGTCAAATACATATCACGAGATTTCCTTATAATAAATTTTTGTATCCGGATTATAAAGATGCAATTGAAAAAGAAGAAGATTCCGAAGATCAGGAATAAATTATTTTACCGCAAAGAGCGCAAGATTTTATAGTAAGTACCTCAGGAAAACACAAAGTTCGCAAAGCTAAATCTATCTAGCTTTGCGAACTTTTTTTTTAGTTTTATGTTCTTAAGGATTAATTTAGCTAAGATACAGAAGTCCATAATATAAACTTTGTGTCCTTGCGGCTTTGCGAGATTATTTCAGCCCGGTAAAAAAATCCTTGCGTTCTTTGCGGTAAAATATGTTTTAAATTAGAATCCGAAATTAATCCCTAAACCAAATACTTCTCTGGTTTGAAAACCTTTAAAAGCATTATCATCATAAATAGCCTGGAACGATAAATTGGCAGATAAAAACTTGTTCACTTTCATGATAATATTCAAAGAGTAATTGATATCTACGTTTTGTGGATCTTCTAAGTAATTAGAATATAAATTCAAAGTATTTTCAGCAGTTACATTGGTCATGATCGCCAATTTGTAATAAACAGATGCATAGAAACCTAATTCGTAACGCATCGTTTTGTTAGCATCGACACCAAAATAAGAACCATCAACATAAGGTAATCCGGTAGACTGATCAATTTCTGATGTGTAAGCCCCATCTACAAAGGTAAATTTAGAGGTTAAAGGCGCAAAGTTGATTTTTAGATTATCATCTTTTGTCCAGTAAATACCAGGACCAGTAGTAAGATAACCCGGAGACATAAATTTGGTGTTTTCAGTTCTAATTTCCTTTCCGTTTTCATCCTTGCCATACAAGTAACCGGTTGAAAATTGAGTTCTGAAATTTAAGAAATAAGAATAATACCATTCGCCAAAAGCTCTCTTTCCCAGGATTGAATTGAATTCAAGACGGTCATCAGTCTTTTTTTCGTAGTCGGCATTTTTAGTTTGTAAAAGTCCGTAAGAAGCCAAAACTTTATTATCCCAGGTAAGATCGTCTTTCTTATAGTTGAAATCGTAGTTGATTCCTAAAGTTCCCGAAAAGCTATCTTCACCTCCTGCAATCCAGTTATTAAAGCTTGATTGATTTAGTAAAAGAGAAACTGTTCCTTTGGCTTTCCAGCCTTCTCCCTCGATAGTATCATTTATTTTCTTTACTGCTTTTTCAGTGTTTTGGATCAATTCTTTTTCAGAATTTTGGGCTTGAACAAAAGTTAAGTTCGCTAAAATAAAAAGTAATAACGTTAGCTTTCTCATGGTATATAGTTTAAATGTGTAAGAACAAATATACTAAAAAACCGTTAAAAGGTAGGGTATTGTTGATTGTAAAAGAAAGTTATTTCTTAGATTCTTTGTATAAAGGTACTGCTGAGCAAGCTTCGCCGTACATAATACTTCTTGCAAAAGGTTGTAGATAAGTTGCGGCTAAAATATAAGCACGCGTTGGTACGGGTTTTTTCGAACATCCCTTTACAATAACAGGTTTGTTTTTGTATTCAGAATAATCAAGTTTACTTAGAATCTCTTCATACAAACTTGCGTCTAAATCTTCAATAGTTCCGTTGACTACTTTTTTGGCATAAGGTGCCAATTGAATCGCTACCAAAATAGACGACCAGGCAGGAACAATAGCATCTGTACTACAGTTTATAGCCACATATTGATCTTGATATTGCGACCAATCGTGATTTTTTAGGTGCTCTCTAAAGTCTTTTTCTTTTAATAAAAAACCTTCTAAAAGCCATTGTGAAATGTCAATTTGCACACGCGCTCCTTTTGGATAATAATCCTCAAGATCAAAAACTTCTAAGGCACTATTTGCAACTTTATTGATGATTTCTTCCATTTTCTCTAGTTTGCAGTTTACAGTCTCAGTCACAGTTAAATACTGAAAACTGAGACTAAGAACTGTACTTTTTTTAAAGCATTCCTAATTCTAATTTTGCTTCTTCGCTCATTAAATCCTTGCTCCATGGCGGATCGAAAGTAATTTCAACATCAACATCTTTTATGTTTTCGATGGTTTTTACTTTTTCTTCTACTTCTCTTGGTAAACTTTCCGCAACCGGACAGTTAGGAGATGTTAATGTCATCAGGATTTTTACTTCGTAATCTGTATTTACCATTACATCATAAATCAATCCTAATTCGTAAATATCTACAGGAATCTCCGGATCGTAAATGCTTTTTAAAACTTTTACAATTGATTCTCCTAATTCGTTTGTGTCTATTTCTTGTTCCATTTTTTTGTTTTGTTTTTTTTCACCATATAAGTGATGTAAGTTCATTTAAACAGCAAGTGTTTTTTTTCTTACCATTAAGATATTAAGAAAATTAAGTTCTATTTCTTATGAAACTTAATATCTTAATGGTTCAAATTAAAAACATTATGTTTGAAAATTTTAATTTCTGTTTTTAGCATCAAAAGCCAAAGCGTACATTTTGATGTTTTTAATCATCGAAACCAATCCGTTGGCGCGGGTGGCAGACAGATGTTCTTTTAAACCAATTTCATCAATAAATTCAGTATCAGCTTTTATAATGTCTTCTGCTTTTTGATTAGAGAATGCACGAATTAAAATAGCGATAATTCCTTTGGTCAAAATAGCATCACTATCAGCGGTAAAGACAATTTTATCGTCTTTTTGTTCGCCTTGTAACCAAACTTTCGATTGGCAGCCTTTGATTAAATTCTCTTCTGTTTTGTATTCTTCTTTGATCAACGGAAGACTTTTTCCTAATTCGATGATGTACTCATAACGTTGCATCCAATCGTCGAACATCGAAAATTCGTCTATTATTTCGTTTTGTATTTCTTTTATTGTCATAATTATTCTTTCGTGAAATCTACCAGCAAATTTACCAATTTTTCTATTTCCTTTGGAGGGTAACCATTGTCGAAACCTGCAGTTTCGTAGATTTTCTGATTCTGAACTATCTTTAAATTTCCAATTGCAGCACCATCGTAAAAACGTTTTTCAGTAGGTCCTTTTAATGTTGGAATACTTTCTAAATTAATTTTCGAAAACTCTGCTACAATCTCTTTCCATTTAGCATCGCTTATTTTAGTTTCTACAGGTTGCGTGTTTTTACCATTGGTAACTGTAAGCGTTTTATTTTGAACTACTATCAATTTGTAAAGGCCTCTTGAAACAGCAGAATATTCGATTTGTGTTGATGTCATATCGCTGGTTTTTTGGCTTGAGCAACTTGTTCCAATGAAAATCGTTAAGAGCAATAAAGATAGTATTCGCATAATTTTTTTAGCTTAACATGGTTTTTGCTTTCTTCACCGCTTCAACCATTACATCAATTTCTTCTATTGTATTGTAAAAAGAAAATGAAGCACGGATCGTTCCGGGAATGCAGAAAAAGTTCATGATGGGTTGTGCACAATGATGTCCGGTTCTAACGGCAATTCCTAATTTATCGATAATAGAACCAATATCGTAAGGATGAATTCCATTTATATTAAACGAAACTACAGAAGCTTTATTTTTTCCGGTTCCGTAAATTTTCAAACCTTCAATTTCTAAAAGACGCTTTGTAGCATGCTCCAGTAATTTTTCTTCTTGTTTTTGAATGTTGTGAAAACCAATATGATTTAAATAATCAACAGCAGTTCCTAAAACAATTCCGCCGGCAATGTTTGGAGTTCCGGCTTCAAATTTATGAGGAAGATCAGCATAAGTTGTTTTTTCGAAAGTAACTTCCTTGATCATTTCGCCACCACCCTGATAAGGAGGTAATTTGTTTAACCATTCTTCTTTTCCGTATAAAATCCCGGTTCCGGTTGGACCGCACATTTTATGGCCGGAAAAAGCATAAAAATCACAATCTAAATCCTGAACATCCGGTTTTAAATGCGGAACAGCTTGTGCGCCATCGATCAAAACTGCAGCGCCAACAGCGTGTGCTTTTTCGATCATGTATTTGATAGGATTGATGATTCCTAATGCATTCGAAATATGATTGACCGTAACCACTTTAGTTTTTTCTGAAAGTAAAGCGTCAAAAGCCTCCATAATCAGTTCACCGTCTTCGTTCATTGGGATCACTCTAAGAGTTGCTCCGGTTTTCTCGCATAACATTTGCCAAGGTACAATATTACTATGATGTTCTAAAGAGGAAACTACTACTTCGTCACCAGGTTGTAATATAGAAGCAAAACCGTTGGTTACTAAATTGATTCCGTGCGTTGTTCCGGAAGTAAAAAGTACTTCGTGCGAAAACTTAGCATTGATATGATGTTGGATTTTTACTCTTGAAATTTCGTAAGCATCAGTTGCCAATTGACTTAGTGTGTGAACACCACGGTGAATATTGGCATTTATTTCCTGATAATATGTCGCGATCGCATCGATCACAATTTGTGGTTTTTGTGAGGTTGCTCCGTTATCGAAATATACCAATGGTTTTCCGTTTACTTTTTCCGAAAGTATCGGAAAATCAGCTCTTATTTTTTGGATGTCTAACATGTCTTATTTAGAAAAATTCTATCTACAAAAGTACTAAAACTAAATTGGTTTATCGATCAAAACTATAATTTCCTTTTATGGTACTATCAATCGAAGGATTGAATATTGATTCTATAAAATTAAGTTACGTTTTGTAAAATATGTGAATCCAAAATGTGAATTAGATGCTAAAATCGTGAAGATAAATTATTTATATTGCAGTAAAAATATCTTTTGTGAATATGAAAAAAATCATCAGGTTACTGGCGCTTGTTTTACTGATTGCAGTTTTTTATTTTGGATTTACCACTTATCCAAAGCTTGAATTGATCTCTGGCTTTTCGGCCAAAAGTATTGCCTCGGGACATTTCTTAGATCACAGATCGAAAGAATTGATTGAAAAAGGAGATAATGATATTCCGTTAATGGATTTGGCAACAAATACAATTGATGAAGCCGGGAAATTTGCAACATCTTCGGTCTATGGTTTAAAAGAAAGAAAAGCGATTTATCGTGAAGGTTTAGGTGCCACTTTAATAGATGATGATTATGATGTTTCGAAGCCATATTTACTTCCTAAACGAACTAAATTAGTCAATAATCTTGCTTTTCCTTATGGCAATAATGAACCAAAAGACACCGCGTTCTCGAACATAGATTATACCAAACTAAAAAAAGCCGTTGATGATTCTTTTGATAAAAATGGAGGAAAAGTAAAACGCACCCGAGCAGTTGTGGTTTTGTATAAAGATAAATTGATAGCCGAACAATACGATAAAGGCTTTAATAAAGAAAGCAAGATTTTAGGCTGGTCGATGACAAAAAGCATCACCAATTCTGCTTTTGGAGTTTTGGCAAAACAAGGAAAAATTGATATTTATAAACCGGCACCAATTGTTGAATGGCAAAATGACGAACGTAAAATCATTACTATAAACGATTTGCTTCATATGAATTCAGGTTTAGAATGGGAAGAGAATTACAGTAAAATTTGTGATGCTACAATAATGCTTTTTCAGTCTGGAGATATGGCAAAAGTACAGCGCGAGAAACCAGCTCAGTTTAAACCCAACACACATTGGAATTATTCGTCAGGAACAACCAATTTATTGTCCGGAATTTTAAAAAGTCAGTTTAAAACGCAGCAAGAATATCTTGATTTTTGGTACAGCGCTGTAATCGATAAAATCGGAATGAACTCGATGATTGTTGAGCAAGATATGTCCGGAACTTTCGTAGGTTCATCATATGCCTGGGCAACAGCTAGAGATTGGTCAAAATTTGGGTTATTATACCTGCATAAAGGAAACTGGAACGGGGAGCAAATTCTGGATGAAAGCTGGGTAAAATATTCTGCTACGCCAACCAATACATCTAACGGAGCTTATGGAGCGCAATTTTGGCTAAATGCCGGAGGAAAATTTCCGGATGCTCCTCGTGATATGTTTTATTGCAGCGGATATCAAGGCCAAATGGTGGCGATTATTCCGTCTTTGGATATGGTAATTGTGAGAATGGGACTGAAAGAAGACGATCAGGGATTTGATTTTAATGGTTTTTTGAAAGGGATAATTGCTTCAATCAAAAAATAAATCTTTAAATGGAATATAAAGAATTAAGAAGAAATGTATTGTTATCAATTCAACGAGCATTATTAGGAATGATATATCCTGAAATCAGAGCTATTGCCGTTGGATTTGAAGGATTAGGAAAACTAACGGTTATTTATTATCTGGACAGAGAGCCTAATAACGACGATTTTGAAAACATAAGTGATGTAACCGCAGAAGTTTTAGGGGATATTAATTTTTCTGAAGTGGAAGAAAAATGTTTTTTTTCGGATGAAATAATTACTAAGCTTGATAATCTGGATTTATGGGTTTATATAAGAAAAGAAAATTGAATCGTAATCTCGATAGCTATGGGGAGAAAGGTAAAAAGCGCAAAGTTCGCAAAGTTTTGTAATAAACCTTGCGAACTTTGCGTAAATCTTAGCGAACCTTGCGGTTGAGCTTTCTACAAATCAAATCCTAAATTAACGCCTAATTTCGTAGCGATGATTTTAGTAATTCTTTGTTTTAATTCCGGTATTTTAATGCTTTCGATAACAGCATTCGAGAATGCGTACATCAATAAAGCTTTAGCTTCTTTTTTCGGGATTCCACGAGATTGCATGTAGAACATTGCCGTTTCGTCAAGTTGTCCTACGGTACAACCGTGAGAACATTTTACGTCATCAGCAAAAATCTCTAATTGTGGTTTTGCGTTGATGGTAGCTTTGTCACTCAATAAAATGTTGTTGCTTTTTTGGAAAGCATTTGTTTTTTGAGCTTCTTTTTCTACCAATACTTTTCCGTTGAAAACTCCTGTTGAACGATCAGCGAAAATTCCTTTATAATCCTGGAAACTCTCGCAGTTTGGAGTTGCGTGGTTTACCAAAGTATAATGATCAACGTGTTGTTTTTCGCCAATAATAGTGATTCCGTTTAGCGTACTTGTCAATCTTTCACCAAAGTGATAAAAATTCAAATTGTTACGCGTTAGATTTCCTCCAAACGAAAAAGTATGTACATAAACATGGCTTTCCTGTTGTTGAGAAACGTAAGTATTGTCGATTAAATTCGCCTCGATATTATCGTTTTGAATTTTGTAGTGATCTACAATAGCACGTTTTTGAGCAAAAATCTCTGTAACTGAATTGGTTAAAACAGGATTTTCATTTAAACTTTGGTGACGCTCGATAATCTGAACATGAGAATTTTCTCCAACAATAATCAAATTTCTAGGCTGAACCAATAAAGCAGCTTCGTTTCCTGTAGAGAAATACATGATCTCGATAGGTTTGTCAGCTACTTTTTTCTGCGGAATATTGATAAAAGCTCCTTCACTTGCAAAAGCAGTGTTTAACGAAGTCAGACTTTCGTCTTTGCTGGCAATTTGGTTGAAGTATTTGTCAATAACCATTTTATATTTTGGTTTGGTCAATGCCGAAGACATCAAACAAACATCGATTCCGTCGTGTGTGGTAGAAGACAAATGCGAGCTGAAAACACCATCAATAAACACTAATTTATAAGTGTCGATTTCGTGTAAAAAGTATTTTTTTACATGATTAAATTCTATTGCATTTTCCTGCTTAGGAAAAACCGTAAAGTCATTTTTTAAGATGGCGTTTAGCGATGTATATTTCCAAGCTTCTTCTTTTTTGGTTGGGAAACCTTTATTTTCAAAGTTCTTTAAGGCGTTTGTGCGAATGTCATGTAAATCTGAATGTACATCGACACGCTCTTCAAAAGCCATAAAAGACGATACTAATTTTTCTTTTAAATCCATTTCTTTAGTTATAAGTTATGAGTTATAAGTTATGAGTTTGGTAAACTGTAAACTGTAACTGTAAACTAGTTTTCTGCTTTAATCCAGTCGTATCCTTTTTCTTCCAATTCGTAAGCCAATTCTTTTCCGCCTGACTTTACGATTCTTCCGTTGTATAAAACGTGAACGAAATCCGGAACGATATAATCTAACAAACGTTGGTAGTGCGTGATCACGATAATCGCGTTTTTCTCGCTTTTCAATTTGTTCACTCCATTAGCAACAATTCTTAAAGCATCGATGTCAAGACCAGAATCGGTTTCGTCAAGAATGGCTAATTTTGGTTCTAACATTGCCATTTGAAAAATTTCATTTCTTTTTTTCTCACCACCAGAAAAACCTTCGTTTAATGAACGTGATAAAAATTTACGGTCGATTTCTAATAATTCAGATTTCTCACGAATTACTTTTAGCATTTCGTTAGCAGGCATTTCTTCCTGACCGTTTGCTTTACGAGTTTCGTTGATTGCAGTTTTCATGAAGTTCGTAACACTTACTCCGGGAATTTCTACAGGATATTGAAAAGAAAGGAAAACTCCTTTGTGTGCTCTTTCTTCCGGAGCTAAATCAGCAAGATCTTCTCCGTCAAGGAAAACTTCTCCATCAGTAACTTCGTAGTTTTCGTTTCCGGCAATTACAGCCGAAAGTGTACTTTTTCCGGAACCGTTTGGTCCCATGATAGCGTGTACTTCGCCAGCTTTAACTTCTATATTAATTCCTTTAAGGATTTCTTTATCACCAATTGAGGCGTGAAGGTTTTTTATTGATAACATTGTTTTTTTTATTTTATATAAATGTCAATTCTATTTTTGTTGTCTGGTTTAGGATGTTGGCATTAAAATGCGCGTGTCCTAAATATTCCATGCCTAAATAATTGGCTGTTTTTTTGAACGGAATGTAAAAACTATCTTCGATTTCATTATCGTGTGAATTTGATATTACACCAATTTTCTTTCCTCTTAGTTTTCGTCCGGTTTCTTTTTCAATTCGGATTAAATCTGAAAAGCGATCAAAGAAAACCTTCATTATTCCACTCATATTGTACCAGTATATGGGCGTTGCAAAAATTAAAGTTTCGTATTTCTCCAGTATTCCTTTTATCAAAGGCAAAAAATCGTCTTCTATATTTTTACTTTCGTAATCATAATGAGAAATATTATAATCACTTAAATTAATTACGTCTATTCCGGTTTCTTTAGCAATTTCATCTACAATTTTGGTTGTGTTTCCGTTTTTTCTGGATGAACCTAAAATGATTACTTTCTTACCTTCCATTTCGCAATTAACCTACAGATCCTTCTAAGGAAATCTCTAATAATTTTTGAGCTTCAACAGCAAATTCCATTGGCAATTTGTTCAATACATCTTTACTGAAACCGTTTACAATTAAGGCAATCGCTTTTTCAGTTGGGATACCTCTTTGGTTGCAATAAAAAACCTGATCTTCTCCAATTTTACTTGTAGTAGCTTCGTGCTCTATTTTAGCCGATGGATTTTTACTTTCGATGTAAGGGAAGGTATGTGCCCCACAATTATTCCCCATTAAAAGAGAATCACATTGCGAAAAGTTTCTTGCATTTTCAGCTCTTGGGCTAATTTGCACTAATCCACGGTAACTGTTTTGTGATTTACCAGCCGAGATACCTTTAGAAATAATAGTCGATTTAGTGTTTTTACCTAAATGGATCATTTTAGTTCCAGTATCTGCTTGTTGGTAATTATTAGTAACGGCAATTGAGTAAAATTCTCCTACCGAATTGTCTCCTTTTAATACACAAGAAGGATATTTCCAGGTTACAGCAGAACCTGTTTCTACTTGTGTCCAGGAAATTTTAGCGTTTGTTTCGCATAAACCTCTTTTGGTTACGAAGTTATAAACTCCACCTTTTCCTTCTTTGTTTCCAGGGAACCAGTTTTGAACGGTAGAATATTTAATTTCAGCATCATCCAAAGCGATTAATTCAACTACAGCAGCGTGTAATTGGTTTTCGTCACGACTTGGAGCGGTACAACCTTCAAGGTATGATACGTAACTTCCTTCGTCAGCAATAACAAGAGTTCTTTCGAATTGTCCCGTTCCTGCCTGGTTGATTCTAAAATAAGTTGAAAGTTCCATTGGGCAACGAACTCCTTTTGGAATATAACAGAAACTTCCGTCAGAGAAAACTGCTGAGTTTAATGCTGCATAGAAGTTGTCTTTTTGAGGTACAACAGTTCCTAAATATTTACGAACTAATTCCGGATGCTCTTTTATAGCTTCAGAAATTGGACAGAAAATGATTCCTTTTTCTCCCAATGTTTTTTTGAAAGTAGTAGCCACAGAAACAGAATCGACAACAATATCCATAGCGACATTGTTCATCATTTTTTGTTCATCGACAGAGATACCTAACTTTTTGTACATTTCAAGAAGTTCCGGATCTACATCATCCAAAGTTTTGTTTGGATCTACTTGTTTTGGAGCTGAATAGTATGAGATTGCCTGAAAATCCGGTTTTTGATAATGAACATTTGCCCATTCCGGTTCGATCATTTCTTTCCATGCGCGAAAAGCCTCGATGCGCCATTCGGTCATCCATTCAGGCTCTTCTTTTTTAAGAGAAATAGCTCTTACGATATCTTCGTTTAAGCCAATAGGAAATGTCTCTGATTCTATATCAGTATAAAATCCGTATTCGTATTCTTTAGTTTCGAGTTCGATTTTTAAATCGTCTTCAGTGTATTTTGACATTTTTTAGTTTTTTAAAACGCTTAAAATTTAAGATCTTAAGCGTTTAAATTTTTGCTTTTTGACTTTAATTTATAGCGAAAATGATTCTCCGCAACCACAAGTTCTACTTGCATTTGGATTGTTAAACACAAAACCTTTTCCGTTTAATCCGCCTGAAAATTCAAGAATTGTTCCGGCTAAATACAGAAATGATTTTTTTTCAACTGCAATCGTTATGTCGTTGTCTACAAATATTTTATCGTCGTCGCCTTTGGCTTTGTCAAATTTTAAATCATAAGACAAACCAGAGCATCCGCCACTTTTCACGCCTACTCTTACGTAGTCATGTGCAGCATCAAAACCATCATCTTTCATTAAGTCGATGATTTTCTTTTTGGCTGTATCAGAAACTTTTATCATTGTTTATGGTATTTGTTTTTGCTTTCATTCGAATTTGCATTCAAAACAGTAATTAAATGATTACATTTTAAAGTGCTGTCTTTCAATGTTGAAATGAAATTATCTGCAAAGATACGACTTAAAAACCTTTTTCCATAACGGTTCACATTATTATAACAAATGTTAAAATAGATATTAGTTATATTACTAAATCAAATATCATTGTTTATGTGGTTTATTTGTTTTATTAGCATTTTTTATCGAAAATTTAAAAAGCTGTTTCTTTTGTAGGATTTACTTATCAATATTTACTATTAAGTGTTAAAAAAGCGTATTTATACGTATTGAGGGCGATTTTTTATTATTACTTTTGCAGAAAATTGGGAGTAATTATGAAGAAACAATACAAAAATAAGTGGGTTAAAGCACTTTTAGCAGTGTTTTTTGTTTTTGGAATAGGCGCTACAGTCTTTATTTTTAGTAAAGAATCAAATGAGACTGATAAGAAAATCAAAGAGATAACAAAAGATCAGAAATTTAGTGATTTAAGTCCTGAATCACTTTCGCAAAAAAATATTTTAGATTCTTTGACAACTTTAAAGTTAGCTTATGATATAGCTATTTTGGAGAAGACCTCTTTGTCTCAACAATTAGAACTTGAAAAAAGAAACATCGAAAACCTGATGGAAATTATCAAAGCTTCAGAAAATCCCTCTGCTGAACAAATTCAGGTTTATAGAAAACAACTCTCGGACATGAAGATTGCATTAGCATCTAAAGTTGTTGAAATTAAAAAATTAAAATCTCAGAATAAAAATTTACTTAGTGAAATAGAAAGTCAGAATGTTGTCATGTACAAACAAAAGACTGAAAATGATACTTTGGTTTCTAAACAAAAAAAATTAGAATCGACCTTAAAAGATGCTTCGAAACTGGTGACGAGTAATTTTGGTGTAATCGCGCTTAAGGAAAAAAAATCCGGACAAGAGCTGGAAACAGAGAAAGCAAAAAATACTAAAAAGCTGAAAGTGAGTTTTTCTGTCAACGGAAATGCGGTTGCAAAAACGGGAAAGAAAGTTTTTTATATTCAGGTTTTAGATCAGAAAAATAAGGTTCTGGGTGAAAACAAATTAATCGAATTTGGAAATGATAAAGCGTTAGTTTATAGTTTTATTGTGGCCGTTGATTTTCAGGGAAAGGCGGCAAATGTCTACGGGATTTTAAATGCCGACGAAAATGCATTTAAAAAAGGAACTTATTTTGTCAACTTCTTCGACAAACAAGAAATAATGGGAAGCACTTCGATTACTCTTGAATAATTTTCAGTCCACTGATTTTACTGGTTTAACTGATTTACACAGATTACTATTAATTTTGAGCGTTTTATGTTCGCTGTTTTTAAAATTAAAATACAGCGAAAATCGGTTCAATCCGTTTAATCTGTGGGCAATTTTACATTTACATGAAAAACATTCTTTGAGAATACTTAGCAAAAAGAGATTGTATTTCCTAGCTTTGTTTTCAATATTAGAAATGTACTATTATGAAACTTTACCCAATAGAATCAGGAAATTTTAAATTAGATGGTGGCGCTATGTTTGGTGTTGTGCCTAAAACAATCTGGAACAAAACCAATCCCGCAGACGATAATAATTTGATTGATATTGCCGCGCGTTGCATGTTAATTGAAGACGGAAATCGTCTGATTTTAATCGATACCGGAATGGGCGATAAACAATCTGAAAAGTTTTTTGGCTATTATTCGCTTTGGGGAACGCATTCTATTGATAAATCATTAGCAAAATATGGCTTTAGCCGGGACGATATAACTGATGTTTTTATGACGCATTTGCATTTTGATCATTGTGGAGGAAGTGTACAATGGAATTCAGACAAAACTTTTTATGAGCCGGCTTTTAAAAATGCCAAGTTTTGGACAAATGAAAATCATTGGGAATGGGCAACAAAACCTAATGCTCGTGAAAAAGCTTCTTTTTTATCAGAGAACATTTTACCCATGCAGGAAAGCGGACAATTGAATTTTATAAAGCGTCCTGAAGCTGATTTTGGCTTTTCTGAAGAAATGAATTTTGGAATTTATTATGTTGACGGTCATACCGAAAAACAAATGATTCCGCATATTCAATATCAAGATAAAACCATTGTTTTTTGTGCCGATCTATTGGCGACAGCCGGACATATTCCGCTACCGTATGTTATGGGTTACGATACAAGACCTTTATTGACAATGCCGGAAAAATCTAATTTTTTGAACGCAGCGGCAGATAATAACTATTATTTGTTTTTAGAGCACGATGCACACAATCAGATTATAACGGTAGAACAAACAGAAAAAGGTGTTCGATTGAAAGACGTTTTTACTTGTGAAGATATTCTTTAGAAGATGATTTAAAACATAAAAAAATCCCGTTTTCAAATATTTGTGAAAACAGGATTTTTTAGTTGTACTAAATTATATTATTCAACGATGATTTTCTTCGCTGAAGCGGCATCGCCATTTATTAAATAAACATAATAAAAGCCTTTTGGTAGACCAGATAGGCTAATTGCGTTATTGCTTTCGCCATTGCTAAAAGTAAATGATTTTACTAACTGGCCTAATGAATTATAAACGTTTGCTTTTTCTAAAACAATGTTGTTAATATGAACCTGGTCTTTAGTCGGATTTGGATAAACTACGGCTTTTTCAAAAACTGAATCTTCAACACCTAAAGTGGCACAATTTGAAGAATAAACGGTTTTAGCGTCTTTTCTATCCGACCAATTTGCATTTGAATAATTTTCATCATCTACGTTAATACAAGTTAGAGTATTGTTTGCGAAATTAGAATAAGTCATATCAAAATTTTTGTTATTCCCATTTTTCAAATTCAAATACCGCAAATTATTATATTGACAATCAAATTTGTTTAACATAACATTTTTAGTTACATCTAAATAATCTAGTTTATTATCATTACAAATAAAAGTCGCTAAGGCCACGTTATTAGTCACTTCTAAACGTTCTAGTTTATTATTATTGCAAATAAAAGTCACCAAGGCCGAGTTTTTATTCGCATTTAAAGTTCTCAGTAGATTGTTACTACAGTCAAAAGTGGTTAAAGCTATATTTCTAGTTATGTCTAAAGTCGTCAATTTATTATAAGAACAATTTAAATTTGTTAAGGCAGTATTAAGAGCCACATATAGATCTTGAAAATCGTTGAAAATAGAATTATTACTTACATTTAAATAAGTTAGGGCTGTATTGTAAGATACATTGAGTCCTTTTAATCGATTTGTGTTGCAATCTAAATAAGTCAAGAATGTATTTTTGTAAAGACTCAAACCTTCCAGATCATTTTTGGGACAAAACAAAGTAGTTAAAACAGTATTTTGCGTTAAATTGAGATTGGAGATTTTATTTGAACCGCAATCTAAGTACGTTAAAGATGTAAAATCTTCAATTCCTGTTAAATTTGTAATATTGCTAGAAGACACATCTAATGATTTTAGTGAAGATATATTAGTTGTAATTACTTTTCCATTTTTACCATCAGTATCAACTCCTATGTCTATCAATTTTTGCTCAAAAGCGGGATCAGGGATAAGAGTATAAGGAGTATTTTCACCACTGCAGTTTGAGTTGTAAAAAGCTTTTGGATCTTTACTAGGACCCCAACTCGAAGTGCTAAAAGCGTCAACATTGATGCATGTCAAGTTTGGATTGTCGATAAAATTACGTTTACTCAATCTAAGGTTATTGCCATTTTTTACATTCAGGTTAAACAGATTGTTAGAGTTGCAATAAAAAGTAGTTAGAGAACCATTATTTGAAACATCAAGATTCGTTAACTTATTAGTGGAGCAATCAAAGTAAGTCAATTTAGTATTCTTCGAAACATCTATCTGTGCCAATCGATTATTAGAACAATCAAGATAATTAAAATCAGGATTATGAGGAATTTCTAAACTAGTCAAAGCATTATAACTACAGGTTAGTTGAGTCAGCTTTAAATTATTTTTTAGGTTTAAATCTCTTATTTTTAGACTATGGCAACTTAGGATTTTTAAATTAATATTGTTAGAAACATCAAGAAAAT
The DNA here is from genome assembly GCF_015350725.1 of Flavobacterium sp. CSZ. NCBI lineage: Bacteria > Pseudomonadati > Bacteroidota > Flavobacteriia > Flavobacteriales > Flavobacteriaceae > Flavobacterium > Flavobacterium sp. CSZ. Next base: position 232,088 of record NZ_JADKPQ010000002.1, read on the forward strand.
CTATTGTATAATTATATGAACAATTTAATGTCGTTAAAGCAATATTTTTTGAAATATCTATTGAAGACAACTTATTTTTACTGCAATCTAGGGAAGTTAATTCAGTAAAATCCTCAATTCCTGTAAGATCTGTGATGTTTTTAGAAGATACATCAAGAGTTTTCAGGGAAGAAATGTTTGCTGTTAGTACTTTTCCAGAAAAATTACCTGAATCTAGTCCGAGATTTATTAGTTCTAGATGAAATCTTGGATCAGGAATAGCGGTGTACCGCCCATCACAAGCTAAGGCATAAGTAGCCCCAGATTCTTTGTTTCCCGTCCAATTTTTATTTGAATAGACTATGTCATCTACAGTGATACATTTCAAATCTTTATTTCCAGAAAAACTCAAATGATAAATAGAATTCCAGTAAAAAGCTTTATTATTTCCATTTTTTACATTTACACTTGTTAGGGAGTTGTCTGTACAATATAAAGATGTCAAAGCTATGTTTTTTGAAGCATCCAGACTTGTTAGTAAATTCGCTGAACAATCTAAAGTGACTAAAGCAATGAGTTTTGAAATATCCAGACTTGTTAGTGAGTTCTTGTCGCAAAGTAGCGTGATTAAGGCAGTATTTTTTAAAACATCCAGACTTATTAATTTATTAGATGTACATTGTAAGTTGGTCAAGGCTAATTTTTCAGAAACGTCAAGATTTGTTAGTTTATTATTATTGCAAATAATAGTAGTTAAAGAGGAGTTTTTAGAAATATTTAAGTTTGTTAGCAAGTTGTTTTGGCAATTTAAAGTAACTAAAGCAGTATTTTTAGTCAGATCTAAAGTTGTCAATTGTTGGCCTTGACAATTTAGTAATGTTAATGCTGTGAAATCTTGGATTCCCGTCAAATCTTTAACTAAACCAACCGCATTACTATTAGAAGTAATGTTTAAAGAAGTTAATGTAGAAATATTAGCTGTTAGCACTTTTCCATCTGTTGGGCCAGAGTCGTGACCAAGAGCAATCAAGTTTTTTTCAAAACTCAAATCTGGAATAAGGGTATATTGCTCGGTTCCTTTAACATAGATCTGTACATGATCTACAATGGCATTAAACCCGATATTATCAAGAGTATTTAAAGAAATACTTAAATTATAAGATAGATTTTGATCTGGTGTGAAAGTAGTTTCAACTGCTGTCCAGTTGTTATTTGTGGCAAAATAACTAGTGGAAAGGGTTGTCGAACTTCCGTTTTTACTAATGTTTAATACAATTGGATGAGAGCCGTTATAATTGCTGCTCAAATATTTGTATTTAAATTTAACTACATAGGTAACCCCAGCAGTTAAAGAAACTTGTGTTGTAATTTTCGGAATCAAGGCACTATTTGTAAAAGATAGTCTTGCGCTGTTGAATCCTTCCCAATAATCTGCAGTATTTTGGGCGATATTGTTTTGAGTTGTCCAATCGGACAATACGGTTGCGCTTGCCCATTTTTCGAATCCGCCATTTGGGACTAAATTCGTTTGGGCATAAAAAGTGAAATTTGCCAGTAATAGCAATAAAAGTAGTTTTGTTTTCATAGATTAAATTTATGATTAGTTATACAAGTATACATTATGAATCATTTTCTTACTTAAGATATTGTTTTTTCTTGCTGAATTTTATATGTTTAAATATGGCTGAGTTCAACTAAAAAAATCCCATTTTCAAACAAATGAATAATGGGATTTTTTAGTTTCTACAACTTATTTATTCAATGATAATTTTCTTAACCGAAGCCGAATCCTGATTGATTAAATAGACATAATAAACTCCTTTTGGTAAACCGGATAAATTAATTGTATTCGCGGTATTGCTTGAATTTAATGTAAAAGATTTTATCAATTGACCTAGCGAATTGTAAACGGTTGCTTTTTCTAAAGCAATATTATTTATGTTTAATTCTCCTTTAGTTGGGTTTGGATAGATTACAACTTTGTCGAAAGTATTGTCTTCAAGACCTAATGATTTACAAGTGTTTGAATAAGTTGTGGTTGTTTCCTTAATTTTAGACCAGTTGGTGTTTGAATAATCTGCATCGTCAACTTGAATACATCTAAGAGTTGTAAGCCCTAAAAAGCTTGTATATATACCGGAAGCTGATTTTTTACCAGTATTTGACGGCAGAATAAAATTGTGATTGTTTCCATTTCTTATATTTAATGTAACTAATGGATTATTGATTACATATACTATTGTCAGCTTAGTGTTTCTGGATAAGTCTAATGTGGTAAGCTGATTTGAAGAAGCGTTTAGTGTCTCTAATTCAATATTCTTACTTACATCTAAAGTTGTCAGCTGATTGCTGCTGACATCCAAAATAGTTAATGAGGTAAAATATTCTATTCCGGTTAGATCTTTTATATTACTGTTTGAAAGATCTAAAGAAGTAATAGAACTTGCGTCTGTAATTGTGATTTTTCCATTTAGGCCATCAGTATCAATTCCTAAATCGATTAGTTTTTGTTCAAAATTATCGTCTGGAATAATAGCATAGAATGGTGGACAGTCATTGTTATACTGAGCGTTTTCATCTTTTATAGTTACCCAATTTGCATTAGAATATTCTGCGTTATCAACCTGAATACAGGTTAAATCAGGATTGTCTGAAAAATCGGATATTTTGCTGTAGAAATTTTTATTATTTCCATTTTTTAAATTAAGAGTTCTAAGTTTGTTTTTATTGCAATATAAAGTATCGAGGTGAATGTTTTTAGATAAATCTAAAGAAGTCAATTGATTGTTTGAAACTCTTAAGCCTTTTAAAGAAACAAAGCCGCTTATCCCTGTTAGGTTTTTAATTGAACTAGAATTAAGATTCACATATTTTAAACTTGATATACTTTTATTTAGCACCTTTCCGTTTTTGCCATCAATGTCGACTCCTATATTAATTAATCTTTGTTCAAAATTAGGGTCAGGTATTAATGTATACTCTTCTGAACAATTAATACTGAAATCTGCATTCGCATCTTTTTTAGCTGCCCAATTTGTGTTGGCAAATGTAACATCATCAACCTGAATGCAAGTTAAATTTGGATTGTTTATAAGATTTAGATATGCAAATTTATCATTGCTTCCATTCTTCAAATTTAGACTTGTTAATTGATTAGAATTAGCATATAAACCGACTAAGGCAGTATTTAGGTTAACATCCAAAGTGGTTAGTTGATTTTTTGAGCAATTTAAAAATTCTAAAACTTTATTTTTGCTTATATCCAAATCTTTTAATTGATTAGACTGACAATATAGCTCTGTTAATGTAGTGATTTTAGAAACATCCAAGGTGGTTATTTTATTTTCACGGCAATCCAGAAGATTTAAAGCGGTATTTTTACTTAGATCTAAAGTGGTTAATTGGCTGGTATTACATCCCAAAAATGTTAAAGCAGTATTATTACTTACATCCAATGAAGTATATTGGTTTGAACCAGAATCTAATTTTGTTAAAGCAGTATTTTTTTTAACATCCAAAGAGTTTAATTTATTTGAGTAGCAAACTAACTCAGTTAAGACAAGATTATTACTTACATCTAAATTTGCAATCTGGTTGTTATTACAATCTAAAACAGTCAAAGCGGTATTCTTACTTACGTTTAATGCTTTCAGACTATTTTGACTGCAATTCAAATTAGTTAATGATACGAAGTCTTGTATTCCTGTTAAATCTGAAATATTACTTTTACTAACATTTAAGGAAGTTAAGGTGTTAATATTAGATGTCAGGATTTTTCCATCAACTGGAAAACTATCTAATTTCAAATTGATCAATTTTTGTTCAAAACTCGGATCTGGAATTAAAGTATAAGCAGGCTGCTCACCTGGAGTATACATAGCTGAAATTTCTTCCGGAGTCAAAACACGATTCCAGATGCCAATATCATCGATTTCTCCTTTAAAATACTCATTAGTTGTATCTCCTGAAATTCGTTTTCCTATTCTAAAAAGATTGTTCGTAGTATTTAAGGCAGCATTTTTTTCTGAAACAAATACACCATTTACATATAATGATACTTTGGTTCCGTTATAGGTAAGTGTAAAAAAATACCAGTCATTACTTAAGTAATTAAAGTTGTTTACATAAAAATCATCGCCTATGGCATTTGGCCCGGTTGAAGTTTCAAGATAACCTTTCGAATAAATAGTAAGTCCAAATCTTTGTAATCTTGATAACGCGCCATAATTAAAAATACATACATCTCCATTTTCACCTGGATTTGGAGTATTTGTTTTAAACCAGCCAGAAATTGTTCTTGTAGCATTGCCTTGAGGTATATTGGCAATAGTAGCATCAATATAACTGCCGGCTCCCTCAAAACTATAGGCGCTATTGCTGTTTCCAAATCTATCAGTTGTTAAAACAGCACCAGTAACAGATCCATTTGATTTATTTCCACTAACATCATTTGCGTTACCACTAAAAGGATAATAAGCGATCAAACCATTTGTAGGTATTTTATCATCAATCTGAATTGGCTTAATGGTTATAGTTATTGCTAATCTTGAAGAGCTTTCACATCCGTTGATTGTTTGCGATGCATAATATGTACCTGTTTGTAAAACAGTTGATAAACTTAACACATTAGACGATACAGGATCGGCATACCACTTAATGTTTGTACCGCTGGCTGTTAAATCGGCAACGGTTGCGCCTTTATCAAATGTTTGTGAATTTGCAGTTGGCGGTTGAGTAGTGTTTGAATTAATTATTACATAATCTGACTTTGTGATACATCCATTGGCGTCTTTTACCATTACAGAATAATTTCCTGCAGATAAATTATTAAAGATATTTGAATCTTGAAAACTTCCAAGCTCTGAAATAGAATATTGATAAGGTTTTGTTCCTCCATTTGCGATAATGGAGATACTTCCGTTATTATCATTACAGGTATCAATACTTGTTGTAACAAAAGAGATAAGATTGGGCTCAGTAATTGTAAAAGCACTAATAGTTGTTAATGAAGACGCATCTGTTGCTTTACATGTATATGTGCCAGGTGCTAGATCTTTCACGGAAGAACTTGTTCCTCCGGTAGACCATAAATAAGTGTAAGGAGCGGTTCCTCCTCCTGCACTAGCAGTTGCAGAACCATTATGCATGCCTAAACAAGTTACATTTACCGTATTTATATTAAGACTCAACATATCAGAGCAAGGAACAACTACAGGTACATTTTTATTAACAGTTGTACCATCACCTAATTGTCCATCTGCGTTATCTCCAAAAGTCCACATAATACCATCAGTACTTACTGCAGTTGTGTAGTACCAGCCTGCAGTTACCGCCTGCCAGCTTTTTCCAGTCCCTATTTGTACTGGTGTAAGGCTGTTTGAATATTTGCCATTTCCTAATTCGTTGTGTGAATTATATCCCCAGGTCCATAAAGAGCCATCAGTTTTTATTGCAATTGAATGATCTCCCGCCGCACCTAAAGTTTTCCAGTCTGTGGATGTTCCTATTTTTATCGGAATATAGCTATCCATAGTTGTGCCGTTTCCTAACTCACCATATGTATTTTGTCCCCAAGCCCATAAAGATCCATCTGTTTTTATAGCTAGAGTATGACTCCCTCCTCCACAGATCGTCTTCCAGTCAGTATCTGTTCCGATTTTTTTTGGTGAATAGCCATTTTTAGTAGTACCATCACCTAATTTTCCATCATCATTACTTCCCCAGGTCCATAAAGTTCCATCTGTTTTTAAGGCAATTGTGTGACGATAACCTACCGTTATCGTTTTCCAATCTTTATCTGTTCCAACCTGTTTAGGGATGCCGGGTCCTGAACTTGTACTATTGCCTAATTGTCCAAAATAATTATCTCCCCAGGCCCATAAAGTTCCATCTTTTTTGATTGCAACTGTATATTGATTTCCTGCTGCAATTGTTTGCCAATCAGTAGCAGGCCCTATTCGTTTAGGAATATTTTTATTTATGGTGGTACCATCTCCTAATTGCCCATTTTTATTGCTACCCCAAGCCCACAAAGAGCCGTCTTTTTTTAGGGCGACCGCATGATCAGTTCCGGTAACTACTGTTTTCCAATCAGTATCTGTTCCTATTTTTTTTGGCGAAGAATTGTTTAGTAAAGTGCCATCTCCTGATTGACCTTCTTTGTTGCTGCCCCAGCTCCATAGACTATTATCGTTTTGCATAGCTACATTGAAATTGTATCCAGAAGTTACTTCTTTCCAGCATTGCGCATTTGTTGATAAGTAAGAAAATAACAACAGTAAAAGTAGTTTTGTTTTCATAGAATTGGTTTAGAATTTGCCCACACAAGTATAACTTATTTATATTGTTTTTCCTTACGGGATAACGTAATGAGTAATTTATTTTCAATCATTAAAATTATAAGATTTTATTTATTTTAATATTATTATTTGTAAATATTATTTTATATATTGGCAAATAAGCCGATACCGAAAAGCTAAAGAGTAGATAAATATAAATTTTATAGTTTATGAATTTGGATGATTTTATTGAAAATGCAAATGAATTAGGATTAGTAACTCTTGAATCTCTGATCAGTTAAAAGAAATTAATGAAGGAATTGGAGGGCCGGCAGGTAATAATTTTGGATGGAAAGTAAAAGCATATCACATGTATCTTCTTTATGAAGAAGGTTGTTATTCATGTTAATGATTTCTTTTAATTTTTAAATCCGCTTTAAAAAGGCGGATTCTTTTTTGGAACATAGATTTTTATAATTGAAAATCATAACACAGTGTTAATCGTTAGTTTTATGTAACAAAAAATCATAATTTAGGCCCATATTTTAACTTTTACTAAAAATAGATACATGAGTCCTATAAAAATAAATACTTTATCAACTTTTGCATTACTTGTACTTGCAGGTTGCAGTGCTACTTTGCAAGCACAGACTTCTTCTACTAAAGAAATCATTACTGCTCCTTTGGCAGTGGTTAAAAAAGCACCGCTTAGCGAAAACGAACTAAAAAGATGGAGTCATCTTGATTTAATCAAAGATTCGATTCCGGGAATGAGTGTTGACAGAGCTTACGCCGAATTATTACAAGGAAAAAAAGGAGTAAAAGTAATTGTAGGGATTGTAGATTCTGGTGTAGATATCGAGCATCCTGATTTACAAGGAATGATCTGGACCAACCCTAAAGAGATTCCAGGGAATGGAATTGATGATGACAAAAACGGATTTATTGATGATGTTCATGGATGGAATTTTCTTGGAGATGCTGTTCACGAAAATCTTGAGATGACCCGTATTGTCAAAAAAGTAGATGATGGATCAGCGCAATACAAAGCAGCTTTAGCACAATACGAAGAAAAGTCTAAAAAAGTTTTAGAAGACAAACAACAAGTAGACTTCTTGATAGATGTGCATAATACTATAAAAAAAGAGTTAAATAAAACGACTTATAAACTAGAAGATCTAAGCAAAGTTACTTCTACTGATCCAAAAGTAGCTAGAAGTAAAATGGTAATGACTCAAATTTTGACTAATGCAGGACCAACTTTTGACCCTGAAGCAGAATTAGAAGATTATAGAGAATCAGTTTACGATCAGTTTAATTATAATTTGAACAAAGAATACGACGGAAGAAAAATCGTAGGTGATAATCCGGAAGATATCAAAGACAACCATTACGGAAATAATGTAGTTTTTGGACCAGATAAAGAAAAAGCATTGCACGGAACTCACGTTGCCGGAATCATTGCACAAGTTCGTGGTAATGATTTAGGAGGAGACGGGGTTGCAAACAATGTCGAAATATTAACCGTAAGGGCAGTTCCTGACGGAGATGAGTATGATAAAGATATCGCTTTGGCGATTCGTTATGCAGTTGATAACGGAGCAAAAGTAATCAACGGAAGTTTCGGGAAAAGTTTTTCTCCGCACAAAAAATGGGTTTACGATGCCATAAAATATGCTGCTAAAAAAGATGTTTTAATTGTACACGCGGCAGGAAATGACGGATACAATATCGATAAAACAGAAAACATTAATTACCCAAATGATTCTGAAGATAACGTAAAAGAATTTGCTAATAACGTGATTACAATTGGCGCAATCAACAAAGCATATGGAGAAACTGTTGTAGCTCCGTTTTCGAACTTCGGAAAAATAAATGTTGACGTTTTTGCTCCGGGTGAAGAGATTTACGCAACTGTTCCAAATAATAAATACAAGTATTTGCAAGGAACTTCAATGGCGTCTCCAAATGCGGCAGGAGTTGCAGCACTAATTCGTTCTTATTATCCAAAACTAAAAGCAGTTCAGGTAAAACAAATTTTAATGGATTCAGGAGTAGCACTTCCATCAATGATAATTTTAGGAGAAAATCCAAATCCGGACGAAAAACCGGTAGCAGTTTCTTCTGTAGAATCATCAAAAACTGCGAAAATGGTGAATGCTTATAATGCTTTATTGATGGCAGAAAAAATGTCAAAAAAATAAAAATAACACAAAATAGTAACCTAATGGAAGAGTGGCAACTCTTCCATTTTTATTGAAAAAACGATGCGAAAAATTATACTACTTTCCTTTTTGAGTTTAGGTTTAAACTCAGCATTTGCACAAAGTGCTCCATATTGGCAACAACACGCCGATTATAAAATGGAGGTTTCTATGGATGTAAAAAACTACCAGTACAAAGGAAAACAAGAATTGGTGTATACCAATAATTCTCCTGATACTTTAAAAAAGGTATTTTACCATTTATTTCCAAATGCATTTCAGCCGGGAAGTGAAATGGATGCACGTTTGCATTTTATAAAAGATCCTGACGGAAGAATGGTAACCAAAATAAAAGGTACAGACGGAAAGGAAACCAAACAAAGCCGAATTGAAACCTTAAAACCAAACGAAATTGGGTTTCTAAAAATCACCAACTTAAAACAAGATGGCGTAACGGCGCAAACCAGAGTTTCAGGAACAATCCTTGAAGTAACTCTGGCTAAAGCAATTTTACCGAATACCAAGACTACTTTTACCTTAGATTTCGACGGACAAGTTCCGGTACAGGTTCGTCGTTCAGGACGTAATAATTCTGAGGGAGTAGAGCTTTCAATGTCACAATGGTATCCAAAATTAGCAGAATTTGATTTTGAAGGCTGGCACGCAGATCCATACATTGCGAGAGAATTTCACGGTGTTTGGGGTAATTTCGATGTAAAAATTACAATCGATAAAGACTATACTATTGGAGGTTCAGGATATTTGCAGGACAAAAACACGATTGGTCACGGGTATGAAGATACTGGCGTAACGGTTGTATATCCAAAGAAAACAAAAACGTTGACCTGGCATTTTATTGCGCCAAATGTTCACGATTTTACATGGGCAGCAGACAAAGAATATACGCATGATATTGTAAAAGGACCAAACGATGTCGATTTGCATTTCTTCTACAAAAACAATCCAAAAACTACTGAAAATTGGAAACAATTAGAGCCTTTAATGGTCAAAGTAATGGAGTATTACAATCAAAGAGTAGGTGCATATCCGTACAAACAATACTCCTTTATTCAGGGTGGAGATGGCGGAATGGAGTATGCAATGTGTACTTTGATGTTAGGAAACGGAACACTTCAGGGAATTTTGGGAACTGCAACGCATGAATTAGGACATTCATGGTTTCAGCATATTTTAGCTTCAAACGAGTCTAAACACCCATGGATGGATGAAGGTTTCACAACTTATATCGAAGATGGGGCTTTGAATGAATTAAAAGGAGATAAAAAAGAAGTAAATCCTTATAAAGGAAATTATGCCGCTTATTACCAATTAGTAAATTCAGGTAAAGAGCAGCCACAAGGTACACACGGAGATCGTTACGACGAAAACAGACCGTACAGTATTTCGGCTTATATAAAAGGAAGTATATTTTTATCGCAGTTAGAATATGTAATTGGCAAAGAGAATGTGGATGCAACTTTGAAAAGATATTTTAACGATTTCAAATTCAAACATCCAACTCCAAACGATATTAAGAGAACTGCAGAAAGAGTTTCAGGGGCAGAGTTAGACTGGTATTTAATCGATTGGACAGAAACATTAAATACTATCGATTACAGTATCAAAGACGTTGCGGATAATGCAGGAAAAACGACTGTAACTTTAGAGAGAATTGGAAGAATGCCAATGCCAATCGACCTAACAGTTGAATATACTGATGGAACTTCTGAAAGTTTCTACATTCCTTTAAGAATGATGAACTTCATTAAACCAAATCCAAACCCAAAAGTGAAAAGAACAGTTTTAGAAGATTGGGCATGGGCGCAGCAAAACTATAGTTTTACAATCGACAAAAACAAAACAGCGATCAAAAAAATCACCATAGATCCAAGCGGATTAATGGCTGATGTAAAACCAGCAAATAATGTTTTTGAAGTGAAGTAAAGATTTTAAATTTCAATTAAGATAAAATCCAAAGCTGTTATGGCTTTGGATTTTTTTTGTTTAAAAAAGAATCAAAAAATAATGATTTATTCTAATTACTACCACTTTGTATTGGAAAACAATAAGTTATCATTAATATGTTTTTATAGGAATAATTCCAACTGCAGAATATTTACTTTAAAATGGAGATATTACATTTAGTCAGAATCTGAAAACTTTAAAGAAGAAAAAGTAATGGAGTATTTAATAAATTATCAATTCTAAATATGATGATATTTTACTACTAAAATTTAATAATTAAATTACTACCTTCGGGCCGTTAAAACAGCAAATGTTAAATGATTTTGTGAATTGACAATCTAGACCAAACTAATAAAACTTACCTATTTACAAATGAAAATTACAAAAATCGGAACCAACAATGATTTGCATGAGATTACCAATAAAAAAAGAAAACCTTATAAAATTATCTTCTTTGCTGTAGTCATTCTCTCAACAGCAGCTTTTTTTGGCTTTAAATATTTTAAAAAGGCACCTGCCGCTATTTGTTTAGATTCAGATACAAAAGTATATAACGAATACAAAGACGCAGTTGTACTGATAAGACACAGCTATGGTTATTTTGCAAAAATTAAGGGAACGGAAATTCAGCTTAATACTCCAGACGCAAAAGAAGAAACAGTCTTTGGAACAGGTTTTTTCATAGACAGAGAAGGTAAAATATTGACTAATAGCCATGTTTTACAACCATGGAATTCATCAGGTGAAGAGCAGGAAAAAACAAATACTGCCATAAGAAATCTAAGATTAAAAATTGCTTCAATTCTTACCACTGATGTATCGGAAGATGAGTATCAAAGTTTTATTGAAAGAAACTGGAAAATTGCATCTGCCTACGAGGAAAGTGAAGGTGATTACGAAGGTGAAGGTGAAGAAACAAGTGAAGAGCCAGCGGGTGAAGAATTTGTAAGTTCAAATGAGACAGAAACCGATACAGCCAAAGTAACAACAGATATTGCAGCTGCCATTCCGGTTAAAGAATATGTATCGAGGGAAGATATTGAGGTGTATGTAAAAACGGTAGAGATTGCGGTTGCACTTCATGATTCAGATGATCAATGGCTAAGTTGCGAGATCGAAAAAATTTCAGAAGATACCAATATTGATTTAGGCATTGTAAGACTTACGGATCATACAACTCCGCAAAGTGTTGCAAACATCATCAATCTTGACAATGCAGTTAAGGATGATGCCTCTTTAAATCCCGGACAAAAAGCAATAATGGTGGGGTATCCTTTGGGAATGGATTTGGCAAAAACAGATTCAGGTATAAAAGTGCAGCTTTATGATGGTAAAATAAGTAAAGAATCAGACGGGAATAAAATTCAATACAGTATCACTTCTACGCATGGGGCCAGTGGTGCACCGGTATTTAATGAGTGTGGTCAGTTGATCGCAGTCAATTTTAGCGGAGTAGATGAGGTACAGGGTTTTAATTTTGGAATTGTTGCCAAGCATATCAGCACTTTCTAACGAGAACCTCTTGAGAGTTTGTTGTTTTTTCGTCTTTGTAATTAAATAAAAATCACTTTTTTAATATGAATAAAGTTTTTACTATATGTGCATTAATGGTATTTAATGCCGTTTTTTCTCAAATACCAACTCTGGCCGTAGAAAATCAAAAAAAACATTCAGTGATCCTGCAGGAAGCAAAAATTGAGACCCAAATTTTGGGGAATCTTGCCACAACTATAGCCATTTACACTTTTTACAATCCAGGTGACAGAATTTTAGAAGGAAAACTTACGATTCCCTTACCAGAAGGAGTAAGCATAAGCGGCTACGCTTTAGATATCAACGGAAAATTAAGAGATGCCGTTCCTGTTCCTAAAGAAAGAGCTAAGGAAATATTTGAAAGTATTGAAAAAAGAAATATCGATCCTGGAATTATTGAAAAAGTTGAGGGAAATAATTTCCGAACAAGAATTTATCCAATTCCGGCGAAAGGAAGCAGAACGATTAAAATTACGTATCATCAGGAACTTAAAAATTTTGGTTCTGACTATCAATATCTTTTGACTTTTGCCAATGAAACTGTTAGTATTCCAAAATTTAATCTAAAAGTATTAATTAATGAGAGTCTGCTAATTCCCAAAATTACTGAGAATCCGGATGGAAGTTTTGCTTTTCAGAAACAGGGAAGTCAATGGGTTGCTGAGATTAGCAAACAAAATTTTACACCGAACGAAAATCTTAAAATAACGATACCAAAAGCAAATCAGTCTTCAAATATTTTGTTGCAGAAAACTTCTGGTGACAAATTTTATTTTGCAGCGAGTGTTGCGACAGATTTCCCTGCGAAGGAAAAATCAAAATCTCATAAAATTGCAATTATTTGGGATAATTCATTTAGCGGATCTAAGAGAAACCATCAAAAAGAAGTTGACTTTCTTAATGCCTATTTTTTAAACAATAAAGACGTTTCAGTATCTTTTGTGCTTTTAAATAACGTGCTGGAGAAGACAGAAGAATTTGCTGTTTCTGGCGGAAACTGGAGTGCATTAAAAAATAGAATTGCTAGCTTAAAATATGACGGTGGAACCGACTTTGGTGCATTAAAAGAGATTTCAGGAATAGAAGAATACCTTTTATTTTCTGACGGAATTTCAAATTTTGGTGATTTGACTTTAAAATTCAAAAAACCTGTAAATAGTATAGTAAGTACGCCTACTTCAGATTTTAATCTTCTAAAACTTTTAGCATCACAATCTGGAGGGCATTTTATCAATCTTAATGAATTAGACACTCCGTCTGCTCTAAAAACATACAGTAAACAGCCTGTTATATTTTTAGGATTTAAAGAAAATGCTAATATTCAGGAATTATTTCCAAATGTTGGAACTGCAGTAAATGAACCAGTCAATATATTTGGAATTTCAGCTCCAAATTTGGGTAAACTAACTGCTGTTTTTTCTGTAGGAAATAAGAACTACGAAGTCCCTGTAGATTTTAATACTGCTGTACAAGTTGATAACTGGCCAATTGCGCAATTTTGGGCACAAAGCAAAATCAATGATCTTGAACTCAATTCAACTCAAAATCGCGATGAAATCAGAAATTTGAGCGAACAGTTTGGAGTGGTAAGTAAAAACACCAGTCTTATTGTATTGGATGACGTCGATGATTATGTACGTTACGGAATTAAACCACCTCAGGAATTATTATCTGAATACAACAAAATCGTTTCAAGAAACAAAAAAGAAATTTTAGAGAAAAGAAAAAACCTGCTATCCAAATCTTTTGATATAACCCGTGAACTGGTAGCCTGGTGGAATACCGAATTCAAGCCTGCAGAAAAAAAGCAGTACCCTAAGATTTCTAATCAGTCATTAGGAGAATCAGCAAATAAAAATCAATTAGAAGATAATGCTGTTTACAGTAATGCTGCAGAAATGTCCGGGTCTACAAAATCCAAAGGTAAAATAACTCTGGTAGAAGTAGAAAGCAACGAAGAGTATATGAAAGATTTTCAGAATTTACAGTCCTCTGAATTAATCTATCAGAAGTATCTTGAAAATCGTTCTAAATATGAAAAGCAGGTAACGTATTATTTTGATATCTCTAAATTGCTATTCAAAAAAGGAGATAAAGCACTTTCTTTAAAAGTTTTAAGCACATTGGCAGAGCTCGATCTGGAAAATGAAGAGCTATACAAAACCATATATTATCTGCTAAAACAGAGAGGTAATTATGAAAAAGAATTATGGATTTCCCAGAAAATTCTGGAATGGAGACCGTTCGATTCTCAAAGCCACAGAGATTATGCATTGGCCCTGATTGATAATAAAAAACCTCAGGAAGCTCTTGATATCTATAAATCGATGCTTTATCAGGAATATACCGATGAGATTTCAGTAAGAGACAACGGTATAGAGGAGATTTTGATTATGGAAATTAATAATATTCTGAGCCAAAACAAAAATGTAGATGCGAGCAAAATAGATGATCGTCTAAAAGCAAATTTACCGGTAGACATTCGAGTTGTAATTAACTGGAATAAGGACAATACAGATATAGACCTTTGGGTTACAGATCCCAGAGGAGAAGATTGCTCCTATTCTCATAAATCTACAGAAATAGGAGGAAGATTAAGTAATGATTTTACTCAGGGTTTTGGTCCTGAACAGTTTTTACTAAAAAAAGCCATAAAGGGTAAGTATAAAATTAAAACCAATTTCTTTGGAGAGAGACAAAATATACTTTCCGGACCAACAACAGTAATGGCAGAAGTGTATTTGTACTATTCTGATGGAAGACAAGAACGTAAAATAGCTGTTTTCCAGAGTCAGAAAGAAAACAAACGCGAAAACGACAGCAAGATTCTGATTGGAGAATTTGAATTTTAGAAAAAAACAAAAAATACCGAAGATAAACGCTTCGGTATTTTTTTTGCTTAAAAGTTTCTGCTCGACAAAAAGTTCTTTATGAAAAGCTAAGATTGGTTTATCCTAAATGTTCCAGCATATCTTTTGTCATCGATTCAAGATCAAAAGTATGCTTCCAGTCCCAATCTTCTCTTGCCTGAGCGTCATCAATACTTGCCGGCCAGCTATCCGCAATTTTCTGACGGAAATCCGGTTCATAAGTAATCGTAAATTCAGGAATATGTTTTTTAATTTCATTCGCAATTTCAGTAGGCGTAAAACTCATCGCCGCTAAATTGTATGAAGAATGTATTTTGATTTTTTCAGCCGGAGCTTTCATGATATTAATCGTCGCATCGATTGCATCATCCATATACATCATTGGCATTTTTGTTTCTGATGATAAAAAGCATTCGTATTTTTTATCGGCTATAGCCTTATAAAAAATATCAACCGCATAATCAGTAGTTCCGCCGCCAGGAGGCGTAGACCAGCTAATTAGACCAGGATAACGAATACTGCGTACATCAACACCATAAATATTATGGTAGTATTCGCACCATCTTTCTCCCGCTTGTTTACTAATTCCGTAAACAGTCGATGGTTCCATAACTGTATATTGAGGAGTATTTTCTTTTGGAGTTGTAGGTCCAAAAACGGCAATACTTGATGGCCAGAAAATCTTTTTTATTTTTTTTGCTTTCGCCAAATTCAAAACGTGAAATAATGAATTCATATTCAAATCCCAGGCAAATGCAGGGTTTTTCTCGGCTGTAGCCGATAAAAGTGCCGCCATCAAATAGATATCAGTAATTTGATGTACTTCGACAAGATGCTCAATTTGGTTAAAATCTAAAGCATTGACCACTTCAAACGGACCCGAATTAACAACGTCAGTATTTAATTTTCGAATATCAGACGCAATTACATTGTCTGTTCCGTATAATTTGCGAAGTTTTTGAGTCAGTTCTGTCCCAATTTGACCGCAAGCGCCAATGATCAATATTTTTGGATTCATTTGTGATGTTTTTTTAGATGTACAAATATAACGTTTTCGCAAATATTTTTACTTTTCATAACAACAAATTATAAATTTAACAATGATGAAGATGCTTTTTTGGATTATTCTTCGTTGGAGTATGTAATTTTTTTTACCGCAAAGCAGGCAAGTTTTTTTAATCTCGCAAAGGCGCAGAGGCGCAAAGTTTTTTAAGCTTTATGTTCTTGTTTTGTGTTTAATTTTACTAAGATGCAGAAGTTACAAGGAATATAAACTTTGCGCCTCTGCGGCTTTGCGAGATTATTTCATACTGCTAAAAAAAACTTGCGTGCTTTGCGGTTAAATATTCCAGGCACAGATTCCAGCCAGTTAGAAATGACCTGTGTTAATCTGTGTAATCCGTTAAATCTGTGGGCCAAAAAAACAACCATGATTTATAGAATCTTTAGCAAAAAACAGAATTCGTAATTGTAAATTTACTTTGTAACTTTGTAGCTTAATGTTTTACCAAATGAAATATAAAATATCTCTTTTTCTGCTTTTTGTTTTTGTATTGAATTCATGCCAAAATGAAGACGAAAAACGTCGCGCTGAGAATGAAAAAGAAGCTAAAAAAAAGGAAGTTATTTTTAATAATATCAATAAAGGCTGGGTCTTTATCGATGAGCCAATCAATGAAATTTCAGAACAAAAAGTAAGTTCATGGAATGAATGGCGTGAATTTTTAAAAGAAATTGGAGATAAACCAAGAAAAACCATTGGAGCATTCCAGAAAAAGTCAACTGCTATTTCAAAAAAAGCGATGGCGCTAAACAGCAATATTCCTGCAGAATTTAATGTCCCTGCCATAAAAAGCCGAATTTCTATTTTGATTACTAAAGTCAAAATGATGGATTTATTTATCCATTTGAATCAGATTCCGGCTGATAAAGTGACTTTTTTGGTGGGAGATATCAATAAAGAATTAGTGTCCTTACAAAGACAGATGGATAATATTTTTGTGAAAAGTAAAATTCCGAAAGAACAGGGAGAAGAGGACTTCCTGAAAATGTTAGATACAACACGTGCAATTCCGAACTCGAATCCAGTTCCGGTTCAGGCACAAAATTTAGATAAAAAAATACAAAGAGTTGAGTAAAAATGCCTTATATACAATGTATGATAATCTGCCAAAAAATCAGCAGATTGCCACACAATTATTAGAACAAAATCAGATAAAAATGCATCTTAACGGATTGTTAGGATCTGCAGTTTCATTTGTTTTACGCGCTGTTTTCAAAAAAGCTGAGCTGCCTTTTCTGGTTGTTTTAGACAATAAAGAAGAAGCTGCTTATTACCTTAACGATCTTGAACAAATGATCGGGGAACAAGACGTATTGTTTTACCCTGCATCATTTCGACGCCCGTATCAGGTTGATGAAACAGATAATGCCAATGTTTTACTCCGCGCTGAGGTTTTAAACAGAATTAATTCCCGCAAGAAACCCGCCATAATTGTTACCTATCCTGAAGCTCTTTTCGAGAAAGTGGTAACAAGACAACAATTAGACAAAAACACTTTAAAAGTAGCTTTAAACGATAAAATTTCGATCGATTTTATCAACGAAGTTTTATTCGAATACGAATTCAAGAGAGTCGATTTTATTACAGAACCGGGCGAATTTTCGGTTCGTGGAGGTATTGTGGATGTATTCTCTTTTTCAAACGATCATCCTTATAGAATTGAGTTTTTTGGTAATGAAGTTGACAGTATCAGAAGTTTTGATGTAGAAACTCAATTATCTGTAGAAACTCATAAAAAAATCACGATAATCCCAAATGTCGAGAATAAGATATTTCAGGAAAACCGCGAAAGTTTCTTAGATTATATTGCAGAGAAAACCGTTATTTTTATTCAAAATACCGATGGACTTTTTAGCCAGCTAGACAAGCAATTTGCGAGAGCCGAAGAAGCTTTTGAGAAACTTTCGGGTGAAATAAAACATGCCACTCCGGAACAATTATTTTTAAATCAGGCTTCGTTTATCAAACGGGCTTTAGATTTTTCGGTAGTAGAATTGGCTTCAAAGCCCATTTTTAAAACGACTAAAACATTCGATTTTCATATTCAGCCGCAACCCTCTTTCAACAAGCAGTTTGATTTGTTATTGAATAATCTGAGCGACAATCATTTCAACGGATACAAGAATTATTTATTCTGTTCGAATGAAACGCAGGCGAAACGTTTTCATGATATTTTCGAAAGCTTAGATGAAGCGAATTCCGAGAATATTAGAAAACAATACCATACCATTGTATTGCCATTATATCAAGGATTTATTGACGAAGAAAATCAGATTACGGCGTATACCGATCACCAGATTTTTGAGCGTTATCATAAATTCAACATTAAAAACGGATATTCTAAAAAGCAGAATATTACGCTTAAGGAATTAACAGCACTTTCGGTTGGTGATTATGTAACACACATCGATCACGGAATTGGGAAGTTTGGCGGATTACAGAAAATTCAGGTCGAAGGAAAAACGCAGGAAGCCATAAAATTGGTTTATGCCGATAATGATATTGTGTATGTAAGTATACATTCGCTTCATAAAATCTCCAAATACAACGGAAAAGACGGAACGCCGCCTAAAATCTATAAATTAGGATCGAACGCCTGGAAAATTTTAAAACAAAAAACCAAAGCGCGCGTCAAACATATTGCTTTCAACCTGATTCAATTGTATGCAAAACGTCGTTTAGAAAAAGGTTTTCAGTTTGCGCCGGACAGTTATTTGCAAAACGAATTAGAAAGTTCGTTTATCTACGAAGATACGCCTGATCAAACCAAATCGACACAAGAAGTAAAATCCGATATGGAAAGCGATCGTCCAATGGATCGTTTGGTTTGTGGAGATGTAGGTTTCGGAAAAACTGAGGTTGCCATTCGTGCCGCTTTCAAAGCCGTTGACAATAGTAAACAGGTTGCCGTTTTGGTTCCGACAACTATTTTGGCCTATCAGCATTACAGAACATTTTCGGAACGATTAAAAGATATGCCGGTTTCAATTGGTTATTTAAACCGATTCAGAACTGCCAAACAGAAAGCACAAACCTTAAAAGATTTAGCCGAAGGAAAATTAGATATTGTTATCGGTACGCATCAATTAGTCAACAAAAATGTAGTTTTTAAAGATCTTGGTTTATTGATTGTCGATGAGGAACAAAAGTTTGGAGTAAACGTAAAAGATAAACTCAAAACCATTGCGGCGAATGTTGATACGTTGACATTAACGGCAACGCCAATTCCGAGAACGCTTCAGTTTTCGTTAATGGCAGCGCGTGATTTATCGGTAATTACAACGCCTCCGCCAAACAGATATCCTATAGAAACCAATGTCGTTGGGTTTAATGAAGAAGTAATTCGCGATGCAATTTCATATGAAATTCAGCGTAACGGACAAGTTTTCTTCATTAATAACCGAATCGAAAATATAAAAGAAGTTGCGGGAATGATTCAGCGTTTGGTTCCAAATGCAAGAGTCGGAATTGGTCACGGACAAATGGAAGGCGCCAAACTAGAGGAGTTGATGTTAGGTTTCATGAACGGAGATTTTGATGTTTTGGTAGCAACCACAATCATCGAAAGTGGTTTGGATGTACCCAATGCCAACACGATTTTCATCAACAATGCCAATAATTTCGGATTATCTGATTTACATCAAATGCGTGGGCGAGTAGGGCGAAGCAATAAAAAAGCATTCTGTTATTTCATCTGCCCGCCCTATTCATCTATGACCGAAGATGCAAGAAAACGTATTCAGGCTTTAGAACAATTCAGCGAATTAGGAAGCGGTTTCAACATAGCGATGAAAGATCTTGAAATTCGTGGTGCAGGAGATTTATTAGGTGGCGAACAAAGCGGTTTCATCAACGAAATTGGTTTTGATACCTACCAGAAAATCATGAACGAAGCTATCGAGGAATTAAAAGAAAACGAATTCAAAGATTTATATCCGGAAGAGAACGATATTGAAACGAAGGAATATGTAAAAGATTTACAAATCGATACCGATTTTGAACTCTTATTCTCTGACGAATACATCAATAATGTCACAGAGCGTCTAAGTTTATATAACGAGTTAGGTTCTGTAAAAAATGAAGAAGAACTGGTTATCTTTCAAAATAAATTAATAGACCGTTTCGGGCCAATGCCTCCGCGTGCCAATGCGTTGATGAACAGTATTCGCATCAAATGGATTGCTACCAACGTAGGTATTGAGAAACTAGTAATGAAAAAAGGTAAAATGATTGGTTATTTCGTTTCAGACCAACAATCTGATTATTACCAATCGTCTAAGTTTAGAAAGGTTTTACAATTTGTACAAAAACATAGTAACCTTTGCCAAATGAAAGAAAAACAAACGCCAAACGGTTTACGACTTTTATTGACTTTCGAAAATGTTAAATCGACCAAACGGGCTTTGGAATTGATGGAATTGTTGGGGGAGTAATTTTTTTATTTTTTAGGAGCAGATCTATTTCGTTTCATAAGAGCTTTAGTCCCGCTATCCCTTGCAATCTTTTGTGCCGAACCCCGGCACAAAAGGATTTTGAGTCCTATCGGGGCTAGGCGAGAAGTTTAGTAGTTCTAATTGTTATGATCTAATAAAATCTCAGTCATATTTTTATAATTATTAAGAAAACCTTTGGTAACCAGATAATGTTCGGTTTCTTCATAATCGATTTGTCTTATTCCTTTTTCATCCAGTTGATATATTATGGCATTTGGATACGCCAAAAGAATTGGAGAATGAGTAGCGATTATAAATTGTGAATTATTTTTTACATGCTCATCTATTGCTGTAAACATCGTAAGTTGTCTCATGGGAGATAAAGCAGCTTCGGGCTCATCAAATATATAAAGTCCGTTACCACCTAATCTTTCAGTAAGGATTTTCATGAAAGATTCACCATGAGAACATTCATGTAAAGAGTGTCCCGTTCCTTGTAGATTATCAGTTTCTTCCATGTAAGTGGCAAGGTTGTAAAAACTTTCGGCACGAAGAAAATAATAATCTTTTGGAAGGCTGTAACTTTTTACAATCTTTAAATAATTAAAAAGACCTGAAATATTTTGATGCGTACTAAAACGAGCATGTTTACTTCCTCCTTCTTGTCCAAGTCCCATGTTTAAAGCAATAGCTTCAATTAAAGTAGATTTTCCAGAGCCATTTTCTCCTACAATAAATGTAACATCGGGGTGAAATTCTACTTTGTCCAATCCTTTTATAGAAGGTATGGTAAATGGATACTGTTGATAACTCTCAATCAAATCTCTTTTAAGTGAAATCTCTTTTAAATAAGGTTTGTCTGTTATCATTAGGAACTATTTTTAATTTGAATGCCCAAAAATAAAACATTTAAGCTAAGGAGTTCCTTAATCTGTTTTGCCATAAAGTTTATATTATGAGTTTAATTCGTAGCAAAAAAACTATTCTAAAAATCTAAAGATTAAGTTTTATTTATCTTTTACTTAGGAAAATCCTTAGAACTAATAAGTTTTCTTTGAGAGAAATTTTAAAGTAAACTTCTCTATGCAATATCAATTTATTCTCTTGTTTTTATTTTTTGGATTAACCTCAATTTTCGCTCAGGAAAAGAAACAAATCGTTTTAAATGATTCTCTAAAATCAGAAGAAATTGATCCGCTTCGTCCTGCAAAAGCAGCATTTTACTCGGCTATTTTTCCTGGTTTAGGACAGATTTATAATAAAAAATATTGGAAACTTCCTTTGGTTTATGGAGCAATAGGGACTAGTACTTACTTTTATATTGATAGTCAGAAAAACTATAATATTTACAGAGACGAATATAAAAAGAGACTTGCCGGAAATACCAGTGGTTCTCAATTTTTGGCCAACTTAAGTGAAAGTCAGTTAGTATCTGCCCAAAAGCAATTTCAACGAAACAGAGATTTATCCGCTTTATTTATCGTCGGGTTTTATGTTTTGAATATTATCGATGCTAATATTGATGCTGCTTTATCTCAATTTAATATGAGCGAAAATTTAGCCTTTAAACCTGCGATTATAAAAAATGATATTGCATTCAATAATAATTTCGGTTTTGCTTGTTCCTACTCTTTTTAAGAGCTTCAAACTTATAAATTATAAAAGGATTAAAAAGATTATATAATCTGTGAGAATCTTTTTAATCTGTGGCTAACTTTTTTAAAATAAAAAAAGGCGTATGAGAATTTCATACGCCTTTTAGTTTTAATTCAATAGAATTTACAATTTCTTTAATCCCTTTAATTCTGCAGCATTTCCTTCTTTAATGCTAATGGCAACGCCACCGCCTGGGGCTAAATATTGTTTTAAAATTGTTTTAGAATTTACTACAACTTTAGTCACCGTATATTTTTGTGGATTTACGTTCCAATTAGCTTCTTTTGCATCAGCATAAATCGTAGCGATGAATTTTTTTCCGGCTGGTAAATAATCAAAAGTAATGTTGGCAGTTCTTGAATTTTCATCGGTAATTCCTCCAATATACCATTCATTTTTTCCTTTTGCTTTACGGGCAATTGTGATGTAATCTCCCGGTTCAGCTTCAAGAATATAACTGTTATCCCAATCTACAGCAACATCTTTGATGAACTGAAATGCATCTGGAAAACGCTCGTAATTCCCCGGAATATCGGCCGCCATTTGCAACGGACTGTACATTGTAACGTAATACGCCAATTGTTTTACTAAAGTAGTATTAACACGCTGCGAACTTCCGGTTCCGTAATACGAAAGATCTGTCTGGAAAATTCCTGGTGTATAATCCATTGGTCCTCCCATTAAACGGGTAAATGGTAAAATCGTGGTATGATCCGGAGCTAATCCTCCCATAGATTCAAACTCGGTTCCGCGGGCAGATTCTTGTGCAATCCAGTTTGGGAAAGTTCTGTTTAAACCCGTTGGTCGAACAGCTTCATGACTGTTAATCATGATTTTATAATCGGCGGCGCGTTTGGCTACGTTTATGTAATGATTTACCATCCATTGTCCGTCATGATGTTCGCCACGCGGAATAATTTTACCTACATAACCTGTTTTTACAGCATCATAACCGTTGTCATTCATAAACTGAAAAGCACGATCTAAACGACGCTCATAATTGGTTGCTGATCCTGAAGTTTCGTGGTGCATGATAATTTTCACACCTTTTGAAGCTGCATAAGCGTGAACCGCTTTTACATCAAAATCCGGATAAGCTGTTATGTAATCAAAAACTTCTTCTTTCCAGTTGTTGATCCAGTCTTCCCAACCAATATTCCAGCCTTCGATCAGGATCGCATCGAAACCATTTTTAGAAGCAAAATCAATATATTCTTTTGCGCGTTCTGTTGTGGCTCCGTGTTTTCCATTGGGTGTAAGTTTTGTAAAATCATCTGTCAATTTTACGTTGGTCTCTTTCCCAAAAGCCCACGTACTTTTTCCGGCTACAAAATATTCCCACCAAATCCCGATGTATTTTACGGGTTTTATCCACGAAAGATCTTTATAACTTGTTGGTTCGTTGAGGTTCAGAATTAATTTTGAAGCTAAAATTTCTGTTGCTTTATCGCTTACAACAATAGTTCTCCAAGGAGATTTTGCATCGGTTTGCATATAACCTTTTGCACCAACAGCATCAGGCGCTAAATGACTGCGCATTTTGTAATTTACAGCATCAACTTCAAGATACATGGCCGGATAATTGATCAAACCTGCTTCGTGAATGTTGATATACAAACCGTCATCGGATTTCATCATAGATGGTGTTTGAACCGATAATTCCTTAATTGGCCATTGCGAATTGATTTCGATAGTTGCTTTTTTCATCAGCGAAGGAACTTCAGAAATCTTCGAAGTCGTATAGGCATATTCATTGGTATCATAATCTCCCGGAATCCAGAAAATTTTATGATTTCCGGCCAGATTAAATTCAGAACGTTCTTCTTTTATTACAAAATAATTCAGATCATTTTGCTTTGGGAATTCATATCTAAAACCCAATCCGTCGTTGAATAAACGGAAACGTATGCGAATGTATCTGTTGTTATTTTTGGCTTGAGCCAAAGTCACAACCAATTCGTTGTAATTGTTACGAATTGTTTTTTCTTCGCCTAAAACCGGATTCCAATTTTCATCTACAGAAGATTGTCCCGTATTTGTAACGGTAAAACCATCCATGAATGAAGGCAAATCTTTTAATTCTAAGCCTAATGAACTTGGTTTTATAACTGCTTTTTGTTTGTATGATAATTGGTATGACGGAATTCCGCCTTCTTTTAATTCAAATTTTAAAGAAAGATTTTTGTTTGGCGAAGTTATTTCCTGCGCCTGAAGCCATAATGAGTTGGCACAGACAAAAAGTAACAGCGCGATTTTTTTGCCCAAACGAATTTGGAAAAAAGTTTTTTGGGATTGAAAATTCATGTTTATTTAGTTTTTTGCAAATCTAATTTAATTTTAAAGTTGCGCAGTATTAATTCTTCAATACTAAGTATTGAAAAGGAAATAATGTAATTTCAGTGCCAAGAGTTACTGCATTTCCTGTAAAAGCATCTTTCCATGTTCCTTTTAATGAATTTGCAACAAGATATTTTGCATCATTATTAGTTAAGTTCGAAAACACTAAAACTTTTTCAGCATCTTTTACCATTGTAAAAGCACTTACAGCATCGCTGCTGTATCCGGTATAAGTTCCTTTTTTTATAGCAGTACTTGAGTTTCTGAAAGCAATTATTTTCTTGTATTGAGCCAGCATTTCTGAATCTGCAGTTGACCAGTCGATTGGAGTTTTGGCGAAATAGTTGTAAATCATCGGAACAGATTTCATGTAAGCGGCAACGAGGAATGTAGCTATAGATCCTTTTACCGCCAAAAAGTTCAATTGGAGTTCCTCCTGTAAAGTTGGCATCATGATTGCTGGTATATCTTACGATTTATCGTCCTCATTGTTGCGTTCTTTGCAGTTAAGCAAAAAAAATCACCCGGAAAGAGTGATTTTAATGGTTAAATGTGGTTTTTTGGTTTAGATAATTTGGTCATGAATCTGAAAAAAGACCCGCATCGATTCTAATGCTTTACTCATTTGGTTCTTGACTATATTGATTGAGATGCCGAGTTCCTGACTGATTTCTTCGTAACTCATGCCTTTGTTCTGGGGACATCTTAAAAATTTGCTTTCGTTTTGGAGGCAATTACCCCCCATCGCTTCTTTTCGTAATTTCCTGCAATCAGCTTCACAAATTAGATAATCACTATAATTATGAGATTTCTGACTTTCGTAAAAAAAACTCTTCTTTAAGTAATGCATCATTTACCATTTTTGAATTCACTCGCCAATAATTGCCGTTATGTTCTTTGCTTCTAACATTAATTTAATTAGTCCTTATTTAAATCTAATTATATTATGATACTATCAAATTTGATACTCTAATTTGCTGACTGGTTAGCAAATATATAAAAATATTATTCGCAATAAATTTTATTAAAAAAAACTTAATTCTATCTTTTTTAATAAAATTTATACTGAATCCCAGTAAATGCAGTGGTAAGAGCCTTTTTATCAGGTGACTATGTTTTTAACTTAAATTTGTAAAATTAATTATTCAGATGAATATTTATTGCGAATATTCTTATTTGCTGCCATACAGAATGACGATTTTACAATTAAAGGGTAAAAAAAATCCTTTTACCTTTCTGGAGAAGAAAAGATAAAAGGATTAGTATAATAACGAATCTTAATGATTCTGTGATAAATTTATTAGTTTTTCAGGTCTTTTATTACCTTAAAAGCAACATCAACCTGATCTTCTCCAACTAAAATGGTGAATTCATTCGAAGTCGAAATTACCTCATTAATGATAATTCCTTCCCAGGCCAAACGTTGAAAAATGAAATAATAAATACCCGGAACCACGATGTTTTCTTTTGGTAATTTTACAGTAATTGAAGCCAGGTTATCTAATTTCTGAATTAGTTTTTCGCGCATAAAGTGCTTTTCAACCAAATGATTTACACTGCTGCTAACCACAATATTAGTCTCATTTACACCACGAGATGAGGTATAAAATATATCAGATAAAGCATTAATGTCAGAAATTAAATCGGCTTGTTTGTTTAAAACAGTTTCAGAAGCTGCAAAAGTGTAATCCGTCAATTCAGATCGAACTGTGATTTCACCAATATTCTTGATTACTTTATTGATTTTATGGTTCAGTTTAAAATCTAATTCTTCCGTGAGTCGTTTCAGCGACATTACAACAGCACCTTGTTTCACTTCTTTGCCAAATTCACTTTCCAATTCGGTCATAATGTTCCGTGAAAGCGACGTCAGGTTGATGATTCCAAGCGATAGCGCATTTAATAAAAAAGGTTTTGTTTTGATGTAATTTTCGACGATTGAAGAAACGGTTTTCATAATTTTTTTTCTTTTTTTTGTAACTTAATTGTGTGGTTTAGTTAATAGGGGATGTTATAAATTCCTGCAAATATAAATAAAAAAACAATTTGTTACAAATATAACAATAAAAAATTATGTTAAAAATGATAAAAAGCATCTGTAAAATGTTCAATTACAAATGTTTCGCCTTTTTTATGAATGGATACAATGTCAAATCTAATGTTTAAATCATCACAAAAATCCTTTTCCCTATCGTTTATGTAGGCATTTACTGCTTTTATAAGAAGTTGAATCTTTTTTGGTTTCACAAAATCTTGCGGAGCACCAAAATCTAAACTTGATATTGTTTTCACTTCAATTATGGTCAAAAGAGATTCTTTTTGCGCAATAATATCAATTTCGGCCTTCTGAAAAGTCTAATTTCGATCTAAAATTTTATATCCTTCTTTGCGGAGAAATTCTACAGCAAGTTCTTCACCTTTTTTCCCAAGTTCATTATGTTTAGCCACTTTTAAGTTATGAGTTTTGAGTTATTAGTTTTGAGTTTGTTTTGCACGCAAAGATGCAAAGTCGCAAAGAATTAAATAAAACTTTGCGACTTTGCGTCTTTACGAGATTTTATGTGGTATTTTGGATTCTTCTTAAATGGAAGAAAACAAGAAATTATTATTTTTGAAAAGAAACAGTACTTCCGGTTTCATTAACATCTATTGAAATGGTGCTTCCCATAATAAGCGCTCTGTTATCCTGAATGTGTCCTGCCGGGAAATTAAAGATTACCGGAATATTGTATTTTTTAGTCACATCGTCTACGATTTCAACCGCATTTTTGCCCCATGGGACTTCGTTGTCTTTCATTTTGGTCATTCCGCCAACGATGATTCCTTTTAGGTTTTCAATACAGCCATTACGTCTCAAATTTATCATCATTCGATCGATATGATATAAATATTCGTCAAGATCTTCAATAAATAAAATTTTATCCTTGCAGTCAATAGTCGATGGAGATCCTAATAAACTATATAAAATAGATAAATTGCCGCCTACCAATTCGCCGGTTGCTTTGCCAAAACGGTTCATTTTATCCGGAGCTACAGAATACGATAACGGCTCGCCAAACAAACTCGACTTCATCGAGCTGATTGCAGCCGGAGTAGCACGCGGAATAGTTACGGGCATTACACCATGAATAGATTTATAGCCCATAGTATTCAAATGATTGTGCAAAACCGTCACATCGCTAAACCCGATAACCCATTTTGGGTGTTGTTTGAATTTAGTAAAGTCCAATAGATCAATCATTCTCACGGTTCCATATCCGCCGCGAACACACCAGATTGCTTTAATATTAGGATTGTCTAATTGATGTTGGAAATCTGCAGCACGCTGCTCGTCAGTTCCGGCAAGTTGATTAAAATCAAGTCCAATTGTGGTTCCCACAGCGGCTTCTAATCCCCAGCTTTTTAATAAATCTATGGTAGGTTTTAAGTTATCGTCGATATTTTTTCTTGCAGTTGCTAAAATCGCTACAGTATCTCCTTTTTGTAAATAAGGTGGTGTTATCATGTTTTGTTGTGATTGACAAGTGAATGAATGCAAAGCAAAAATAAGAAATATGAATTTACAAAAAGGAAAGAGTTTCTTGAAGTGTTGGTTTTGGCTCATGTTCATTGTTTCTTTTGCTAATTCAGTATTAATGATAAACAAATATAGAGATTTTAAAAAATAAAAATATTAGAAAAATCTTACAAATAAATTAATTTGCTTAAATTGAACTTTTTAAAATAGTAAGTTCATGAAGATTATTAGATTTCAGGTATATTTTATTGCGCTGTTTTTTCTTTCGATTTCACATGCACAGTCAAAAAAGTATACCATTCATACCGTTGCGTTTTATAATTTCGAAAATCTTTTCGATACTATAAATGATCCAACAACACATGATGATGAATGGACTCCTGATGGAGCACAACATTGGACCAAGGAAAAATACGAGCAAAAATTAAAAAATCTTTCCCGTGTTTTATCAGAAATAGGAACTCCTGAAAATCCCAATGCGCCAACAATAATTGGAGGTTCTGAAATCGAAAATCGCGGCGTTATCGAAGACTTAATCAAACAACCCAAATTACAGCATTTTGACTACAGAA
The DNA here is from genome assembly GCF_015350725.1 of Flavobacterium sp. CSZ. Classification (NCBI taxonomy): domain Bacteria; kingdom Pseudomonadati; phylum Bacteroidota; class Flavobacteriia; order Flavobacteriales; family Flavobacteriaceae; genus Flavobacterium; species Flavobacterium sp. CSZ. The sequence continues at coordinate 260,495 of NZ_JADKPQ010000002.1, forward strand.
TCATTCATTTTGATTCTCCTGACAAACCAGGAATTGATGTGGCCTTACTCTAATCAAAAAAAATATTTCAGACCCACTTCTTATTCTAATATTCCTTTATATATCTATAAAAATAATACAATTGCAAAAGAAGAAAAGAAAGAAGAACCAGATGATGAAATCGAAATAAAAACAGTCAATAACAATCGAATTTTTACAAGAGATCAGCTTTTAGTAACCGGTTTTCTCGAAGGCGAGGAAATACATATTATTGTCAATCACTGCCCATCGAGATCAGGTGGCGAAAAAAAGAGCAGTCCGTTGCGGGAATTGGCAGGAAGTTTAAATCGAAAAATTATCGATTCGCTCCAACAAATAAATCCCAATGCAAAAGTCATGACGATGGGCGATCTAAATGATGGTCCGTTTAACCGAAGTGTGAAAGTAGCTTTAGGAGCAAAAGCAAAAAAGAGCGAAGTTCCCGAATTTGGTACTTTTAATCCGTTTGAAGAAATAGTAAATAAAGGCATGGGAACGATAGCTTTTAGAGATTCCTCGGATATTTTCGACCAGATCATCATAACCGAATCCCTTATAAAACCGGATTTTTCAACCTTCAAATATTGGAAAGCCGGCATTTTTAGTAAACCCTATCTCATTACAACTTCGGGGCAATACAAAGGATATCCGCTTCGGCATAGTTTAACTGAAGTTGGTTTTAGTGATCATTTCCCGGTTTATATTTATCTGGTCAAGGAGATGAAATAGTTTTCAGTCACGGCTACTGAAAACTGCGACTGCGACTGGAAACTTTTCATTAACTTAGCTTCATAGAAACTCAGTACCACTAAAAATGTCAATAGCAAAACCCTTCAACCTAACCAAATGGATTGACGAAAACCGTCATTTACTTAAACCGCCTGTAGCCAATAAAAATCTTTATGTAGATTCAGGCGATTATATTGTCATGATTGTAGCGGGTCCAAATGCCCGTAAAGATTACCATTATAACGAAACCGAAGAGCTTTTTTATCAACTCGAAGGTAGTATAAAAGTGGTAATTCAGGAAGATGGCGAGCGTAAGGAAATGGAATTGAATGCCGGAGATATGTACCTTCATCCAGCAAAAATCCCTCATTCTCCAGTTCGTTCAGAAGGTTCTATAGGCTTAGTAATCGAGCGCAAGCGTGCTGGAAAAGGATATACTGACGGATTGCTTTGGCATTGCGACAATTGCAATCACAAACTCTACGAAGTGCTTTTTGAACTCCATAATATCGAGAAAGATTTCCTGCCACATTTCGAGCATTTCTATAATTCAGAAGAATTGAGAACCTGCGACAATTGCGGAACTGTAATGGAATCTGATCCGAGATTTGTCGCGAAGAAGTAGTTAATTAGAAATGATTTTCCAAACTTTCGCAGAAATTCTCTTGTGTGGTTTTCGAATATAAAAGGTATATGGGCGGGAATTACAAATTTTGTCCACTTTTTTTAATTCCCCAAAGAAGTTTAAAGTGCTTCACTATAATAGCATTAAAATTTTGTCAATTAATTTAAGAAAATGAAAAGCCATTTTAAAATCATACCTGTTCTAATTTTACTCATTATTGGGTGTAAAAGAAAAGTAATAGAATTTGAACAGCCTAAAATATTAAAAGCAAAATGCAAATTTGATTTAACTATAATGGATTTTAATGAAGATGCAAAACAACTGACATCAAAAATATTTGATGCAACAGCAACAGAGTCTTATTCATGTACAGATGAAAAAATGTATGATAGAAAAACTGGAAGTGTTTTGCCAACTGGCGTAAAAAGATGTGGTTATATGACTATAGAGAAACAAGATAGCGTAGCACATTTTGATGAGTTGTTTTTCCATAGGATTTATATTGAAATAGACGAAAAGAAAAAGATTAAAGCAGTCGTAGGTTATGCAAAATTTAGACAAGAGAAAGAACTTCAAAGACTTATGAAGTCATTTTGTGACAAGTACAAAACTACAGTTGATGGTGTAGAAGAATTAGGTTCCGATTACTATACAGGGCAAGATGTAAATTATGAATGGGGTTTATATGATAGATTTATTCAAGTTCATATAGAAAATGGAAGAGAAATTGAAATCAGTACAAATGCAAAGGATAATTTTAATATTGAATACTTCTATGTTGAATTTTTAATGGTTCCGAGAGAAGAATATCAGCGAATGAAATTTCTAAATTTCAACGAAATAGTTAAAAATAAAAGAATAATGACAGTTGTAAAATCTTATTTTAATTTTGAGTCTATTGATCCATTAAGTGGAAGAAATTCTTCTCAGACATTGGATATATTACAAAATAATACTTCTAAATAAAACTTAATAAGCTAGCTTTGACTTGTCAAATCATCAAAGTCTCCTGTTTACAATTATGTGATGCTTGATATGTTTTTAGAAATATTGGATAGTATAAAACATATACGAAAGTATTGACTACGATCGAATTTCATGTTGTAACGGGAATTTTTTACAACTCAAACTTTTTCCCTTGTTCAGGATAAATAATCTTAAACCCTAAGTCATTTTGCTTTTGCAATTGTTCTTTAAGTTTGATGATGTTTTTGGTTGGCGGTTTCAAATGTGTAACAATAATATTGAAACCTTTTAAAGTTCCTTTTCCTGACAAATTTTCTAAAGTATGAAGTTCTTTCATCAAATAATTTGGCGTTAAATGCCCGAACAAGAATTGATCCGGTTGCTCATTGGGGAACGAAACTTCAATAAAAATTCCTTTCAATTGTTTGCTTTTTACAAGAGGAGCAATCGCTGTCCAAAGTGATTTAAGTTTATCGCTTTTTTCTACAGCATCTGGTCCCGTATCTCCTAAATAAAGCATATAAGATGCTCCATTTCTAACAAGGAAAGCAGTACTTTCAAACGGATTCACATGACTTAACGGAAATGCTTTTACCGTCATAGTTGTATTGGTAATTGGAGTTTCTTCTCCTATATTCAGAGTCTGAAAATGATATTTTTTCAATGGAGTTCCGGGACCTTTATCACCAAAATTGGCCCAGGTTTCATCATTAAAATAATGATTCTCCATCATCTCCATACATTTTTCAGTGGCATAAACTGTTTTCGAAGAATCGGCAGGAGAGTTAATAATCAATCCCGAAAGGTGATCTAAATGTGCGTGCGAAATAAAATATCCTTTAATATACTTACGTAAAACCTCGCTTGTCGAAACTTTAAAAACGTTGTTTTCAATTGCTTTTTCGATTCCCGCATTTATAGTTCCAGCATCCAAAGCAATAAAATCATTCTTATTTGTTGGAGCCACTAAATAAGCCGAAAGATTTTTTTCGTCGATACCACCTTTTATTCCTAACGGAACAACCTGAAAAGCAGATTTTTGTTCTTTTTGAGAAAATGCATTTACAGAAATTAAAACGAAACAAATCAAAAGGCGATTGAAAACAGACATATTTAAATAATTTTGTTCCTGCAAAGTTCCTGAATTAAGGCGAATAAATTGTAGAATATTTCTCTAATTGAGTTTTATTAATCCTAAATTTACTTGATTTTAACAACTTGCTTCGGTTGAAATTCAACTCGAAATAATATCTTTACATAAAAATATAACAATTTTAACTAAAAAAGTTACAATGACAACAATAGCATCGCAATTTGGAATGAATGAGGCTCTGGAAAAATTGGGCATCAAACTGATCAATGAAGGAACATCAACAGGAGTACAAAACTTTTCTTCGGGAGAAATTCTGGATAGTTTTTCACCGGTAGATGGTAAACTAATTGCTTCAGTAAAAATGTCGACACCTGAGGATTACGAAAAAGTAATGCAGGCAGCAACAGAAGCTTTTAAAACTTTCCGTTTGATTCCTGCGCCACAACGTGGAGAAATTGTTCGTCAGTTTGGGCAAAAGTTACGTGAAAATAAAGAGGCTCTAGGTAAATTGGTTTCTTACGAAATGGGAAAATCATTACAGGAAGGATATGGGGAAGTGCAGGAAATGATTGATATCTGCGATTTTGCAGTGGGATTATCTCGTCAGCTTCACGGATTAACGATGCATTCTGAAAGACCTGGACATCGTATGTACGAGCAATATCATTCATTAGGAGTTGTCGGGATTATTTCGGCATTCAACTTTCCGGTTGCAGTTTGGTCCTGGAATACGGCGCTGGCATGGATTTCTGGCGATGTTTGTGTTTGGAAGCCTTCTGAAAAAACACCACTTTGCGGAATTGCCTGTCAAAACATCATCGCACAAGTTATTAAAGAAAACAATTTGCCGGAAGGAATTTCTTGTTTGATTAATGGCGATTATAAAATAGGAGAATTAATGACGGCTGATACCCGTATTCCGTTAGTTTCTGCTACTGGTTCTACCAGAATGGGAAAAATCGTTGCACAAGCTGTTGCGGGACGTTTAGGGAAATCATTATTAGAACTTGGAGGAAATAATGCGATCATTGTTACTCCTGATGCCGATATCAAAATGACCGTTATTGGTGCTGTTTTTGGTGCGGTAGGAACTGCCGGACAACGTTGTACATCTACACGCCGACTGATCATTCACGAAAGTATTTATGATAAAGTAAAAGACGCTTTGGTAGCAGCGTATAAACAATTGCGAATAGGAAATCCGCTTGACGAAAACAATCACGTTGGACCACTAATTGATACTCATGCTGTTGAAATGTATGCTGTCGCTTTGAACAAAGTTGTAGCCGAAGGCGGAAAAATTTTGGTGGAAGGCGGAGTGCTTTCCGGTGAAGGTTATGAAAGCGGCTGTTATGTAAAACCTGCAATTGCCGAAGCTCAAAATTCTTACGCTATTGTACAGCACGAAACATTTGCTCCGGTTTTATATTTAATTAAATATTCAGGTGACGTTGATAATGCTATCGAAATTCAAAATGGAGTGGGGCAAGGGTTATCATCGGCAATTATGACGAATAATTTACGTGAAGCCGAAAGATTTTTATCAGTAGTAGGTTCAGATTGCGGAATTGCAAACGTAAACATCGGAACTTCAGGAGCTGAAATTGGTGGTGCTTTTGGTGGTGAAAAAGAAACCGGAGGCGGACGTGAATCAGGATCTGATGCCTGGAAAATTTATATGCGCCGTCAGACCAATACAATCAATTATACAACAAGTTTACCTTTGGCACAAGGAATCAAATTTGATTTGTAGAATTTTATTGTAAGAATATTATATAAAAATGGCTTCCAATATTTTTGGAAGCCTTTTGCTTTTTAGGTTAGAGGTTATTTCTTTAAAACTGTGTAATTAAATGAACCATCTGTAGTATTTATTTTCAATAAGTAAGTTCCCGGAACCAGATGATTAACATCTATATTTTCCAGATTTTTATCGGCGGTTTTTACTAACATGCCTGAAATATTATAGATCAAAACTTTTTCTATATTTTGTGTAGCAATCGAGATCGATAATGTATTAGTAACAGGATTAGGATATAATACCGGTTTTGCAATTTCTACTGTTTGTGTTGCTTCAAAATTTGCTGTTCGTAAAGTACTTCCCGAATATTCAGTGCTTATATAGAATAAGTTAGCCACAGATCCTTTTGAGATGGTGTGTGAACCCGAAGCAATTGAAGCCGTAACTATTCCTGCAGAAGCAGTATAAGAAACATTATCTATTTTAACTGTTCCTGTAAAGTTCGAATCAAAAACCAAAGTTAATGTCGAAGCGCTTGTTGTGGAGTAAGTAATCGTCGTACTTGATTCGATTTTTAAACGTTCAGTCAAAGTCAATCCGTTATAGGTTACAGACCCGGGCGTAGAATTCATGTTTCCGGTAATAGTGTAGAACGAACTTGTTTTTCCAGAAGTGGTAAAATTGTGAATTTGATTATTACCCGGATTGTTTGTTGTTACCGTGATTGTTCCTGATCCTGTAGCGGGTGTTCCTGTTCCGATTGTAGCAATAGAATATGAAACTGTAGCTGTTGGAGTTCCGGAAATAGTGATCGTTTTTGCCGAAGTATTTTTTACAAAAGTAATTCCCGATGCTGGTAATCCTGTTACTGTTGCGTCTGTTGCATTGCCTCCCCAGGTAAAGACAATCGAAGCAATGGCTGTTCCGCTTGCTACAGTTTGGTTGTTATTAGCTGTAGAAGTAAGAGTTTGACCATTTGCTGCCGAAACAGTAATTGTGCCTGATCCAGTAGCAGCTGTTCCTGTTCCTATTGTAGCAATAGAATAAGATAACGTGGCTGTAGGAGTTCCTGTAATAGTAATAGTTTTAGCGGTTATGTTTTTTACAAAACTAATTCCCGATGCCGGTAATCCCGTTAATGTTGCATCTGTCGCGCTTCCTCCCCAGGTAAAAACAATAGAACTTATAGCTGTTCCGCTTGTTACGGTTTGATTATTGTTTGTTGTCGAAGTAAGGGTTTGAGGGTTCGCGGGCGGAGTTCCTTCGCCTTGCACAGCTACTAATGGTCCCGTATAATTGGTAAGTGCAGATTTTAATGCTGTAATTACCAGAGACGATTTGTCGTCTACACTATTATCAAATGTCCATTTTAGATCTCCTCCGGAAACTCTTCCGGCATATTGTGTTGTTTTTGATTTTGCAACTGCAGGTTGATCTATTACTAAGTTTTTTACATAAAAAGCTGCGTTGGTATCAAAGTTATTATAAGTATTTGCTCCAGATTTAGACTTTACGTTGCTGCTTACAATTTCACCTCTTGTTGTTGCTACATAAGCATCGAAGTCTGTGGTAGAGCTTGTTTTTCCTGAAATGTTGTATAAAGGATTTGTATCGCCATAAGCTACAAACCGCATATTATTTGTAGCAATATCTGCGTCGAAAGTATTGTTGAATGCTTTGATTGAACCTCCCGCTTCGCCTGAAAATGTTCCCATAGTTCCGGCATTATTTACCTGATTGGCTTCGTCCCAGATATCACTTCCCTGTAAAGAGGTCAACATTGGGTATTTGCTATTTCTATAATAATTTCCTTCAACAAATAAAGAAGAACCTAAAGTAGAGCCTGATCCGTATTTTGAAACTCCATCAAAATAATTATTATAAATGTGCGCCGAATAATAACGAACGCGTGGATGACGTGAATCAGAGTGGTCAAACCAGTTATGATGATAGGTAATATACAAACCGCTTGTAGTACCTTCACTTAATCCTAAAAGACTTGCTTTGCCACTATCCCAAAAGTGATTGTAAGCCAGTGTAATATAAGTCGAAGTTTTATTGTCTAATGCCCCGTCTCCTTTTATCTGATCAGCATCGCTGCCCGCATTTCCGTAAAATAAATCGCAATTATGAACCCAAACGTGATCATTATCTTGCTGCATTCCAATATTATCGCCGGCAGTACTATTGCAATTCATAACACCTATATTGCTAATTTCAATATTAGAGGCAGATTTAAGACGAACTCCCCAACCATTTGCAACAGCATCTGTTCCGACCCCTTCGAGAGTAAGATAGCTGGAAGCGTTGTTTGAGTTTTCAATTACAACATCTCCGCCTTCCATCACGGTCATATCAGTGATATTTCCGATCAATCGAATAATAAACGGACGTGTATCCTTTCCTTTTTTAATCGCGTATAAAATATTCTGTAAGCCCACACACGGATTAGAACTTGCACCGGTGATGTCCATAGATATCGTATTTTTAGTATTTTGAGTAATGTAAAGAATTACCGCACCGGCTTTTGGAGTTCCATCAGCATTGTAACCGCCCGGAATGCGTCCTCCGTCAAATGCAAAACCATTACGGTCATGTGCTAAAACAGTTAGATTACTTGTTGTTGAACCTGTTCCTTCAGTTCCTGCTATTACCGGTTTTACTTTTACAGTATACGTTCCGGCTTTTAGACCTGGAATATCAGCGCGAAAATACGAACCATAACTTCTAATAAGCTGGTCGTCTATTTTTTTGTCGACTAAACCATTTCCGGTGTAGTAAACATTATACGTTTGGGCATTACTTACAGGTTGCCATTTTATAAAAACAGATTCTAACCAGCCAGAAGCTTCGTTAATCTGAACTTGTTGCGCCCATGTTTGAATACTGACAAGAAAGAGCGTCAGGATAAGTAGGTTTTTTTTCATAATCGTGGTTTTTTTGTTAATAAAGTTTTTGTGGTTTTTTGGGTATCGAAACTATTTTAATAATTGTAATCGATTACACAAAAGTATATTTATTTTTTTAAATGTGTAATTAATTAGCTATAAAAAAACATAAAACATAAAAATATTTGCTTTTAATAGTTATTATGTAATAAATTACACTAAATGCAATTTATTACATAATTGTAAAATAGCTTGTCAGGGAGTGTTTTTATTGAATTTTGTAAATCTATACAAAGACAGAATACAACAAAATCGCATAAAAATATTGTATCTAATTTTATTTGGATAGGATACAGATTAAATAAGTAAAAAGCTACAATTTAAAATAAAGCTTTCATGTTTTTGACTTAAAATTGGCTTTTAAATCAAAAAATGATGAAGATATTTGATACAAAAAAATGATGCAATTATTTATTTTGAAAAGTCTAAAAAGCAGATTTTTTAATTTTTGTAATAGATGAATTACAGGCTATTGATCCAATTGAAAAATTGAAGTAAAAAGTAAAATTATTACATAATTGAAACCAACAGTTACTTGCCAAAAGGAATAGAAAACGATCTATAAAATTTAGGAGGATGGAAATATTAGATCATAAAAAAAAGCCTTTTTGAGAAATCAAAAAGGCTTTGTATTTATAGTATAGAAAGAATTAATCTTTACTTGATAATTTCGATAATAATCTTAAGAATTCGATGTATAACCAAACTAAAGTGATCATTAATCCCATAGCGCCATACCATTCCATGAATTTTGGCATTCTTTCCTGAACACCTTTTTCAATTTGATCAAAGTCTAAGAATAAGTTCAAAGCAGCGATAATAATAACAAAAACGCTAATTCCAATACTCATCATTCCGTTTCCGTAATGAACAGGAGTGAAGTTGAAAATCAATGAAGCTATCCATGAAATCAAATAATAAGTCGCAATTGCTAAAGTAGCAGCAATAACTACTGACTTAAATTGCTCCGTAACTTTTACAATTTTAAATTTATATAAACCTAAGCAAACTAAAAAGGTGACTAATGTAGCGCTAACCGCATTAATTACAATTCCCGGATATTTAGCTTCAAAAATCGCAGAAATTCCTCCAATAAATAGACCTTCAAATAGGGCATAACCCGGAGCCAAATATGGAGAAAGGTGAGGTTTGAATACTGAAACTAAAACCAAAATAAAACCTATTATTGCTCCGCCAATTGCAGGTAATAATGCATTCATTCCGTTAAATGCCATCCACCATGTTACCATTGCAGATCCGCATAATATTAAAAATAAAATAGCTGTTTTATTGATAGTACCTGACAAAGTCATTTCCTGATTGTAATCAATAATTTGAGCTTGGTGTACTTCTTCAGCTTTTGAAACAGCATTTGATGAAAAACGCTTGTTGCTTAAAAATGGGTTTTTTGAGTTGAAGTTCATATTTCTAATACATTTAAATGAACCCAAATATATGGAGTTTTTTTGAAGCTCGTATTGTTTAAGTTAAATTTTTAACATGAATTTCTCTTCTGAAATAGAATGTCCCTGAAATAAAAAATCCATTCGTGAAAACGAATGGATTTCTTTATATTTTGATTGAATTTTTAGTTCAATAAATCTAAAACTAATGATGGAAACAAACCTAAAACAATATTTAAAGTAATCGAAATTACAGCAACTGCATAAATAAGGAAAGGTTTTCCGGTACGTTCCTGGTTTGGCTCTTTAGAATACATAGCTAATATTAATTTGAAATAATACCCAACACTAATAATAGAGTTGATAACAGCAACGATTACTAAAGCAATATATCCAGCCTCGATAGTTTGATTGAATAAAAATAATTTAGCAAAAAATCCAGAGAAAATAGGAATACCGGCCATAGACAACAATGAACCTGTAAGTATTGCCGCTAACAATGGATTTGTTTTTCCTAAACCATGAAAATTCGTAATATCTTCATTGTCCTGATTTTTGCAAACATATAAGATTACGCTAAAAGCAGCAATTCCGGCCAATGCATAAGCAGCAGTATAATATAATAAAACACCTGCTGATGTTGCAACCGTTAATAAAGTCATCAACATAAAACCTGCATGAGAAATTCCTGAGAATGCCAGCATACGTTTTACATTTACCTGACGTAATGCCATTATATTACCAACAGTCATAGAAGCAATTGAAATGATCACTACGATAGTTTCAAATGTTCCTAAAAGATCCTGATTGTCTAAAGACGGAACAAAATTCAATGCCGAAACCAATTTATAAAGAGTTGCAATCGCCACAACTTTAGCCAAAGTACTCATTAAAGCAGTAGTTAAAGCAGGAGATCCTTCGTAAACATCCGGAGCCCAGAAATGAAAAGGAACTGCAGCAACTTTAAACAACATACCAATAATCATTAAGATCATACCAATTGGAAACCAGATTGGCAATTCGGCAGATAAAGAGCTTTCATGAATTTCTGCAACATCAAAACTTCCCATTGCTCCGTAAATCAAACAGATTCCGAATAAGATAATTCCTGATGCAAAAGATCCCATCAAAAAGTATTTCATACCTGCTTCGTTACTTTTTAGATTTAATCTTTCACTTGCTGCCAATACATAAAGCGCAATGGATAAAATTTCGATTCCTAAGAAAAACATCGCTAAGTTTCCAAAAGAAACCATAGCAACTCCTCCAGCCAATAAAAAGATTTTGATAGCAACAAAATCAGAGATTTTTGTTGGATGATTTTCGTAAAAATTATGACTTAATGCTACTAAGAAAATAGTTAGAATAATAAACAATGATGAAAACGTGGTAGAGAACTTACTCACCGTAATCATATTATTATAGTAACTTGCTGTTGATCCAAATTCGTAATAGTTAAGGGCCAAAACGCCCAACAAACCAATAATGGTAATAGGAACGATGGCCTTTCTTAAATTAAGAATTTCAAACAATAGGCAGAAAATACCCAATCCTGTTATAGCTATTAATGTATTCATTTTTGTTTTTTTGATTTAGGAAATCTCAAACTAATGATGCCCTAATTTATTTTTATTTAAAATATTAATTTTTATTGATAACGTTTAGAATCGTTTCTAAACTAGGTGTAATCAAGTCTGTAATTGGTTTTGGATAAAATCCGAATAATATTAAAACCGCAATAATTACTACAAATGAAATTCCTTCATTAACAGAAACATCTGCAAAAGTTTTAGTATTGGTTTCACCTAACATTACATTTTGAAACATTTTAAGCATATAATAAGCTCCTAAAATAATAGTGGTTCCGCCTAAAACAGCAAACCAAATATTAATTTGAGAAAGACTATACAAAACAGTAAACTCTCCAACGAAATTAAAAGTACCTGGTAAAGCTACTGAAGCCAATACCAAAATTAAAAACATAGAAGTAAATTTTGGAGATTGAGTACGAATACCACCCAATTCATTAATTTCTCTGGTTTCGAATCTTCTAAAGATAACTTCGGCGGCAAAGAACAATCCTACTACAACAAAACCGTGAGCAATCATTTGTAGAACAGCTCCGCGTAAACCATCAATAGTTAAAGTGTACGTTCCTGCAGCAATTAATCCAACGTGTGCTAATGAAGAATAAGCCAATAATTTCTTTAAATCTCTTTGTCTTAAAGCTACGATTGATCCGTAAATAACACCAGCAATTCCTAAAGCGATGAAAATATTCATGTACTCTTTTGCAGCCAATGGTGCAATTGGCAATTGCCAACGAATAACACTGTATAATCCCATTTTTAGCATGATACCAGATAAAAGCATTGTTCCAACAGTTGGCGCTTTTTGGTACACATTTGCCTGCCATGTATGGAAAGGAATAATCGGGATTTTAATAGCATAAGCCAGGAAGAAAGCTAAGAATATCCAAAGTTGTTCACTAGCCGATAGATTTAATTTGTATAAATCTTCGATTAAGAAGCTTCCTGCTTTTTGATATAAATAGATAAAAGCAATTAACATGAACAATGAACCTGCAAGTGTGTAAATAAAGAATTTAACCACTGCTTTTCTGCGTTCTTCGGCATCACCGTTACCCCAAATAAGCGCAATAAAGTAAATAGGAATAAGTGCTAATTCCCAAAAGATATAATATAAAAGACCATCTGCTGCAAGGAAAGTTCCTGTCATAGCAAAAGCCATAAATAAGATTAAAGCGTAAAAACCTTTTGCATTTTTATATTCATTCCCAAAAGAAGAGAATATAATGATTGGTGTCAAAGCAACAGTCAATAATAACATTGCAATTCCTAATCCATCCGCATTTAGAGCAAATGAAATATTAGGTTTTGTAATCCAGGAGTTTATTAAACTGATATTTTCGCCTGCATAAAAATGATTTAGCAATACAATTGAACAACCTAAAGCCGCCAAACTAAAGAACAAAGCTACTTTAGATGCTAGTTTGTCGCCAGCAAAATAAGTGACAAATGCACCAATTAGAAGAATAATTAATATAAGAGAAACGTTCATAGTTGTAAAATTATTTAGCTAAAAATATATAGGAAACAATGGCGCAAAGACCCAAAACAAAGGCAAAAAGATATAATCCGATACTTCCGTTTTGTAATTTTTTACCCTGAAAAGCAAGTTCATTCGTTACTTTTCCTAATCCAAAAACAAGAGCAGATAAACCAGTCTCTATATAGTCTCTGAAAAATCTTGATAATCCGTTAATAGAGCGCACAAATATAGCGTCGTAAGCTTCGTCTACATAATATTTGTTGTATAAAACTTTGGTGAAACCTGTAATGTTTTCATCTGCTTCTGGAACATTATCTTGTTTGAAGTATTTCATGTAAGCAATCAAAATACCTAATAATCCGCCTAAAACAGCCACACCCATTAAGGTATATTCTGTTGTGCCTAAATGATGTTCTTCTCCTGCCACTTTCGTGAAAAGCGGAGCCAAATATTCATTCAGCCAGCTATTTCCAGGCAAGCTGATAAGACCGCCAAAAGTAGCCAGAATTGCTAAAATGATTAAAGGGAAAGTAATCAATCCGTCACTTTCGTGTAAATGATGTTTTTGCTCTTCGGTTCCTCTAAAATCTTTAAAGAAAGTAAGGAACATCAATCTGAACATATAAAATGCTGTCATGATAGAAGCAATAGATCCAATAGCATAAAGCGCTTTACTATGTTCGAAAGCAGTCAATAAAATTTCATCTTTAGAGAAGAAACCTGAGAAAAATGGAACCCCTGAAATAGCTAATGATGAAATCAACATTGTCCAGAAAGTGATAGGCATTGCTTTACGCAAACCACCCATTTTACGCATATCCTGTTCTCCGTGTAAACCGTGAATAACAGATCCTGATCCTAAGAACAAACAAGCTTTAAAGAAAGCGTGCGTTATGACGTGAAAAACAGCTACTTCATAAGCACCAAATCCTAAGGCTAAAAACATTAAACCTAACTGAGAAACGGTAGAGTAAGCCAATACTTTTTTGATATCGGTCTGAACTAAACCAATTGTTGCAGCGACTAATGAAGTAATAGCTCCAATAACAGCAATAACGGTTTGAACATCCGGTGCTAAATCAAAAATAAAGTTTAATCTGGTGATCATAAAGATACCAGCTGTAACCATTGTTGCAGCGTGAATCAATGCAGAAACCGGAGTTGGTCCAGCCATCGCATCAGGTAACCAGGTATATAATGGAATTTGTGCCGATTTACCACAAGCTCCAATAAATAAACACAAAGCAGCTAATGAAAGCAAAGTAGTATCTAAGTTTGTTGCTCCGGCAATTGCAGTTTTTAAAGTTGCATAATCTAAAGTCGAGAACATCGAACCAAGAATGAACATTCCGATTAAAAGACCTAAATCTCCAATTCTGTTCATGATGAAAGCTTTTTTCGCAGCATCATTGTAATCCTGGTTTTTATGCCAAAATCCAATTAATAAGTACGAGCAAAGTCCAACACCTTCCCAACCAATAAATAGAACTAATAAGTTACTTCCAATTACAAGTGTAATCATGAAGAATACAAACAGATTCAAATATGCAAAAAACTTGTGCATATTCTCATCGTCGTGCATATAGCTGATAGAGTATAAGTGAATCAATGATCCAATACCGGTTACAAAAAGCAACCAAAGTAATGATAATTGATCTAATAAAAATCCAAGATTAATTTTTATGTTGCTAATTTCAATCCAGTCAAATAAAGTAACCTGAAGGGCTTGTTTGGTTTGGCTGATTTGATTGAAAAAGAAAAGTGTCACAGCAAAAGAAACTACTACAGTAGCAGTCCCAATGATTCCTGAAACTGTTTTCCCTAAGCTCTTGCCAAAGAAAACATTGATTAAAAATCCTAAAAAAGGAGATAAAACTAAAAGTAAAGCTAAATTGGTATCCATTTCTATTTATCCTTTTAAATTTTTTAAATTATCGATACTAATCGAACCTAAATTTCTAAAGATCGAAACTAAAATAGCCAATCCAACTGCAACTTCTGCCGCAGCAACTGCCATCGAGAAGAATACAAAGACTTGTCCTTGTGCATCTTGATGATAAGTTGAAAAAGCAACAAATAAAAGGTTAACAGCATTTAACATGATTTCGATAGACATGAAAACGATAATAGCATTTCGTCTGTACAATACACCAAAAATACCAATACAGAAAAGTACAACACTTAAAAAAATGTAGTTTTCAATACCTATTTGATTTAATATATTACCCATTATTTATTTAATTTTTCTTTTTTAGACAATAGTACAGTTCCAATCATTGCTACTAAAAGCAAGATCGAAGCAAATTCAAACGGAACCATATATTCGTTCAATAATATTTTACCCAATACTTTAATCGATTGGAAATCTTCTCCATTAGATGGGTCGTACTCAACAATTGGCTTAGAGTTGATGAAAATTGCAATTAATACAATGCAAATCAAGCAAAAAGAAACAATCGCGCCTAAACGTGTAATTCTAGGTCTGTGTACTTCCCGTTGTTCGTTCAGGTTCATCAACATGATCGTAAACAGGAATAAAATCATGATTGCTCCAGAGTAGACTATAATATGTACAATAGCCAAAAACTGAGCATTTAATAATAAATAGTGACCTGCAATCGAGAAGAAACAAATTACTAAGTAGATAGCACTGTGAATTGGGTTTCTGCTAAAAATGGTCAAAAATGCGGTAATCACCGTAATAAACGCTAAGAAACAAAATATAATTTGTACAGTTGTTGCGTGTGCAAAATCAGGAATATGTATCATTTAGTTAGCATTATTAAGTTGAGCATTTTTGATCGCCACATCAAGAGGCATTACTAATCTGTCTTTTCCAAAAATGAAATCTTCTCTTTCATAGCTAGAAGGAACCAATACTTTCGAAGTAGTCAAATAAATAGCATCTTTTGGACAGGCTTCTTCACATAAACCACAAAAAATACAACGTAACATATTGATCTCGTAGATCGAAGCATATTTTTCTTCTCTGTACAAATGTTTTTCATCAGCTTTACGTTCAGCCGCTTTCATTGTGATCGCTTCTGCGGGGCATGATAAGGCACATAATCCGCAAGCGGTACAGTTTTCACGACCTTGCTCATCACGTTTCAACTGGTGCTGACCGCGATAAACCGGACTCATTTCACGCACTTGTTCAGGATAGTGAATCGTCACTTTTTTTCTGAATAAGTGTTTAAGTGTGATAAACAATCCTTTGACAATCGCCACAAGATACATTCGCTCTAAAAAAGTCATCTCTTTATTAGAGACCATCTTTTTTCTACCGGATAATGATATAGTTTCTATTGACATTTTTTAATGTATGATTTACGATTTACTATTTGTATGAAACAAATCAAATCTATTTTATTATTATTTGAAGCTAATCCCGCTATCCGCTATATCTTTAATTTTTTAAAGAAAAAAATTAAAGGATGCCGCTTCTATCGGGTCTAGGTACTATGGTTCTTAGAATCCTAAAGCGGCTGCAATATCGTGTCTTAATATTACAACACCTGTAATCATGATATTAATGATCGAAAGTGGAATTAAAATTCTCCAGCCCAGATTCATTAATTGGTCATATCTAAATCTCGGAATTGTCCAGCGTACCCACATATAGAAAAATATGAAGAAACATAATTTTGCAAACAATGCTGCAATTCCAAGTAAATTAGCTGTATTGACACCTACATTTTCTACCATCCATTGCATTCCAGGGTAATTGTATCCGCCAAAGAACAAAACAGAAATAATTGTAGCAGAGATAAACATACTGGCATATTCAGCAAATAAATAGAATCCCATTTTCATCGATGAATATTCTGTATGGTAACCTCCAATTAATTCGTTTTCACATTCTGCTAAGTCAAAAGGAGTTCTGTTAGTTTCTGCAAACGAACAGATTAGGAAAATTAAGAATGATAAAGGCTGATAAAATACATTCCAGTTCATTCCGGCTTGTTGCTCAGAAATCGTTTTTAAGCTTAAAGTTCCGGTCATCATCAACAATGCAATTATTGATAATCCCATAGCAACTTCATACGAAACCATTTGAGATGCTGCACGAATAGCTCCCATTAATGAGAATTTATTGTTCGAAGCCCATCCCCCAATCATGATACCGTAAACTCCTACTGAAAGTACCCCAAAAATGTATAATATACCAATATTAATATCAGTTGCCTGTAAAACTACATCGCGGCCAAAAACATGCAATTTGTCTCCCCAGGGAATAACAGCACTTGTCATTAAGGCAGTACTCATGGCAATTGCAGGTCCTACAACAAATAAAAATTTGTTTGGTGTATTTGGGAAAAACTCTTCTTTCGAGAATAATTTCATACCATCTGCAAGAGGTTGTAATAAACCACCCCATCCTGCACGGTTAGGCCCCACACGATCTTGTAGAAAAGCTGCAACTTTACGTTCAGCCCAGGTAGAATACATTGCCATAATCATAGTTATCGCGAAAACGACAATAATAACAACACTTTTTTCTATAATAAATGCACTTTCCATTTCTTAAGATTTTTTATCATTAGTTGTTAATGGAATTGCGGCCATACTAATTTTTTTACGATCGGCATCTCTACCTAAAAGAATATTCTTTTCAGTATCAATTTCAACTTTCTCTAATTTTTGAGTGTAATTATTTTGGTTGATAACAGAATCTTTTTCAAATTCTCTTGGACCTTCAATAACCCAGTCATTCACGTTTTTATGATCAAAACGACAGCTGTTGCAGATGAATTCTTCTACTTCATGATACTCGTCTTTACGACCAGTTACACGTTGAATTTCTCCTCCAAACATCCATACAGTTGTTTTACCACAACATCCCGGAGTTGTGCATTCTCTATGAGCGTTGAAAGGTTTGTTGAACCAAACCCTTGATTTAAAACGGAAAGTTTTATCTGTTAAAGCTCCAACCGGGCAAACGTCGATCATGTTTCCAGAAAACTCGTTGTCGATTGCTTTGGAAATTCCGGTAGAAATATTAGCGTGATCACCACGATCTAATACTCCGTGAACTCTGTTATCTGTCAATTGATCTGCCACTTGTACACATCTTTGACATAAGATACAACGGTTCATATGTAGTTGAATATGTGGGCCAATATCTTCTGGCTCAAATGTTCTTTTTTCTTCAATAAAACGTGATTTCGGATTTCCGTGCTCAAAACTTAAGTTTTGAAGATCACATTCACCAGCCTGATCACAAATTGGGCAATCTAACGGGTGATTGATCAATAGAAATTCAGTTACAGATTTACGTGCCTCAGTTACACGAGCCGACGATTTACTGTTTACTTCCATTCCGTCCATACATCCTGTTACACAAGATGCCATTAATTTTGGCATTGGTCTTGGGTCAGCCTCACTTCCTTTAGAAACTTCAACTAAACAACAACGACATTTTCCGCCGCTGCCTTTTAATTTTGAGTAATAGCACATGGCTGGCGGAACCAAATCTCCACCAATCATACGTGCAGCCTGCAGGATCGTTGTTCCTGGCTCTACGTCTATACTTTGACCGTCTATGGTTACTTTCATCTTTGTTTTGTTTTTTTAGTTTCAGGTTTAAAGTTTCAGGTTGTTGTACTTGAAACTAAAAAAGATTGAAACTTGAAACTATTTTTAAACTGTTTGTTTGCCTACTAAATGTTTTACTTGCGAAAAAGGTTCGGCTACAAAGTGATCTCTGTTTTTTATTTTTTCAGGGAAACGAACGTGATATTCAAATTCATCTCTAAAGTGACGAATCGCCGCTGCTACTGGCCATGCTGCTGCATCTCCAAGCGGACAAATCGTATTACCCTCGATTTTACTTTGAATACTCCACAATAATTCGATATCCTCTTCACGGCCTTGGCCGTTTTCGATTCTCCATAATATTTTTTCTAACCATCCAGTTCCTTCACGACAAGGAGTACATTGTCCGCAGGATTCGTGGTGATAGAAACGAGAAAAATTCCAGGTGTTTCTTACGATACAAGAAGTGTCATTGTAAACAATAAATCCTCCTGAACCTAACATAGATCCGGTAGCAAAACCACCATCACTCAAAGATTCGTAAGACATTAATCTGTCTTCTCCGTTTGCTGTTTTAAAAATTAGTTCAGCCGGTAAAATTGGCACTGAAGATCCTCCTGGTACAAATGCTTTCAAAGGACGGCTTGAAGACATTCCTCCTAAATACTCGTCAGAATTCATGAATTCATCAACGGATAATCCTAATTCAATTTCATAAACTCCTGGGTTTTTGATATGTCCTGAAGCAGAGATTAATTTAGTTCCTGTTGAACGACCGATACCAATTTTAGCATAATCATCACCAGAATTATTGATGATCCACGGCACAGTAGCGATAGTTTCAACATTGTTTACTACCGTTGGGTTTGCCCAAAGACCTGAAACGGCAGGGAAAGGTGGTTTGATACGAGGATTTCCTCTTTTACCTTCAAGAGACTCGATAAGTGCAGTTTCTTCTCCGCAAATATAAGCTCCAGCTCCACAGTGAACATATAGTTCTAAATCGTAACCAGTACCTAATATATTTTTTCCTAACCAACCGGCAGCTTTAGCTTCGGCGATGGCTCTTTCTAATATTTTGAAAACCCACATATATTCTCCACGAATGTAGATGTATGAGAGGTTAGCGCCTAAGGCAAAACTTGAGGTAATCATTCCTTCGATCAATAAGTGAGGAATAAATTCCATCAAATAACGATCTTTGAAAGTTCCCGGTTCAGACTCGTCGGCGTTGCAAACTAAGTGTCTTGGTTTTCCAGATTTTTTATCAATAAAACTCCATTTCATTCCGGCAGGGAAACCTGCACCTCCACGACCACGAAGACCTGATTTTTTTACTTCTTCAGTAACTTCATCCGGTGTAAGTGTTTTTAGGGCTTTTTCTACAGATGCATAACCACCATTTTGGCGATATACTTCGTAGGTTTTAATTCCTGGAATATTGATTTTATCTAATAATATTTTTTGTGACATCTTATTTATCGTGTAATATTATTTTATCATCTTTACAATCAGCGATTAACTGATCTATCTTGTCTTCTGTCAATTTTTCTTTGTAGAAATCGCCTAATTGTAACATTGGAGCATATCCGCAGGCACCTAAACATTCTACACCGGCAATGGTAAACATTCCGTCCGGAGTTGTTTCTCCCATTTTAATGCCTAATTTCTCAGAAGTATAATCCATTAAATTTTCGGCACCATTTAAACAACAACAAGAAGTCTGGCAAAACTCGAACATGTATTTTCCAATTGGTTTTTGGTTGAACATGGTATAAAATGTAACTACTTCGTATACCTCAATTGGTTTTATCTGAAGAATTTCGGCAACTTTATCTTGCAATTCAATGCTAAGCCAGTTGTTATGCGCATCTTGCACTTCATGCAAAACAGGCAACAACGCTGATTTTTGTTTGCCTTCAGGATAATGACTGATCAATTCATTGATACGGGTAATCAATGCTTCGGTCATATTTATTTCTTGTTTGTAATGTTTACGTTCCATTTTTTATTTTGGATTTTAGATTTTAGATCTGAGATTTTTTCAATCTGTGATCTATAACCTTCATTCTGCAATCTTCTAATTTTAGATTTATGATTTTAGATTTTTCAATCTTTTCTTTATAAATCCATATTCTGCAATCTTGTTTTAGTTTTAGATTTTTCAATCTGAATTCTTCAATTCTATATAAGTGTAGATTTTCAATCTAAATTTTAAAATGTGGAATAGTGCAATCTAAAATCAGAAATCTACAATTTTTTTACGCGTCTAATTCTCCTGCAATTACATTTAAACTTGATAAGATAACAATCGCATCAGAAAGTAAAGATCCTTTGATCATTTCAGGATAGGCCTGATAATAGATAAAACAAGGTCTTCTAAAATGTAATCTATATGGAGTTCTGCTTCCGTCAGTAACTAAATAAAATCCTAATTCTCCGTTTCCACCTTCAACTGCATGATACACTTCAGCAACTGGTACAGGAACTTCTCCCATGACAATTTTAAAGTGATAAATTAAAGATTCCATCGAAGTGTAAACATCTTCTTTTGGAGGAAGGTAGTAATCAGGAACTTCTGCATGGTATTCGTTTCCGGCTGGCATTTTATCCAAAGCCTGACGAATAATGCTTAAACTTTCACGAACTTCAGCATTACGAACACAGAAACGATCGTAAGTATCTCCTGATTTTCCAACAGGAACAATAAAATCGAAATCTTCGTAAGAAGAATATGGGTGTGCTACACGTACATCGTAATCAACTCCGGCAGCACGTAAGTTAGGACCTGTAAATCCGTAAGCCATTGCTTGCTCTGCTGAGATTGCACCTACGTCTACGGTTCTGTCAAGGAAAATTCTGTTTCTTTCGAATAAGTTTTCAAATTCTTGCCATGCGACAGGGAATTCTTTTAAAAACACATCTAATTTGCGGAAAGCTTCTGGTGACCAATCTCTTTCGAAACCACCAATTCTTCCCATATTTGTTGTTAAACGAGCACCACAAATTTCTTCGTAAATCTCGTAAACTTTTTCTCTAAATTGAAAAACGTATAAGAAACCAGTATAAGCGCCAGTATCAACACCTAAGATTGAGTTACAAATTAAGTGATCTGTAATACGAGCCAATTCCATTACGATAACTCTTAAATACTGAGCGCGTTTAGGAACTTCAATATTGAGCAATTTCTCCAGAGTCATCCACCATCCCATATTATTGATAGGAGAGGAACAATAGTTCATACGGTCCGTAAGAGGTGTGATTTGATAAAAAGGACGATTTTCGGCGATTTTCTCAAAAGCTCTGTGAATGTAACCAATAGTTGGTTCAGCTTCAAGAATTCTCTCACCGTCCATCAACAGGATATTTTGAAAAATACCGTGAGTGGCTGGGTGTGTTGGGCCTAAATTCAGTACCGAAAGCTCGCTTCCGTCTTCGTTTAGTTTATCCTTTACTATTTTAGCATAACGATGCTCTGGTGGTAATAATAGTTCTGACATTTTATAATGTTGAATTATTTATTTTTAGCAATTTGTTGTTGTTCTTCCAAAGAATCTGTCATCTTTATCAGTTCTTCCGCTGTCTTCCATTGGGAATTCTTTTCGCATTGGGAAAGACACCATTTCATCCATATTCAAAATACGTTTCAATTGCGGATGTCCAATAAAATTGATTCCGAAAAAGTCGTATGTTTCTCTTTCCATCCAGTTTGAACTTAAGAAAATATTTGAAATGGTTTTAATTTCTGGTTTTTCACCGTTTAAGAATACTTTTATTCTAATTCTTTTGTTTTCGTACCAGTTGTGTAAATGATATACTATGGCAAACTGACGATCTGTTTCATTGTCCGGATAGTGAACTCCGCATAAATCAGTTAAAAAGTGAAAACGAAGGTCGGAATCGTTTTTTAAGAAAAGAATCAAAGCTGTGATTTTATCAGCGCTGGTTTCTAAAGTAAAAACATCTCTTTCGTCGTGAAAGTTAAAAACACTTGCATCAAATGTTTCTGTAAGTTTATCCTGGATCAGTGTATTTTCTAAAGCCATCTTATGAAATATTATATGAAGCTAATAATTCTTGGTATTCCGGAGAGCTTCTGCGTCTAACAGATTCGCTTTTTACCAGTTCCTGAAGTCTCATTACTCCATCAACAATTTGTTCTGGTCTTGGCGGGCATCCCGGTACATAAACGTCAACCGGAATTACTTTGTCAATTCCTTGTAAGACAGAATACGTATCAAAGATTCCTCCTGATGAAGCACAAGCTCCAACAGCAATTACCCAGCGTGGTTCAGACATTTGTTCGTAAACCTGTCTTAAAATAGGAGCCATTTTTTTAGAAATAGTTCCCATAACAAGCAACATATCAGCCTGACGAGGAGAAAAACTCACACGCTCAGAACCAAATCGTGCTAAATCGTAGTGTGAAGCCATTGTAGCCATGAATTCGATACCACAGCATGAAGTTGCGAAAGGCAATGGCCATAATGAATTGGCTCTTGCTAAACCTACAACATCATTAAGTTTTGTAGCGAAGAAACCTTCTCCTACAACCCCTTCTGGTGGTGCAACCATATTTACATTTGAATTGCTCATTTTATTTTAGATTTCTGATTTTAGATTTTAGATTTAGGAAATCGTAAAAGTTAAAATCAATTTTTTAAATCAGTGTATTAATTCGAGGAAATCAAATTTCAAATTGTAATTCTAAATCTATTTCGGATAAGGACCGGTTCTAATCTAAAATCACTAATCTAAAATCTAAAATCATTTTATTCCCAGTCTAATGCTTTTTTCTTGATGATGTAGAAAAAGCCCACTAAAAGAAGTGACATGAATACGATCATCTTTAGCATTCCTTCTACTCCTAGTTCTTTAAAGTTTACTGCCCAAGGATAAAGGAAAATTACCTCTACGTCAAACAATACAAACAAAATGGCCACAAGGAAGTATTTTACTGAAAAAGGGATACGGGCATTTCCAACAGATTCGATACCGCACTCAAAGTTTTTATCTTTGGTTTCAGAGCTTCTTTTTGGTCCTAATTTTCCGGAAATAATAATTGTTCCTACCACAAAACCAACAGCCAAAATGAACTGCATTAAAATAGGAATGTAATTGTATTGATCAGATTGCATAATCTTAGGTTTTTTACTTAAAGAATAAGCCACAAAGATAACTTTCAACTCTGTAAATCACAAGCTAAAAAAGGATTTAAGTGTGTTAGAAAAGGGTGAATATTTGTAATTTTTATTCATTATAAATAATAGTAACCTATTTTAAGGTTTTTTTAAGATTTGAGCAAAAAAAAAACGCTTCGAAATAAATCGAAACGTTTTTAAACCATTCAGAGGCAAAAAAAATAAATTGCTATATTTTTCTTAGATTACTGCTACTTTAGCAGCAACTTTCCCTTTTCTTCCTTCTTCTTCTTCGTAGCTTACACGGTCACCTTCGCGTAATTCTTCCGCGTTAATTCCTGAAGCGTGAACGAAGATATCTTTTCCTGTTTCTTCGTCTGTAATGAATCCATAACCTTTAGATTCATTGAAAAATTTTACTGTACCTGTACGCATTGTAATTGTAATAATAATTTATAATGAAGCAAATGTAATATATAAATTCATACAAAAGACAATAAGGTGTTAATTTTTTGTAAAAATTATTGATTCACAGTGTTTTCGCTATTTATATTGCATCAATTTTGATATGGAAGTATTTTATTTAAGAATCATTAATTGTAAGAATAAAAGTTAAAAAAGTAGCTTATAGTTTACAAATTTTTCTTATATTATGCACAAGCCGATCCTTAAAACTGTGTAAATGTGGCAGAATACTTGTAATTACTCATATTCTCTCTTTATAGCGCTACAAATTTTAGGTTAAAAGACGAAAAAAATCCAAAAAAATGGCAGCTAAAATTAATAGCTGCCATCTGTAATTTTAAAATTCTGAGAATTTATATTGCATCAATTTTGATGTGTAATTCTTTTAATTGAGCATCATCGATTTTTGCAGGTGCATCGATCATTACATCGCGACCTGAATTGTTTTTAGGGAAAGCAATAAAATCTCTAATTGTTTCCTGTCCTCCTAAAATAGCTACTAATCTGTCAAGACCAAATGCTAAACCTCCGTGTGGTGGTGCACCAAACTGAAAAGCATCCATTAAGAAACCAAATTGTGCTTTTGCTTCTTCTTCGGTAAAGCCTAAATATTTAAACATTAATTGTTGAGTCGCTTTATCATGAATACGAATAGATCCTCCTCCAATTTCATTTCCGTTTAATACCATATCATATGCATTAGCGCGAACTTTTCCAGGTTCAGTTTCTAATAATTGCATGTCTTCCGGTTTTGGAGATGTAAAAGGGTGGTGCATAGCGTGGTGACGACCCGTTTCTTCATCAAGTTCTAATAATGGGAAATCTACAACCCATAACGGAGCAAATTCTTCCGGTTTACGCAATCCTAAACGAGTGGCCAGTTCCATACGAAGTGCTGAAAGCTGAGCACGTGTTTTGTTAGCCGGTCCTGAAAGCACAAAAATCATATCGCCAGGTTTTGCTCCTGTAATTTTTGCCCATTGTCCTAAATCGTCCTGATCGTAAAATTTATCTACAGATGATTTAAAAGTTCCGTCGTCATTGCATTTTGCGTACACCATTCCTGATGCTCCAACTTGCGGACGTTTTACCCAGTCAATCAATCCGTCAATTTCTTTACGGGTATAATTTCCTGCTCCAGGAACTGCAATTCCCACAACTAATTCAGCAGCATTGAATACCGGGAAATCTTTATGTTGCGCAAATTCGTTTAACTCACCAAATTCCATCCCGAAACGAATGTCCGGTTTGTCATTTCCATATGTTTTCATGGCATAGTCGTAAGTAATTCTAGGGAATTTATCTACTTCAATGCCTTTAATTTCTTTTAGTAAATGTCTTGTCAGACCTTCAAAAACATTCAAAATGTCTTCTTGCTCCACAAATGCCATTTCGCAATCGATTTGTGTAAACTCAGGCTGACGGTCAGCGCGCAAATCTTCGTCACGGAAACATTTCACAATCTGGAAATATTTATCCATTCCGCCCACCATCAATAATTGTTTGAAAGTTTGAGGAGATTGTGGTAATGCATAAAACTGTCCTTCGTTCATACGGCTAGGTACAACGAAATCTCTTGCTCCTTCAGGAGTCGATTTGATTAAGTAAGGGGTCTCAACTTCGCAAAAATCTAAATCAGATAAATATTTACGAACTTCCATCGCTACTTTATGGCGGAACAACAAACTGTTTTTTACAGGATTTCTACGAATATCTAAATAACGATATTTCATTCTGATATCTTCTCCACCATCAGTTTCATCTTCAATGGTAAATGGAGGTGTTAATGCTGCATTTAAGATCGTTAATTCAGTAACTAAAATTTCGATCTCACCAGTTGGAATATTTTTGTTCTTAGCTTCACGCTCAATTACAGTTCCTTTTACCTGAATTACAAATTCTCTACCCAGCGTTTTTGCCAGTTCAAAAACCGTTTTATCAGTACGGCTTTCGTCGAAAATAAGTTGTGTAATTCCGTAACGGTCGCGTAAGTCAACCCAATTCATAAATCCTTTATCGCGTGATTTTTGAACCCAACCCGCTAGTGTAACTTCCGTATTAATATTTGAGGCGTTTAATTCGCCACAATTATGACTTCTATACATGATCAAAATTTTAGACTGCAAAAGTAAACACAAAATTCAAATTAATGTAGTAAAGTGATCACTAGATGCTCAATAATTTGAAATATTTTGTTAATTCTTAAATTTGGGAGCTGTAATTTCTTTAGATTTGAATCACTAAAAACAAACTTTAATTTATATGAACAAACTTTTTGTTACTGGTCTGTTGATTTTTAGCGCTTTGAATGTTATAGGTCAAACCAAAAATCAAATTAAATTTACGGCTAAAATTACCAATAGAAATAGCGATACTTTAGTGATTAGAGGCAGGGATAATTTTAAACAAGTAATCCCAATTAATAAAAAAGAGGTTTTTGCAGCCAATTTTGATGCTCCAAAAGGGTTTTATATGTTTTCTGATGGTACAGAGTCTTCTAATTTGTATTTAAAGCCAAACTCAGAGATCAATTTAACGATGAATGCTAAAGAGTTTGATGAAACAATTGTCTATAAAGGTAAAGGTGTAGACGAGAGTAATTTTATGGCTCAGCAAGCTTTAAAAGACGAGCAATTTCAAAAAGAAGCTTTCGCTAAAGAACCTGCAGAATTTACCTCGCTTTTAGAAGCAAAGAAAAAAACAGATATTGAAAATGTTGAAAAAGGTAATTTTGATCCTGAATTTAAAACCGCTTTAAAAGGTAGTTTTGAAAGTTTTAACCAATATGCAGCGCAGGAATATGAAAGAGCTTCTAAGGCAAATAAGTTGAACGGAAAACCATCTCCTGAATTTGATTATGATAATTACAAAGGTGGAAAAACAAAACTTTCTGATCTAAAAGGTAAATATGTTTACATTGATCTTTGGGCTACATGGTGTGCGCCTTGTAGAGCTGAGATACCTTACTTGCAAAAAATTGAAGAAAAATATCACGGAAAAAACATTGAGTTCGTGAGTATTTCAATTGATAAGGTAAAGGACAATGAAAAATGGAAAAAATTTGTAAGGGATAAAAACTTAGGCGGTATTCAATTATTTGCTGATAAAGATTGGGAATCTGAATTTGTGACAAGTTATGGTGTAACGGGAATTCCGAGATTTATTATCGTTGATCCTAAAGGAAATGTTTTAAGCGCAGATGCTGCAAGACCTTCGTCTCCAGAGCTTCAAACGCAATTAGACTCATTATTGAAGTAATTTATTTACCAAATTTATAACGTTATAGTAAATTTGTGTTTTTTATAAAAACCCAGTAAAGCCAGTGCTTCAGCACTGGTTTTTTTGTTTTTGGTAAATTTCCAATGTTAAGCTTTAATCCAATGTTACCAAATTGTTAAGTAAAAGTTTTTTTAATGTAAATAATTAATTATATTTGATAACGATTTGATAACATTAAAACCTCAAGATATGAAAAAGTGTGTAATTTTAGTTGCAATATTGTTCTCTGGAATTTTAGTTGCACAAGAGATAAAACCAGAATTAGAAGCTGTTGGAAACAAAGTAAAAGCTACTTATTATCATGAAAATGGTCAGGTACAACAAGAAGGCTTTTTTAAAGATGGTAAATTAGATGGTGTTTGGGTGTCTTATGATGAAAAAGGAAATAAAGTTGCCGTAGGAGAATACACAGACGGATTGAAAACTGGAAAATGGATTTTCTTTACTGAAAAAAACCTTTGCGAGGTTGCTTACGAAAACAGCAAAGTCACTTCAGTTAAAAACTTACAGAAAAATGCATTAGCAAATAGAAATTAATACTATTTCGAATAATTTAGAAAACCGCTTTAGTTAGCGGTTTTTTTATTTATAAGATTTTATATAAGCGCAAAGTTCGGAAAGCTTTATAAATTATAGCTTTGGCGAACTTTGCGTTTGTAATGATAAGATAAAAACTTGCGTCCTTTGCGGTTAAATTTTTAGGCCTTTATTTTTTTACAGGATTTATTTCTTCGTCCGTACCAAATTACAAAACCTGTTACAGGCAAAGCTGCGGTAATTAAGCTGATAATAAAAGCAATAATTTTTCCCG
Source organism: Flavobacterium sp. CSZ (assembly GCF_015350725.1). Lineage (NCBI taxonomy): Bacteria > Pseudomonadati > Bacteroidota > Flavobacteriia > Flavobacteriales > Flavobacteriaceae > Flavobacterium > Flavobacterium sp. CSZ. Next base: position 288,324 of record NZ_JADKPQ010000002.1, read on the forward strand.
GTAAATCTAAAATTTGTCCCGTATGTATTCCGTAATTCATTTCGACAACTTGCAGGCCTAAACTCTTTTTGTCGAAAGGCTGACTTTGGATTAATTTTCCATCACCCGGATGAAAATAATAATTGCTTTGATGATCGTATCGTAAAGTATGAGGATACGCTCCGGTATTAATTAAGTCTCCTTTTTGCAGAGGGTAAGTTATAAAAATCATTTCGGCTTCAGGTTGTAGTTTCATAGTTGCAACAAAAGCACTATCGACAGCAGTAAGTTTGTTAGTCGCAAATTTTGTAGTGTCAATTACAGGCGCTTTTGTTTCTAAAGCTTTATCTCCACCAAAATTGAAGGTTTTATAAATGCCATCTCCAACCCATTCATAAGTAAAAGTTAAACCTGTAATGGCAATAATAGCAGCGATTATGGCAATATAAAATCCGGAAGTGTTGTGCCAGTCATAATTTACACGACGCCATTTTGCCGACCATTTTACGGTAAAACTTCGTTTGATATCGCTTCTTCGTTTTGGCCACCACTGGATAATTCCCGAAATCAGTAATAAAATAAAAATGATAGTTGCGCTACCAATTATGTGTTTACCTATATAATCCGGCAAGAGTAAATACAAATGAATATATTCGATAATGATGAAAAAATCAGTTGCAGGATCTTCGGTTTTTAAATATTTTCCTGTGTAGGGATTAAAGTAGAGATATCGATTTTGGTTATCAGAATATGTGTAAACAATCGCAGATCTATTTTTCCCGTAAAAAGAAACCATTGATTGTTTATAGTCCGGAAGAATTTCTTTTGACTTTTCCTGTAAAATAGAAGGCATTAGAAAAGGTTTGTCCTGAGATTCTACCAATCGCCATTCTTTTCGGGTAATGTCTTTTATTTCGTCATGAAAACAAAAAATACAACCGGTAATACTGATAATAAAAACAATAAGCCCGGAAATTAATCCGAGCCATTTATGTAGAAAACGTATTTGTTTTTTAAATCCCATTTTTTGAATAAAGCGTAAAAGTATACGCTAAATCAATAGAGGGCAAATAATTTAAGCTAATTTTTAAGAAACTGCTTTTTTCGGTTTTAAATGATAGGCTACATAAAGTGTTAGCGAAGCCAGAACAATCCAGAAAACATCAATAAAGAAAACCTGAATGTGATTGTGCATAAACGAATGCCAGAACCAGTTTCCAGATACGATTCCGTTTGTAATTGGAATTAGAAATCCTAAAAAACTTCCTGAAATTAAACAGAATTTATTGGTAAAAGCATCATTCTTTTTTAGGATAAAAAAGATGGTAAGAGCCAGCCATCCACCAAAATAAACCGCAAAAAGATTATTCTGACTTAAGGGATAAAATATTTTTGTAGCAATAAACGCAAGTGCAGTAATAGGGTACATGCTTAAACATATGGCCAGATAAATACGAACAACTGCAGCGTTGAATCGTCTTTTCTTTTCAGGTAAATTATTTTTTTGTCTGGCAACTAACCAAATCATTACGCCTGAAATGATGACAAAACACGTAATAATTCCTAAAACGAAACTTACGATTCTTAAAGGATAACCTCCGTAATCGCCAAAATGTATTTTATACAAAACATTTTTTACAACATCGAGATAGTTGTTTTGCGTAACAGGGTTTTTCTTTGCGATTTCTTTCCCGTCAGCAATTCTGTAAATCACTTTTCCTATTCCTGTAAATTTTTTGTGACTTGGCATTTCGCCTTCTACAACGACATGCATATTCGCATCACCATAATTCTGAATAAAAACACGGGTAATTTCGAAATCCTTCCAGTTGCTTTTTGCTTTTGCAACTAACTGATCGATATTAAATGGTGTGGCTAATCTTTTATTATCAAATTTATATTCCGGGTCGCTGTATTCTAGTTCTTTATATAATTTATCCTGATCTCCTTTATATAATGTCATTACAGCAGGCGCAACAATCAAAAGTTTGATCATAAAAAAGGCTCCTGTTACGGCATAAACAAACTGAAAAGGCAGGCCAATCATTCCTAAAGCAGTATGGGCATCTGTCCATAATGTTTTTAATTTTTCTTTTGGACGGAAAATATAGAAGTTAGAAACGATTTTTTTCCAATGCAATAAAACACCTGTTAAGATTGCAAACAAGAAAAATAAAGCAATAAAGCCGGAAAGATAATAACCCACCGGATACGGAATTTGGGCTAAGAAATGTAATCGATACAAAAATTCGCCTAATGAATAGGATTGTTCGTAAGTAAAAGTCTTGTAGGTTTTAGTGTCAAGATAGAAAAACGAACCTTCTTTTTGTTTGGCTGGAGCCAAAGTATCTTTGGTGCCTTCCATATAAACGGCAACCCTTCTTTCGTTACTGTTTTTAGAAATTGTTACGTTTCTTCCGTGCAGAACGTATTCCTTGTCTAATTTTTTTAAGGCTGTGTTGTAGCCTAATTGAATTTCTTTGGTAATAGCAGTAGATTCGTTTCTTTCCCAATTGTTGATGTCATCTCTGAAAAAAGAAAAAGACCCTGCGAAAAAAATCACAAAGAGTACTACACTGATAACAATTCCGCTAACAGTATGGGTATGAAAATAGATATTATAATTACGGTTATTCATAAGTTATTTTGCTATCGGATTGTAAGTTTGACCAAGATAAATAAGGAGAGAGAAAACCAGAGTAAGGAGTATGTAAATACCCCAAATTTTCAATCCGCTTTTTGCTAGGAAAGCAATTATCATAAGGGCTACCCAAAGAATGAATCCGCTAAAAGCCATTGTCATAAGAATATTAGCACGCTTGAACCAGGATGCTAAAGCCAAATGAAAACTGACTGAAACAAAATAGCCGCCAATTATAGCCGCTGTAATTTTGGCAAATCGTTGCCATTTAGATTGGGTTAGATATTTTGGGTTTGCTGGCATATTTTGGTTAGAAATAAGTTAGTTGTAATAAAATTCTAGTAAAGCAACAATTACAAAGAGAGCAATAATAGCGAATCGGCTAATTTTTTTTAAGGGAGTCAAAATGATAATCAAACTTCCAATTGTCATTAGCTGAATAAAAAACATTAAAGTTCCACAGCAAAGTGATTGTGTAAACAACCAAAGACAGTACGCTAATAAAAGAAGTCCTAAACCGATATATTTGGTTGGCTTAGGATTACTTTTCATCCATTTCTCAAAACCTAAATCATAAGATAAAGTAGCTCTTTTCGAAGTATAGTAAAGAGTGTAAAAAGCTAAAAAAACGATGAGACTTGCTATTGTTATCATAATTTCATAGAATTTAAAAAACACCTTTCTATCTTATAGAAAGGTGTTTTTGTTATTTGTTTTTTAGAATCTGTAAGAGAAACTTGCAATCAAAGCTCTGGCATCTTTTGGATGTATCGTTGACCATCCATCATAGATTTCTTCGTTTGTAATGTTGTTTAATTTAAGTGTGATTGTGAATTTTTCAACATTGTAAAATAGAGATGAATTTAAAGCTGTGTAGGCGGGTATTGTAAATGTTCCTGCGACATTTCTGTTCATGATCATATTGTCGCCAACATAATTTCCGCCAAAACCTAAACCAAAACCTCTAAGTAAACCGTTTGTAAATTTATAACTAGCCCAAAGGTTTGCCAGGTTTCTTGGTCCTGCATTTTCAGATCTGTGACCCACAAAATCAGGATCTCCTTTTGTTAAAACGGCATCATTATAGCTATATCCTAAAATAATATTTAAACCATTAATTGGATTTGCAATAAATTCTGCTTCAAAACCTTTATTTCTTTGAGCACCATCTTGATAAGAAGCCTGATCGTTTGGTAGTTCAGCTGTTGGATCTGCAGGATCGATATAAGGAGTTTCTACTACATAGACCTGATCAGAAACCTGAATATCGTAATAGCTAAAAGTAGCATATAGTTTGTCTTTGAACAGGTTTAATTTAGTTCCAACTTCAAACTGATTTGCGCGTTCTGGATTAAATATAACTGGTGTAGTTACATTCGAAACACGATTTTGTCCCGGAGCAACGTTTACGAATCCATTCATGTAATTAGCAAAAATGGAAACTTTGTCTAAAATTGGCTGATACACTAGTCCGAATTTTGGAGAAAAAGCAGTTTGATTGTATCCGTCGTTTTTGGCGTTCATAAAACGGTCAGCACGTAAGCTTAACATCGCAGAGAATGCAGGTGTAAAGTTGATTACGTCAGAAACGTAAGCGCTGTAAACTTCTTGTTTTGTATTATTGTTGTTTCTTGGACTATTTGCAATAAGAGCATCTGAACCTGCTTTTGTTAAATCTCCGGAATCTCCATTTGTTTGTTTCCCAATGATGTTGTTAAAAGTTTGTAAGTCATTGCCAATATATATAAGACCATTTGAAACGTATCCGGAACTACGATCAGAGGCGGTTCTTTTGAAATAATCAAAACCTATAACAATTCTGTTTCTGAAATTTCCAATTTTGAAATCACCATTAAAGTTTTGCTGAATATCTGTTGTTATATTTTGATTGTCCTGATCTGTAAATTGTCTGCCTAATACAATTCCGTCTTTTAGTGATTTGAAAAGAGGATTGCTTGTGCCTTCGTATAAGTAAGTATAGTTTCCTTGCGATTTTGCTGAACTGGTAGAGAACACAGTTTGAGAACTCCATTGGTCAGAAAATTTATAGTTCATCTGAGCCTGAATGTTGTATGAAGGAGTTTTCATTGTTAGTTCGTTACTTGTGTAAGAACGTTTGTTATCGTAATTTAACTCCTTAATATTATGCACTCGTAATGGTGTTCCTCTGTCTAAAAATAGCATCGTTGGGTTTGTAGCCTCGCTGCTCATAAATTCAGTATTCATTAAAAATGATAATTTATCATTTACATCATAAGATAATGAAGGTGCTATAAAAAAAGATTCTTTGAAACCGGCGTCCTGAAAACTTTCTTGTTTATTGTATGCTGAATTTACTCTGAAATTTAAAGTTTTTGTATCATTAAGAGGTGTATTTAAATCTACAACTGCGCGGTGTAAACCATAGCTTCCTGTAGTGTAATTTACTTCTCCTCCAAATGTTTTATAAGGTCTTTTTGTAGTGGTATTAATCAAACCTCCGTAAGAGATTAAACTACTTCCAAACAAAGTTCCTGATGGACCTCTGATAATTTCAATTCTATCAATATTTGCCGGATCTAAACTTCCGTTTGTTAAACCTGGCAAACCATTCACCATTGTTGGCTGTACTGGGAATCCTCTTAAAGAGTAATAAGCGGCTCCGTCTCCGGCACGTCCTGTTGCTGCCCAAAGTGGAGTTATACCAGATGCATTTTTTAACGCATCATCAAAATTGGTAACCACTTGCTCTTTTAATAATTCTCCTGTAATGGTAGTATATACTTGTGGATTTTCAAGGTTTTTAAGAGGTAATCTGGAAATTTGTCGATTGTCTTTACGGGCGAAATGATTTTTCTTGCCACTATTAACCACTACTTCTGTTAAGTCTTCTGAGTTTGTAGAAATAGAAAAATTTTGAGTCAGGTTATCACCTTCTTTTACTACAATTGTTTTTTCCTGCGTAATGTAGCCTATTGAAGAGACTTTTAAAGTATAAGTTCCAGGCTTAATGTTTTTTAAAATATAATTACCGGCATCATCTGTAGTTGTTCCTGATTTTGTACCTTTTAATACAACAGAGATGTTCTCAGGAGATTCGTCACTATTTAAACTAATTTGGCCCTTAATAGATGCTTTTTCCTGTGCAGAGATACTTGTAGCTGCTAATAGAAAAAAACAAAAGCTCAAAAAAGAAATTGTAAATTTATATTTCATTTTATTTAGAATTGATTTTAATAGCGCAAATTTAGTTGTTGATTAGCAACTGTACAAGCTATTCTTATTTATTCTAAATAAAATATTTTTTAAAGGTTGAAATTTACGTTTATTTAAAAAATTAACATCTTAAGCAAATCTTAAGCAAGTTTTGCATAAAAAAACCTGTTCACGCCAGTGAACAGGTTTTTGGTTATTGTGAAAATTACTTACAATTACAATTCTAAAGCACGTTTAGCATCGCCATTCATCAATAATTCTACTGGATTTTCTAAAGCTTCTTTTACAGCAACCAAGAAACCAACTGACTCACGTCCGTCGATAATTCTGTGGTCATAAGAAAGTGCAACGTACATCATTGGGTGAATTTCAACTTTGCCGTTTACAGCAATCGGACGCTCAATAATATTGTGCATTCCTAAAATTCCTGATTGAGGAGGGTTGATGATAGGAGTACTTAACATACTTCCAAAAACTCCTCCATTAGTAATGGTAAAAGTTCCACCAGTCATATCGTCAACAGTAATTTGACCATCACGGGCTCTCAATGCTAATCTTTTGATTTCAGCTTCAACACCACGGAAAGTTAAGTTTTCAGCATTACGAACTACAGGGACCATTAAACCTTTTGGTCCTGAAACTGCGATAGAGATATCAGCAAAATCGTAAGCGATTTTATAGTCACCATCCATCATTGAGTTAACATCAGGATATAATTCTAATGCTCTTGTAACTGCTTTTGTAAAGAAAGACATGTATCCTAATCCAAGACCGCCATGTTTTGCTTTGAAAGCATCTTTGTATTCGTTACGAATCAAGTTGATTGGCGTCATGTTAACTTCATTAAAAGTAGTTAACATTGCTGTTTCGTTTTTAGCAGCTACTAATCTTTCAGCTACTTTACGACGCAACATTGATAATTTTGTACGCTCAGATCCACGGTTTCCTCCAGTTGGAGTTCCCATAGAAGGTACTGCGTTTACAGCATCTTCTTTAGTGATTCTTCCGTCCTTACCAGTTCCTGAAATAGTTGCCGGTGCTATGTTTTTTTCGTCTAATATTTTTCTTGCTGCCGGAGAAGGAGTTCCTGCTGCATAACTTGTAGCTGCCGGAGCTTGTGCTGGTGCTGCTTTTGGAGCCTCAGCTTTTACTTCTGCCTTTGGAGCTTCAGCTTTAGGAGCCTCAGCCGCTGGTGCAGCCGGAGCATCACCTGCAGGTTTTACACCATCTGTATCAATTAAACAAACTACAGCTCCTACAGCAACTGCATCACCTTCTTCAGCTTTTAGCGTAATAATTCCGCTCATTTCAGCAGGTAATTCAAGAGTTGCTTTGTCTGAATCAACTTCAGCAATAGCTTGATCTTTTTCTACATAATCTCCGTCTTTTACTAACCAAGTTGCAATTTCAACTTCTTTTATTGATTCCCCTGGTGATGGGACTTTCATTTCTAAAATCATCTTTGTTTTTGTTTAAGGTTTGTATTGTTTAAAGCTTAAAGTGTTTGGTCGAACTCTAAGCCTTAAACGTTAAACTAATTTTTTATCTGAATAAATCTTTATCGAATACCATTCTAATTGCATCTGCATGACGACGTTTTGCACGTGTATAACTTCCTGATGCTGGTGCAGCATAAGCTTTTAACGAAGCTAATCTCCATTTTACAAGATCAAAGTTCATTAACATAAAGCTGTAAGCTCCCATGTTTTTAGGTTCTTCCTGAGCCCAAACATAATCATCTGCATTTGGATATTGTGCGATGATTTCTTTAAGTTGTGCAGCCGGGAAAGGGAATAATTGCTCGATACGAACAACTGCAACGTCATTTCTTCCGTTGTTTTCTCTTTCAGCAACGATGTCATAGTAGAATTTACCAGTAACAAAAACCAATGTTTTTACTGCTTTTTTATCTACTGTATTGTCATCAATTGTTTCCTGGAAACTTCCTGTAGCTAATTCATCTGCTGTAGAAACGCATCTTGGATCACGCAATAAACTTTTTGGAGAGAAAACAATCAACGGTTTACGGAAATTTGTTTTCATTTGTCTTCTCAACAAGTGGAAGAAGTTGGCAGGAGTTGTACAATCTGCAACATACATATTTTGTCTTGCGCAAAGTTGTAAATAACGCTCCATTCTTGCAGAAGAGTGTTCTGCACCTTGTCCTTCGTATCCGTGGGGCAATAATAAAACAATACCATTTTGGTTGTTCCATTTGTCTTCACCACATGAAATGTACTGGTCAATCATGATTTGTGCTCCATTAGAGAAATCACCAAATTGTGCTTCCCAAATAGTCAAGGCTTTTGGATTCGCTAATGCATATCCATAATCAAAACCAAGAACACCATATTCAGATAAAAGAGAATTGAATACGCCAAATTTTCCTTTTTTGTTTTCGATACTATCCAATAGAATTACTTCTTCTTCAGAATCTTCAACTTTAACTACAGCATGACGGTGAGAGAATGTACCACGCTCTACGTCCTGACCAGAAATACGAATATCAAATCCTTCAGTCAAAAGTGAACCGTAAGCCAGTGCTTCTGCAGTTCCCCAGTCAATTGTATTATTGTCGTATCCGGCTTTTCTGTCCGTAACAATTTTAGTTATTTTATTAATAAACTTTTTGTCTTCAGGTAAAGTAGATATTGTATTGATAATAGAATCCAATCCTTTTTTGTCAAAAGTAGTATCTACTTTTTCAAGCATTTGAGTATCTGTTACCTGAACAAATCCGTCCCATTCGTTTTTCATGAATGGAGTTATAATAGTCAAATCTTTTTTACGGGAAGCTTCTAAGTTCTCCTCCATGGTAGATTTGTATTCTTTTTCTAAAGCATTTACATAAGAGGCATCAATTACGCCATCAGACAATAATTTCTCTGCATAAATATCTCTTGGATTTTTATGTTTTGCGATGATTTTATATAAAACAGGTTGAGTAAAACGAGGTTCGTCACCTTCGTTATGACCGTATTTTCTGTACCCTAATAAGTCAATAAATACGTCACGTCCAAATTGCATTCTGTAATCTAATGCAAAAGATACTGCATGTACAACAGCTTCAGCATCGTCAGCATTTACGTGTAATACTGGCGAAAGTGTTACTTTGGCAACATCTGTACAGTAAGTAGAAGAACGAGCGTCTAAGTAGTTAGTAGTAAAACCAACCTGATTGTTGATTACAATATGGATTGTTCCTCCGGTTTTGTAACCGTCAAGCTGAGCCATTTGAATGATTTCGTACAAGATACCCTGACCTGCGATTGCAGCATCTCCGTGAACGGCGATTGGTAATACTTTAGAGAAATCATTTGGATAGTATTTATCTTGTTTTGCTCTTGTTATCCCTTCAATTACAGCTCCAACCGTTTCTAAGTGAGATGGGTTTGGTGCTAAATTGATATTGATACTTTTTCCTGTTCTTGTTTTTTTGTCGGCAGTAAGACCTAAGTGGTATTTTACGTCACCATCAAAATATTCCTGATCGTAATCTTTACCGTCAAACTCACCAAAGATATCCTGAGTAGATTTTCCGAAGATGTTAGCCAAAACGTTCAAACGACCACGGTGAGCCATTCCCATTACGAATTGTTCAACACCTTTTTCAGCAGCCTGTTCGATCAAAGCATCTAAAGCGGGAATAATAGATTCTCCACCTTCTAATGAAAATCGTTTTTGACCTACGTATTTAGTGTGAAGGAAGTTCTCGAAAGAAACTGCCTGGTTTAATTTATTTAAGATAGTTTTCTTTTCTTCAGAAGAGAAATTAGGCTGATTAACATTTACAGCCAGTTTATCCTGAATCCATTTTACAACGCCTGGATTTCTGATATACATATATTCAATACCAATATGCTGGCAGTAAATAGATTTAAGACGCGTTATAATGTCTTGCAAAGTAGAAGGTCCCACTCCAATAGTTTGAGCAGCATCAAAAACTGTAGAAAGATCAGCAGTTGTTAATCCGAAATTTTCAATGTCTAATGTTGGAGAAGATGTTCTGCGATCACGAACCGGATTTGTTTTTGTAAACAAGTGGCCACGAGTACGGTAGGCATCGATTAACTTTAGTACATTGAATTCTTTTTGTAGTTTGTCAGAAACAAGACTACAATCTGTGTTGTCGCTAGTTACATACTCAACGATTCGTTGAACCGGATTTTCGTCATTATAAGTCGTTTGTCCAAAGTCGAAACCTTGAAAAAAACTTCTCCAGCTTGGCTCAACGCTATCTGGATTTACTAAATACTGATCATATAATTGTGCGAAAAACTCTGTATGCGCTGCATTTAAAAATGAAAACCTATCCATAATATTAGTGAATATACTTTTTGTTAAATAGAAAGGCAAAAGTACAACAATCGCATTTATTTAAATCTTTTTTTTACGTACTTTTACGTAAAAATTTGTTAAAAATAGACTCAACTATGAATTATAATCAAATTTCAATCGTTTTCAAACCTTTTTTTGTGATTTTGGTACTGTTGTTTTCAACTTCAGTAATTTCGCAGCAAAAATACGTTATTGACAATAGCAGTGATTTCTGGGACAAAGTTCAGTTTGGTGGAGGACTTGGTTTAGGAATTGGATCAGGTTATACTGATATTTCTGTAATGCCAAGTGCCATTTATAATGTAAACGAAATTGTGGCTGTGGGTGTTGGTTTGCAATTTGGTTATTTATCTTCTAAAAGTTACTACAATTCTTTTGTTTATGGAGGAAGTGTGGTGGGGCTTGTAAATCCAATTCCGGAAATTCAGTTGTCTGCAGAGTTAGAGCAGGTGCGAGTAAATACAGATTATAATTCGACTCCTTACAGACCAAGTTATTCGGATAATTATTGGAATACTGCCTTGTATCTTGGTGCAGGTTACAGAACCGGAAATGTCACTATTGGTGCACGTTATGATGTTTTGTATGATCCTGATAGAAGTTTGTATGGATCTGGATTTATGCCTTTTGTGAGAGTTTACTTTTAAAGGTTCAAAGGTTTTAAAAAAAAATCTAATAGTGAAGAGATATATTTTTGTATTTATTATTGTTGTTATTTCGAGTTGTAACAATTTTACTAAAGTAGATGTTGCGGATAAAAAAGTTGTAGAGAAAGAATTGACACCTTTTTTCGATTCAGATAAAATCGATCATTATTATTTGAATTTTTCTGAGGAGGATTTTGTGAAACTTACTAGTAAAGATCCCGTTACTAAAAAAGAAAAAGAATTCTCTAATTTATATATGCGGTATTATCCGGATAGTATTCCAAAAGAAAATTTCGAGAAAATACTATTAAGTCACAATTATAAAAAATCAAACTTATCCATAAATAAAGAAAAAGATATTCAAAATGTTTTTAGCGCCAAAGATTCGTTAATGACCGAAGGATATGCTTGTGTAGCTGAATATCGTGATATTTTTATTTTTAAAAAGAAGGAAAAAACAGTTGGAATAGCAAAGATTTGTTTTAAATGTGGTCGTTACCAGATTATCGGAAGTAAACTAGATACTAGCGGATTTGGACTTTGGTCTGAATTCGACAAATTAAAAAATATTGTAAGACCAAATAGTAAAACTTAGAATGGGAGAATATCCAGAAGAGATAGATTTATTTCAAAAAACATTAGGAAGTTTAAAAGGAATAGAAAATGTTAGCAGTGGAATTGATAATTTAGAAGGGATAAAAGGTTCTGATTTGGGTGATGTATCACTTTCTCATCTACCTCTTGCTACTTTATTAAGAACAGATGGTGGACTGAAAGATGAAGTAATGTTGCAATTCGAATTCACATTAGATAAATCTTCTGAGAGTTTAATCTCGTTAGAATTTCTGTCCTGGTTTTTTCGTGATCAGGCAAGAAGTGGTGAACTACTTCAATTAAGATCGTTCTCACTTCCACCTAAAATAGGTGATCGTTTCCAGATAGGGGAAACATTAAAATTTCATATCGACTATTTTATTGAAGATGCTCCGGAATCTTTGCAACCAATTTTAGATAAAGTTTTAAATTTAAACAACGCGCTGGAACTCTTTATTAAACTATATGAAATACCAACAAAGGAGTAAAAATAAAACTTACAAACTTAGTATCTCAGCATCTCAGAACCTTGGCAACTTACTTAGAATAATGTTTTCTAAACCAAACCTTCTGCCATTCTCTTTTTAAGATCAAAAAGGAAACTTGTTCAGCCAGAACAACCAAATCTGATCCGTCTAGTTTTTTGATTTCACTTTCAGATACATCAATAATATAAAGCAGGTTCAGATATTCAGCAAATTTGTACTGAATCATTCGGTAGATTTTTTCGTGAAGCTGAATTTTTAATTCTTCGGGAGAAATGCTCATCGGGAAATCAATTCCTTCATTGGCCAAATTAAAGTCTTTATTGATTTGCTCAACAAGGCTTAGATATAGATTTTCTTTTTCGGCATCAGCCAATAAAAAATCGGTATTTTCAGGAATCGGAAACATTGATGCTTTTTAAGATTGAGGCAAAGTTAGAATTAAAAAATCATTTAACTGTCGATTCTCGCTCAATGATTCTTGTAGGAAGTTCAATAATTTGATGCGTTACCGGACGATGTTCTTTTATGTCTACAATTTCATCAATTAAAAGGGAAACCGCCTGATGTCCCATTTCGAATCCGGGTTGATCGATTGTGGTTAATTTTGGCGAAATAACCGTACTCATAAACCAATTGCTAAAGCCAAAAACGGCTACTTGTTCAGGCGTTTTTATTCCGGCTTCATTAAAGTATTTAATAATTCCTATGGCTACTAAATCAGTAATGGCAAAAATGGCATCGATATCTGGATTTTCGGTCATTATTTTTTGGGCATTTTCGTAGCCGTCTTCAAAATCGGTATTGTTGTCGCAAACATAAACCAATTTCGAATCGTACTCAATTCCGTGTGCTTCAAGCGCTCTTTTATAACCTAAAAAGCGATCGATCGAGTTTTGCGGAACATACGAACCTCTAAAATGAGCAATTTTTTTATATCCTTTATTAATAAGGTAAGAAACGGCATCAAAAGCTGCTTTCGCATCATTAATAACTACTTTGGAGCAATCTACTCTTTTGGCAATTTTATCAAATAAAACTACGGGAGTATTTTTTCGGATAGCTTCATTAATATGGGTAAAATCGTCTGTCTCGTTAGAGAGTGACATTAAAACCCCGTCAACTCGTTTTTGAATCAATAAAGCGAGCTGTTTTTTCTCGAGTTCATATTTTTCGTTTGATTGTAATATAATGACCAGATATCCTCTTTTTTCGGCTTCTTCGAGAATACCATTTAATACACTCGAAAAAAAGTGATGAACGGTAGCCGGAATAATAACGCCAATGGTTTTGGTTTCATTGGTTCTAAGATTTACTGCAACAGAATTGGGGATGTAGTTCATCGTTTCGGCCATTTCGATAACTCTGGCGCGTGTAGATTTACTAATATCCGTATATCCTTTTAACGCTTTTGAAACCGTAGTAACCGAAATTCCTAATGCCGAGGCTATATCTATTAATTTTGTGTCATTCATGAAATAAAAGTACTAAAAATAAACTGTATTGGTAAGTTTTTAAGTTCCGAAAACGTTTTAGGTCTTTTCGAAAACGTTTTCGATTTTTAATTCGTAAATTCCTTTATGATTTGTAGTTAAGTTTGACAGTGATAACCATAATTACTAACTAACCGAACAAAAAAATGAAAAAGCTACACCAGTATTTAGGTACATTATTTTTAATGTTTTGCCTATTTTTTTTACCAAATAAAGGGTTTGCCCAAAATACCAATACAGTTTCCGGAAAAGTGCTTGACGATAGCGGAGTAACCGTTCCCGGAGCAAACGTATCGATTAAGGAAACGGGCAAAAGTATCGTTACAGATGAAAACGGAGGATATTCGTTCTCGAATGTTGAAGCAGGAACGTATACCGTTATTGCAACCAATGTGGGGTATAAAACCTTCGAGAAAAAAATTGCCATAAAACAAGGAGAATCCCTAGAGGTAAATTTATTGCTTGAAGCAGAATCACAAAGCTTAAAAGAAGTTGTCGTTACAGGATCGTCAACGCCAAGATCAAAATTGGAGTCTAGTGTTGCCATTACGACAATGGGCGCCAAAGCGATCGAAGACAGAGCGCCATCGAGTACAGCGGCATTGCTTCAAACCATTCCCGGATTTGTAGTAGAAGCATCTGGAGGAGAAATAGGAAACAACCTTTTTGCAAGAGGAATTCCGTCTGCGGGAGCTTACGAATATGTGCAGATTCAGGAAGACGGATTACCGGTTTTTGAAGATGGAGCTTTGCAATTTGCCAATGCCGATACTTTTTACAGACTAGACGAAACGGTAAGTAAATTGGAAGCTGTTCGTGGAGGTTCTGCCTCAATTTTTGCCAATAACGCTCCTGGAGGAATTATCAATTTTATTTCTAAAACAGGTCAGAATGAATTTATGGGAAGAGCAAAATTCACGACTTCAGATTACGGAATGTTCAGAACTGATCTTAATTTATCAGGTGCTTTAATTAAGGACAAATTATTTTTTAATGTTGGAGGTTTTTACAGGGCCGATAACGGAGTTAGAAATACTGGTTTTACAGCCAATAAAGGCGGACAAATAAAAGGAAACATCACCTACAAATTTGATGATGACGATTATTTGAGAGTAAACTTCAAACATCTTGACGACAGAAACACATTCTATTTACCAATTCCGCTAAAAAGCACTAACGGAAAAGTAGAAGGAATCCCTGGATTTAACCCGAATTACGGAACGTTGACTTCAGTAAATTTAAGTCACTTAAATGTACCTCAATATGGCGGCGGAACTTTTAGCGCAGATTTAGAAGATGGTTCTCACCCAATTATCAACTCTATTGGAGCTGAATTTAAAAAGAAAATATCGGAGAAAGTAACGTTCAAAAATGCTTTCAAAAACACCAACATCGATTTAAATTACAATGCGATTTTCCCAAATGGAGGACCGTGGACACAAGATGCCTATGCAGCAGATGTTCAAAATACAACAGCTAGTAATCTAACGTATTCTTATGTAGATAACGGACAAAGGCTGGATCCAAATGCTTTAATCATGAGAGCAGATCTTTGGCATATCGAGAAAAAGATGAACAATTTTGCGAATAATTTCTCTTTTAATTTTGATTTAGATCCGGTGAAATTAACAGCGGGTTACTACTATTCGAACTGGAAATCAAATCAATACTGGAACTGGAATTCTTATTTAGTAGGTGTTTCAGACAACCCAAGATTATTAAATGTAAAAGACAATACAAGTGGAGTAGATCATACCTGGAATGGTGTAGAAAGAATCACCTGGCTAGAAAGAGATGCACAAACCAAAGGAGTTTTGAATGATATTTATGCTGATGCCGAAATTAAAGCAACAGATAATTTGACCTTCAACGCAGGTTTAAGGTACAACAAAGACAAATATTCTGGTTACAGAGACAATGCAAGATTTTTTGCTGAGAATTTAGGAATTTTAGACAACAATACAGCCGATGATGCAGTAACAACGGTAAAAGGAAATCCGTATACGTATTGGAGATATGATGTGAGCGAATGGTCTTATACAGCCGCAGGAAACTATAAATTCAATGATAAAATGGCTTCATATGTTCGTTATAGCCACGGATTTAGATCTCCAATCGAAGAATCTTTTTATGATAATGCGGCAGATTTAAGCAAGCTTGAAAATACAGAAGTAAATCAGTTTGAATTAGGTTACAAATACGCCAGTTCATTCTTCTCAGTAAATGCGAATTTATTTCACATGAATTTAAAAAATGTTGCTTTCACGGATATTTTATCTGACGGATCTTCTGAGAATAAATTTGCTGATGTAAACAATATTGGTCTTGAAGTAGAAACGAATGCAAGATATAGTATTGTAAAACTGAACTTTACGTTCACTGTTCAAAAACCGGAATACGATAATTTTACAGGAACAAATGCTGATGGTTCTACATTTGATTTTAACGGAAATACGGCCAGAAGAATTCCTAAATTTTTCTGTAATCTAAGACCGGAAGTTGATATTACAAAAGATCTTACGGCTTATGTTCAGTTCTCTTATTATGATAAAAAATACACAAATCAGGATAATAAACAAGTTTTGCCAGCCTATAAAGAAGTTGGGGCAGGATTAAATTATACCTATAATAATCTTCGTTTTGCAGTAGATGCTTCGAACTTATTCAACGAAATAGGTTTAACAGAAGGAGATCCGAGACAAACAACATCTGCGGCAAGCGATGTGTTTATGGCAAGACCTATTTTAGGACGCGCCTTTAGATTTTCGGTAGCGATTAATTTTTAATAAATTCAACGTAATATAGTTACAGTACTGTAGAGGCGCACAGCAGTGCGTCTCCGTACAGTAACCACACAGCATAGACAAACAAATAAAAAAAATGAAAAACATAGGAATTAAAATCTCTCTTTACCTTAATTATTTTGTCTTCGCTATTTTATTGAATAGTGTAGGTATTGTGATCCTAAAATCACAGAAAAATTACGGAGTAGATGAAGTTCAGGCCAGTATTTTGGAAGCTTTCAAAGACATGCCCATTGCTATTGTATCATTTTTTATAGCCTCTTTTTTACCAAGAATAGGTTATAGAAAATCGATGTTGATAGGTTTGGCCTTGGTGACTTTGGCTTGTATTTCTATGTATTTTGGAAACTCATTCGATAATGCTAAGATTCTTTTTGCAACCGTTGGGGTTTCCTTTGCCTTGATTAAAGTTTCGGTTTATTCACTGATAGGCACCGTGACCGAAACCAAAAAAGAGCACAATGCTTTAATGAGCAGTATCGAAGGTTTTTTTATGGTTGGAATTGCGTTGGCCTATTTTTTATTTCCGGCTTTTAATCACGAAGAAGATCCTGATTCATGGTTGAATGTGTATTGGTTTTTGGCGGGATTATCGTTCTTGTCATTTCTGTTTTTATTTTTTGTAAAATTCAAAGAGCCCGAAGTTTCAGCAGGAGCAAACCTTAAAGATGATTTCCTGCAAATGTTCAAATTAATGGCAAAATTACTTACCGTTATTTTTGTGATTTGTGTCTTTTTGTTTGTCATGATCGAGCAGGGAATCCTTTCGTGGTTGCCAACATTCAATACAAAAGTGCTTCATTTACCAGAAAATATTAGCATAATGATGGCCAGTATTTTGGCTATTTCATTAGCTGTTGGGAGATTAATTGCAGGTATTGTAACCAAAAAAGTCAACTGGATCTGGGTGTTAAGTTTCTGTATTTTTTCGGCCATGTTAATTGTTGTTTTTGTACTTCCTAAAACCGTAGGTCTCGAGGTAAAAAACATCGATACACTTTCAGATATACCTTTAATAGGTTTTGCATTTCCATTAATCGGATTGTTTATTGCGCCTATTTATCCTTTATTAAATTCGATTGTATTAAGTGCTTTACCAAAGAATCTGCAAAGTTCGATGACTGGATTAATTGTGATTTTCTCTGCTCTTGGTGGCACATTAGGTTCCAGAATAACAGGTTGGCTGTTTAAAAATGAAGGGCCGGAAAACGCATTTTATTTTACTTTAATTCCAATGTCTTTATTATTAATATCCTTTTTTATTCTCAAAAAAATAACTGCAAAAGATGAAATTTAAATTACATATACTCCAAACCATCGAAAAATTATTGGCTCAGGAAGATACTGATGGCGATAAAAAAATAACGATCGATGATAATGGCCCAAAAAAGTTTTTGTTGCATGATGAAAACGGAAATTCTGCCTTGATTGAAGGAACTTATCAGCTTTCGAATTTGTTGCAGGAACTGGCTTTGGCCAAAAAAAACAATACCGAATTTGCCGAAATTAATCTGGATGAAATTACGGAAGATCCGGTAAAAAGAATTTCAGGAAAAATAAAAAATCTGTATTGGAAAGGTCTTACCAGAACGATTGATGCTGATGGTGTAAAGAAAATTCTAGAAGACAATAAAATCGAAAACGAACTGGCGTATTTGTATGTGCCATTTGGTGACGAAATAGTTTTTGATTATTTCAAGAAATTAGAAGCTGCAACACCAAAATTAAAAGTGGTACAAATGCATAAAAACATTTCGCCTGACTATGTTTTATCGCTAAATAAAAAACCAGGGATTTTAGCTTTGGCACTTCAAATTAAGAACAATGAAATCTCCGGAGTTCCCTTTGTGGTTCCTGGCGGAAGATTCAATGAAATGTACGGTTGGGACAGCTATTTTATTGCCAAAGGACTTTTGATCGATGATAAAATTGAACTTGCCTTGGGGATTGCAGAAAATTTTAAATATCAGATTGATCATTACGGAAAAATTCTAAACGCGAATAGAAGTTATTATTTAACCCGCACACAGCCGCCGCTTTATACATCCCTGATTATGGATGTTTTAGAAAAGTCGAATCCGGATATTTTCTGGATCGAAAGACATCTGAAAACTGCCATAAAAGAATATCAAACGGTTTGGATGGAAGAGGGGAAACGACTTACCGCAAACGGATTAAATCGTTATAAAGCAGAAGGAATCGGACTTCCATTTGAGGTAGAAGAAGGACATTTTGATGATATTTTAGAGCAATATGCACCAAAGTATAATCTCTCAACACGCGAATTTGAAAAGAAATATCTCGAAAGAGAAGTAGTAGATCCTGAACTCGATAAGTATTTTATTCACGATCGCAGTATGCGCGAAAGCGGACATGATACAACAAACAGATTGGTGGGAGTTTGCGCCAATTTGAATACAGTAGCGATCAATAGTTTGTTGTATAAGTATGAAACTGATATTGCTTTTTTGATTAAAAAGTACTTTAAAAATGAGTTTCAGTATTTTGAAGACAAATCTTTTTCAAGTGAATATTGGCTCTCAAAAGCTGCTTCGAGGAAAGAAAAAATCAATCAATTGTGCTGGAATCCCGAAAACGGAGTTTATCTGGATTACAATTTTGTAAACGAAGAACAGCATTTTTTTGAGGCCGCTCCAACATTTTACCCGCTTTGGGCAAAAATTAGTACTCCGGAACAAGCTGAGATTTTGGTAAAAAAGACATTGCCAAGGTTTAAAATGAAAGGCGGAATTGCCGGAAGCACCAAAGAATCTATTGCCGGCGTAGACGAAAATGCACCAATTCGCCAATGGGATTATCCGTTTGGCTGGGCGCCGCATCAAATGCTTTTATGGGAAGGTTTACTTAATTATAATTTCAACGAAGAAGCACAGGAAATGGTCTATCGCTGGCTTTGGCTGATTACCAGAAACGCGGTGGATTATAACGGAACTATTCCTGAGAAATTTGATTTATCGATAAGCTCGCACAAAATCTTTGCAGAATATGGAAACGTAGGAACCGAATTTGATTTTATAACCGAAGAAGGTTTCGGTTGGATGAACGCCTCATACCAATACGGATTGACTATTTTAGAAGGTAATCTAAAACAAAAATTATCCAATTTGGTAGATCCGGATGAACTTTTTTAATGTCTAAAAATGAGAAACCCTACAGATTTTTAAAACCTCTCGGGTTTACTTTGCGCAAAAAAAGCCACAGATTAAAAGATTTTCACAGATTAATCCTTGAAATCCTTTTAATCGGTGGCTTAAATTTTAGCTTACAGACTTTACTGAAAACTGAGACTGAGACTAAAATTAAACCTTTCTTCCCATTAAATTCTCGCCAAAAGTTCTAAGAATATTTTTCTTCTCGGCGTTAATATCCATTTTTTCTAAAGTTTCAAAAGCTTTAAAAGTATACATTTCTATGGCGTCCTGAGTAGCTTTTGAAGCACCCGATTCATTAAAAATGATTTTTGCAGTGGCTATTTTCTCCGTATTATCATCTAATTGTAAACTGAATAATTTTTCTAATTCTAATGCTTTTTCAGCTGATGAAAATTCTCGTGCTTTTAGATATAAATAAGTTTTTTTATTCACCATAATATCACCACCTACTTGTTTCCCGAAAGTTTCCGGATCTCCAAAAGCATCCAGATAATCATCCTGAAGCTGGAAAGCCAAGCCTAAATTCAATCCGAAATCATAAATAAAATCAGCTTCTTTTTCAGTAGTTTTGGCTACAATAGCACCCATTTTCATGGCTGCGGCAACTAAAACAGCTGTTTTATATTCGATCATTTTCAGGTATTGCGGAATCGTAACATCGTTTCTTTTTTCGAAATCAACATCCCATTGTTGTCCTTCGCAAACTTCAAGGGCTGTTTTGCTAAATAATTTTGCTAAGTCTCTAAAAACAGTTGGTTCGTATTGTTCGAAATACTGATAAGCAAGAATCAGCATCGCATCTCCGGAAAGAATTCCGGTATTCAGATCCCATTTTTCATGTACCGTTTCCTGTCCTCTTCGCAAAGGCGCATCATCCATAATATCATCATGAACCAGTGAGAAATTATGAAAAACTTCAACCGCCATTGCTGCCGGAAGTGCTACTTTATAATCAGTATCAAAAACTTCCGAAGCCATTAAGGTAAGTACAGGGCGCATGCGTTTTCCGCCAAGACCTAAAATATATTCGATGGGTTCATAAAGGTTTTTGGGCTCTTTATTAATACTTTGTTTTTGGAGATAATTGATAAAAAAATCCTGGTATTGGCTAATATCGTGCATAAAATATAATCTGAATTGCGAGCTCCAAAGATACGATTCATAATGAATTATTTCTTTCTTAAAGTTTTAAATGACAGTTTCCATTGCGAAATGACCCCAAAGCCGTTAATTCTTAAGGAGTTAAAATTATTTTTGAAAAAACTTGGAAACTTTTTTGGTGTTTAGAGTTTCCTGTCTATATTTGCACTTTCAATTGGAAACTCTAAACACTGTAAAAGTTTCCGTTGGGAATTTTAATGATTTATAAATTCACTAAAATCAAATATTTATGAAAACAACATGGACCTTAGATTCTAGCCAATCAGATGTTTTAATCAAAATGAGACATTCGATAATTGCTTACATGGGAGGAACGACTAATAAATTTGATGGTTATGTGAACATCGAAGACAATGAAATTGAAGATGCATCGGTTGAGTTTTCTTTAGATATCAATAACAAAAAGGATAGCTTTCAACAAATCGATACCTATTTACAACTTCAGGATTTTTTTGATGTAAATGAGCATCCTATCATTAGTTTTAAATCGACTTCTTTTCAAAAAGTAAATAATAACATCAATTTCTTTAAAGGAGATTTAACCATAAAAGATGTAACCAGAGTAGTGGAGCTTGATGCTGAGTTTATTGGCGTTAACACTTACAATGGCGAGAAAAAAGTTGCTTTTGAAATTAAAGGAGATATCAAACGTCAGGATTTTGGTTTAGATTATAATTCGTTCAATCATAATGGAGGTTTAGCTTTAGGTAAAGACATTAAACTGATTGCAAATTTAGAATTCAGTATATAAATCTTACAGAATGAATAAATTAATGTAAAATTATTACAAATATTACGGAAACTATTTTTCTGATTTTAGTTTCCTAATTATATTTGTGATACAATTTGAAAATTAAGATGAAAGAGAAAATTATATCAAAAGCAAGTGAATTATTTTTAAAACTTGGTTTTAAGAGTGTTACGATGGACGATATTGCAGGCGAAATGTGTATTTCGAAAAAAACGATTTACAAATATTTTTGTAACAAAGAAGTTCTGATCGAAGAAAGCACCTCGACAGTTCATCAACAAGTACATGAAGTTATTGATACTATCGTTGCGAAAAATTATAACGCCATTCATGAGAATTTTGAAATTAGAGAGATGTTTCGTGACATGTTTAAAAATGCGACCGATACTTCTCCTCTTTATCAGTTAAAAAAGCATTATCCTGAAATCTATCAAAATATAATGACACATGAAATCGATCAGTGTAATCATTATTTCAGGGATAATATCTTAAAAGGAATAAGCGAAGGTTTATACAGACCGGATTTGAATATCGATTTATATGTAAAATTTTATTACACCTTAATTTTTCATATAAATGCCACTACAGTCTCAGAAAGAGAAGCACAAAAAATAGAATTAGAAGCATTAGAATACCATACAAGAGCTATGGCAACTGAAAAAGGAATACTGGAATTAGAAAAACAACTTAAAAAAATTACTATTTAATCATCAATCTATGAAACGAATAATTCTTATATTTTTGTGTTCAATTGGCTTGTCTGCCAACGCACAAGTCAAAACACTAACCCTGAAAGAGGCTGTTGTATACGCGCTTGAAAACAAAGCCGATGCAAAAAAAGCAAAATTACAGGTTGAAAATAGTGAGTACAAAATTCAGGAAGTACGATCAAGAGCGTTACCGCAAATTTCTGCCAACGGAAATTTAACATACAATCCGGTAATTCAGACTACAGTAATTGATGGTGCGGGATTTGGTGCACCGGGAACTACAATTCAGGCAGCATTTGGTCAAAAATGGACTTCAACTGCAGGACTTTCTTTAACTCAGACAATATTTGATCAATCTGTTTTTACAGGATTAAGAGCTGCAAGATCTACCCGTGAGTTTTATCAAATAAACGATCAGTTAACAGAAGAGCAGGTAATAGAAAGAGTAGCTAATAACTATTATTCTGTTTACGTACAACGCGAAAGATTGGTTTTATTAGATAGCAGTTATGTTAATACTACTAAGGTTCGTGACATTGTAAAAGGACAATTTGATAACGGTTTGGCTAAAAAAATTGACTTAGATCGTATCGTAGTAAAAATGTCGAACATTGATACAGAACGTCAGCAAGTAAAAAATCAAATTACATTACAGGAAAATGCTTTGAAGTTTTATATGGGAATGCCTATTGAAGCTCAAATCGAGATTCCAAAAGAAGAATTTGAAGTTGTTCCTGCTGCATTAACAGAAGTGCCAAATGTTGAAAACAGAACAGAATATTTGCTTTTGAAAAAACAAGAAGAGCTTTTGGTGTACAATAAAAAAGCTGTTGAAGCAGGATATTACCCAACACTTTCTTTAACTGCCGGTTACAATTATATTGGACAGGGACCTGAAATGCCTTGGTTTGCAAAACCTAAGGACGGCGTTTACTGGTCAGATTTCTCTGCAATTGGATTGAATTTACATGTACCAATTTTTACAGGATTCGGAACTCGTGCAAAAGTAAGACAAGCTGATGTGGAAATCAGATCGCTTCAGGAAGATATGAAAGATACCAAACTTTCGCTTGATTTAGATTACAGAAACGCAATGGCTCAAATTGATAATAATCTTGTGACTATCAATAATCAAAAAGAAAATATGCGTTTGGCACTTGAGATCTTAAGCAACACAAAAAACAATTACCTTCAGGGATTGGCATCATTAACAGATTTGCTAGATGCTGAAAATGCATCACTTGAAGCTCAAAATAATTATACCAGAGCAGTATTGAATTACAAAATTGCCGAAGTAGCACTAATCAAATCAAAAGGCGAACTTAAAACTCTTATTAAATAACTAAACAAAATGAAGAAAACTATTTTAACAATCGTAATCATAATCGCAGCGCTGGGTGTGATTGGATATGTCTTAAATAATAATAAGAAAGAGAATAAAGAAAAAACAGATATCGTAGCAGAAAAAAATGCTGCAGTTTCAGTAAAAGTAGCTCCTGTAAAAACAGAAGAAGTTTCATTAGACTTTGTGGCTAACGGAAATTTTCAACCCATTCAGCAATTGACTTTCTCTGCGGAAAAATCAGGAAAAGTAATTAGCGTTTTGGCTAAAGAAGGAGATTATGTAAGAGTAGGTCAAACTTTATTGACAATGAGAGGTGATGTAATTAATGTAAGTGCGCAACAAGCTCAGGCTGTTTACCAAAATGCAAAATCCGATTACAGCCGTTACGAAAATGCTTTTAAAACAGGTGGTGTTACAAAACAACAATTAGATCAGGCAAAATTAGCTTTAACAAATGCTGAGTCTAACTTAAAACAAGCTAACATTAATGTTGGAGATACTAAAGTAAAAGCTCCAATAAACGGATTCATCAACAAAAAATACATTGAGCCGGGATCTATCTTAACAGGAATGCCTGCAACTGCTTTGTTTGATATTGTAAATGTTTCTAAATTAAAATTAGTAGTTACAGTAAACGAAAATCAGGTTGCAAGCTTAAAAGTTGGAAACCAAATTAATGTAACAGCAAGTGTTTATCCTGACAAAACTTTCTCTGGAAAAATCACTTTTATTGCTGCAAAAGCAGATGAGTCTTTAAATTTCCCGGTTGAAATCGAAATTACAAATAACATAAACAACGACCTTAAAGCAGGTATGTACGGAACTGCAAACTTTGCATCAAACCAGCAAAAACAACACCTTATGGTTGTACCAAGAAATGCTTTCGTAGGAAGTGTGAGCAGCAACGAGATTTTTGTAGTTGAAAAAGGTATTGCAAGATTAAGAAAAGTAACTGCAGGAAGAATTTTAGGAGATCAGGTGGAAATTATCAAAGGATTATCTGACGGAGAAACTGTAATTGTTACAGGTCAAATTAACTTACAAGACGGTAATACTGTAGAAATTATTAAATAATTATTTGGCTATAAGCCTTAAGCTATAGGCTATAAGCTGTTTCAAAGCTTAAAGCCTACGGCCTACAGCCTAAAGCGTAAAGAAAAAATATATGAAATTAGCCGAAATATCCATAAAACGTCCGTCGTTGGTAATTGTACTGTTTACAATTCTGACTCTTGGTGGATTGTTCAGCTACAGCCAATTAGGCTACGAGCTGATCCCGAAATTTGAACAAAACGTTATTACAATTTCTACTATTTATCCTGGAGCTTCTCCAAGTGAGGTAGAAAATACCGTGACCAAGAAAATTGAGGATGCGATTGCCTCCTTAGAGAATGTTAAGAAAATTGACTCAAAGTCATACGAGAGTTTGTCTATTGTTTCGATTACACTGACATCAAACGCAAAAGTCGATTTTTCTTTGAATGATGCGCAGCGTAAAATTAACGCCATTATTAGTGATTTACCGGATGATGTAAAAACGCCGGCACTAACCAAGTTCTCGCTGAGTGATTTACCAATTATGACATTGGGTGCCAACGGAAAAATGGATGAAGCAGCATTTTATGACTTAATTGACAAAAAAATTGCTCCTATTTTATCTCGTGTACAAGGTGTTGCCCAGGTAAATATCATTGGTGGTTCAGAGCGTGAAATTCAGGTAAATCTTGATGCTGTAAAAATGCAGGGTTACGGATTGTCTGTTCCGCAGGTACAACAAACTATTTTGACTTCGAACTTAGATTTCCCAACAGGAAACATCCAGACTCGTGATCAAAAAATATTAATTCGTTTAGCGGGTAAATATAAAAGTGTTGGAGAATTAAGAAACTTAGTGGTTTCTTCTCAAAACGGAATTCAGGTTCGTTTAAGTGATATTGCCGATGTTCAGGATACTCAAAAAATTGCTGAAAAAATATCACGTGTAGATCAAAAAAGTGCGATCGTTTTACAAATCGTAAAACAATCTGATGCGAATGCGGTGGCGGTAAGTGAGCAATTATTAAAAACGATTGCCATTCTTGAAAAAGATTATAAAGTAAACCAGCTAAAATTAGAAGTTGCAAAAGACAGTACTGTTTTTACTCTTGAAGCTGCAGACTCTGTAGTACACGATTTATTAATTGCGGTAGTTCTGGTAGCTTTCGTAATGTTGTTCTTCCTGCACAGTATTAGAAACTCGCTGATCGTAATGGTTTCTATTCCGGCATCGTTGATTGCAACCTTTATTGGTATTTATTTAATGGGATACACCCTAAACTTAATGAGTTTATTAGGATTATCTCTTGTGGTTGGTATTCTGGTCGATGATGCGATTGTGGTATTAGAAAATATCTACAGGCACATGGAAATGGGTAAAAGCCGAATTCGTGCTTCGTACGATGGTACTGCCGAAATTGGTGGAACTGTAACTTCAATTACATTAGTAATTGTGGTAGTATTTTTACCAATCGCGATGAGTTCAGGATTGGTATCTAATATCATTACACAATTTTGTGTTACTGTAATTATATCAACTTTACTATCACTTTTAGCTTCGTTTACAATTATCCCTTGGTTATCATCTCGTTATGGTAAATTAGAGCATATTGAAGGAAAGAATTTATTTGGAAGAATTATTCTTGGTTTCGAAAGTTATTTAACACGTTTCACTAACTGGGTTTCTGAATTATTGACCTGGTGTTTAGATCATTATTATAAAACTCTTGCTGTTGTATTGATCTTGTTCTTTGGATCTACAATAGGATTAATGGGAGGTGGATTCATTGGAGGAGAGTTTTTCGCATCATCTGATAGTGGGGAGTTCTTAGTTCAGATCGAAATGCCAAAAGATGCTTCGTTAGAACAAACGAACTTCATGACTCAAAAAGCTGAGGCTTACTTAAAAGCACAAGAATACGTTCATAGCCAAATTACAACTGTAGGACAAACTTCAGAAGGTTTTGGAGCATCGCAAGCTACGGCATACAAAGCAGAGATCGACGTAAAAATGATCGAACAAAAAGATCGTACGGATGATGCGAATGTTTACGCTGCAAAAATCAAACGTAAGCTTGAAAAAGTATTGGTTGGAGCAAAAGTAAAAACAGTTCCTGTAGGTATCTTAGGTACTGCCGAAGATGCAACATTAGGATTAATTGTAACAGGTCCGTCTACAGAAAGTGCTATGGCATTTGCAAAATTAGCCGAAGCTGAATTACGTACTATTCCTGGAACAACAGAGATTAAATTAACTGTTGAGGACGGAAACCCTGAGATCAACGTAAAAGTAGACCGTGATAAAATGGCTGCTTTAGGATTAACACTTCAAACAGTTGGTTTAACCATGCAAACTGCATTTAGCGGTAATACAGATGGTAAATACAGAGCTGGAGAATACGAATACGATATCAACATTCGATACAATGCATTCGACAGAAAAAGTATTACTGATGTAAGTAATTTGATATTTATTAATGCAGCAGGACAACAAATTAAATTGTCTCAATTTGCAGATATTACAGAAGGTTCAGGACCTAGCCAGTTAGAGCGTAGAGATAAATCGGCTTCTGTAACCGTAAAAGGACAAAACGTTGGGGTACCATCGGGAACAATTGTTACACAATGGCAGGCAAAATTAGATAAGCTTAAAAAACCAGCCGGAGTAAACTATATCTGGGGAGGTGACCAGGAGAACCAATCTGAAGGATTTGGTACTTTAGGAATCGCTTTATTAGCCGCAATTATTTTGGTTTACTTAGTAATGGTGAGTTTGTACGACAGTTTCGTTCACCCGTTTGTGGTATTGTTTGCTATCCCGCTTTCCTTTATCGGAGCGATGTTAGCCCTGGCATTAACAAACAACTCATTAAATATCTTTACGATTTTAGGTATCATCATGTTGATTGGTCTGGTGTGTAAGAATGCGATCATGCTTGTCGATTACACCAACCAAAGAAGAGCAGCAGGAGAATCAATCAGAACGGCATTAATTCAGGCGAATCACGCTCGTTTACGTCCGATCCTGATGACAACAATTGCGATGGTATTTGGTATGTTCCCAATTGCATTAGCATCTGGAGCAGGAGCTGAATGGAAAAACGGATTGGCCTGGGTAATTATCGGAGGATTAATTTCTTCTTTATTCTTAACCCTGATCGTAGTTCCTGTTATTTATAACATCATGGAGAAAATTATTCATAAATTCTCTAAAGGAGAAAAAATCGATTATGAAGCTGAAATGGTTGCTGATTATGAGCACACAGAATTAAGTGAAGACGGTTTTAATCCTAAACATACCCATTAATTGATTTAATTTTAGACTGAAAAATCCCAAATTCCGAAAGGAGTTTGGGATTTTTTTTATGGATTATATTATAACGTCAGATTGAAATTGGGAATTTGGATTTTCTCTATTGGAATTTCTTATTTCAAATACAAATAATGATTATAATAATCTATAATTGCCTTTCCTTCCAATAAGACATCAGCGCCAATAATGCCGTGAACCGGTTTTGCTTTGTAGGCTTCTAAAGCTTCGTTTACATGCGATAGGTCAAAAATGACAAGGTTGAAATCCTGATTTTTCCAGCTTCCCAATTGTAAATTATTGTTTGATGAAATCTGTGTTTTCATACCAGTTCCTCCAGCTCCTGAAGCTTTGGTTTTCGATTTTTTTGCATTCAGTTCAAAACGTTCGATACTTTCAAATCCTACGCAGGAATTCGAAGCTCCGGTATCTAAAATGAAATTTCCTGAAACCCCATTGATTTTGGCTTTTATTAAAAGATGTTGCGTTTTGGTAACTTTGAATTTTATTTTTTTGTATTTCTCTTTTTTGAGAACCTCGTGAAGATTTTCCATTTTCGATAATGATTGAAAACCAAAAATAAACCAATTACTGTCAATAAACTAATGATGTAAAAGATATAATTTGTCGATTTTTCTTCTTCTGAAATAGAACCATAATACACAAAAGAACTCCAGTAATAAGGCGATTTCTTTGCATTTGGCATTGACTTATCCTGTAAAAAAGCAAGTTTTGCATTCGTATTGGCCTCAAAATACAGAACATCTTTTTTAATGTTTTTATAAAAATCAGCCATAAAAACCGATGTGGTATAATCGTTCACCTTCCATAAAGAGAACAGTAGATTTTTTGCCCCTGCAAACTGAAAACCTCTTGCCACGCTCATTGCGCCTTCGGCTTTGTAGAGTTTACCAATTCCGGTTTCGCAGGCACTTAAAACAACCAGATCCGGATCGATGTTGAGGCTATACAATTCAGAATATAAGATTTCCTGATCATAGAATTTGATGCTTGCCGGAGTTTCAACATCGCCCGAAGAAGCATGTGTGCTTAAATGCAAAATCGAATATTGATTGGCATTATTTTTAAAATTAGAAAAACTCGCTTCTGTATTTTCCAGATATTTTCCTTTAAAATTACTTTGTATAGATTCCAGTTCTTTTTTCGAATAGCTCAATTCAAAAGCCGTTTTTTCGAAAATGGGAAAGATTCCTAAAACTGTTTTAGATTTTGAAACCGGTTTTGAATTCAGATAATTACTAGCCGAATTATTATAAGCAATCCTAAAATCATTCAGTAAATAATGCATTTTAGCAAAATTCGTTGTTGATGATTCTTGCGTAATTAAAGCTTCGAAAGGAAGGAAATTTAAAACTCCGTCAGGAACAATAATTAGGTTTTTATAGATTGTATTCTGAGGTATTTTCAACATATCATAAGCTATTTTTCCGTAATGATTATATCCGGAAATATCATTTGTGATAGCACTTGCATTGCTAAAATAATCGATAAATTGTACAATTTTCGGAATTGCAGTATCGGTAATATTAATATGATTGAGATTAATTCGGTTGTTTTGTAAAATAAAAAAATACAATCTGTCATATCCCATTAAGTAATAAACCATTATGGCTTTGTCATTTTCTAATTTTGAAAACAATGTTTTTAAATCGGATTTTTTGGCAAGATATTCAGGATTTTGAGATTGTAATTTTTTCAGCCAGATCATCAATTCGCTTTGCTTTTTAATGAATTGATTGATCTTCGAAATATTTGCTGAATTTCCTTTTTGTTGTTCTTTTAAAATGGCATTATTAAGATTTTGGAATTCTTGTAAAAGCTGTTTTTCTTCTGTCGAAGCATTTTTAATATTCGATCTGTAGCTTTTTAATATTCCAGATTTCGTTTTTTCGGCCAATTGAAAAGCTTCTTCCAGATATTGAATTTTATTTTCTTTTTTAAATAATTGATCATAAATCGAAATACATTTTTCAGCGCGATTTCGGGATCGTAATTGCATCAGAATCTTTGAGTTTTCGTAAACCAAACTATTCATTAATAAATCTTCGATATAAAAAGAAAGTTCAAAAGCTCTTAATGCTTTTTTAGGCTCATTTATTTTTAAAATTTCTGCCTGCAAATCGAGTGCATCAACTAAAACCGTTTCCGAATACAATTGATCTTGATTTGGGAGAGTATTCTTTGAATTATAACTAGGAATTAAAACTTTAAAAACGGTCGTAATTTCCTTTGTGCTTTCAGTATATTTTTGTTCATCAAAAAGCAGTAAGGCTTTTTCATAATACAATTTTGCCAATTTTCTGGGTTGTGGATTTGTAGTTTGTAAAAATAGTTTCTCAGCCTTTTCGATGTAAGAATTAGCAATTTCAAATCGTTGCCATTGGCGATTCATTGAAGCTAAATTTCGATAAGAATTGGATAAAGTTTCCAATTGATCTTTTTCGTTTTTGAGACATTGTATGGAAGATTCAAATGCTTTTTCGGCATTGTGAGGTGCGTTTTTAATCCATATGATTTGCTTTGAACCTAGCCAATAACTATTCCCTAAATTATTCAATAAAATCCCTTTCTGAGAATTCGATAATTTTTCTGTTTTTAAAATATTTTCTAATAATTCGATTGCCAAAGAAATTTTACCGGAACTCTGATACACATTCGATAAATTCAGAATTGCTGCAAACTTTTGCTTTTGAGCGTCAGGATAGTTTTTAGAAGTATTTACAATAAAAAAGTATTGTTTGATTATATTTTCGGCGCTATCGTAATCGCCCAAAACAGTATATAAATTGCCCAGAGGTTTCAGACAAAATTCGATGATGTCGTAATCGGTAAGTTTGTTTTTTTGATAAATCTGCCACGCTTTCTCATAACTCGCAATCGCTTTTTCGGTTTCCCCGAATTGGTTTTCATAGTAGGCTTTATTGCAATTTAAAACTACAATGGCAAGAAGTTCATCTTTGGTTTTTGGTTTAGTGTTTTTCCAAAAATTAGTTTCAAGAGTAGATAAATTTTGTAACGCTTTCGCGGAAGGATTCGCCACAAAAACATCAATTGCATTGTATATTTTATCTTCCTGATTCTGTCCAAATAGAATCAGCGTTGCAAAAAATAAGATATAGCAATATAGTTTTTTCATAGATGTTTTTATTTCGCAAAGACTCGCAAAGATTTTGTGCAGAGATTCACTAAGATTTTTTTACCACAAATTCCGCAAATTTTCACAAATTATAAAGATTAGAAATTAAAAGCATCAAGCAAACACAATCCTAATTTGCGGAATTTGTGGTGAACTTTTTTTAATAACTTCGCGTACCTCTGCGCAAAATCTCTGTGCATCTCTGCGTAATGACTCTAAAACTTCCAGATTCCGTAAAATTGAAAGTAGTTGAAATTCTGTTCAAAATTCATCACGTATCGCGCGCCTAAACTCGGTCCGATTCTCGCGAAACCTAATGTTAAATCAAATAAAAGCCCGGTTTTTAAATTGACAAAGGAGTTTTTGACCGAACTTGATTCGGTTCTTGTGTCCATTAAAAACTGATCGGTTCCACCTTCAAAACTTTCAATTTTTTTGTTTATAGTTTGTTCAGACGAAACATCAAAATTAGCCTGAACTCCGGCGCCAACGCCAATATAATTATTAATATTATATCTGATCAAAACCGGTATTTCCCAGTTTACACTTTTATTTTCTGTAGTTGTGGTGGTGCGTTGAAATTGCTTTACGCCATTTGGGTTTACCACATTTTGATCGACAACTGTTGCACCACTTTCGTATTTATTGATGGCATTGAGCCATTCGGCCTGCCAGTAAAAGCGATACGATTTAAAAGGCGAAATGGTGGCACCCACAAAATAACTGGTCGATTTTTCGAGATCAGGATATACATTATAACCCGCTTTTGCACCAATCGAAATTCCGGGTAGGAATCGGGTAGTGGCATAATTGGTAATTATAGGCTCATTTTTATCGAAGATAATTGCGGTACGGCTTCGGGTTTTTACTTTATGAAAATCCTCGGCAAATTTCATCGAGTATTTTACAAAACCTTTTGTACTGTCTTTTTCGTGTATATTTTTTTGTTCGCTGCCGGGTAAATAAATGTTTTTGAAAGTAAAAAAGATTTGATTTTTCTTGATAATAGTATCCAGACAACTTACGGTAGGAACTTCATCTTTTGGGCAAATCGGGCATTTAGGATACATATCTTCGACCTTAAATGTTTTCTTGTCGAACATATCCGGAACATCGGTTTCAAGACGGATCATTCTTGCGGGACCTTCGCCGTTATTCTGGAAACGGGTTTTAAAATTTACTCGTTTAAAACGCACCAGCCTGTAATTCATAAAACTTCCGTTAGATCCCATTTTGTTAGGATCGTGAGAAGTTACAATTTCCATTTCTAGGTTTTTTATCTTGTGGTTTTTATAACTTCTGTTGGGTACAAAAATACCACGCATAGTAACCGTTGCGCTGGTGTCTTTGATCATTTCGGGAGTGGTTTTAAACGTATAAAACACATTTCGGGTTTCTCCCGGATTGGCATCATCAAATTCTAAAACCGAAACGTTATGATAGGTTTTATTGGCGTCTAATAACGATGCGTCAAGATCTTCTTCGGTAGTGGTGTTTCTATATTTTTTGGTTTTGAAACTATTTTCGGCGGAAGCCAGATAATTATTAGAATCATCAAGATCATTGACAGCAGCAATCGTTTTTTCTTTTATTTCACGCTCGTTGGCATAGGTTCGAAAGTCTGTTAATTCGAAATTATTGCTTTTAAATTGTTTCTCGTTATAGAACAAATAAAGCTTTCCGCTCGATACATAATTCTCCAGATTTTGATAACCTACTACGACTACCATTTCCTGCTTCGGAATGGGGTCGCAATTTTTTAAGATTGTAAATCCGTTTTGGTCTGCGATTGAAACAATGTCTTTATAATTAGTGTCGGTAATATCGTTTATGGCGACTTTTTTAGGTCGTGTTGCCGGAGGTTTTCCGTTGTCGTAATTGTTGGTTACGGCAAGCCTTGTAGTATAGGTTCCTTTGTTTTTATAGACATGTTTGGGTTCGGCTTCTTTGCTGTAGTGTCCGTCGCCCAATTCCCATAAATAGGAGTAACTTGGTTTTGGTGCGCCGGCAATAGGTATTAGTGGCGGCATTTCGGGTTTGTAGGTAACGGCATTTCCATTTTGGATAAAAACAATATTCGCTCTACGGGTTATGGTGTCTTTTACTTTGGTTTGTCCTATTGAGAGAAAAGAAAATAGAATAAAGAAAATAGACGATAGTGGTTTCATAACTTGAGGTTTTTTAGCCCTGATAGGAGTGGAAATCCTTTTGTTTTTTTCTTTAGAAAAACAAAAGATTGCAACGGATAGCAGGATTAGCTTCTAAAAATGATCAGAATTGAATTTGAAAACTGGATTAAATGTAAAAAAAAGTGATGAGCAAATCACCACTTTTTCTTAAAAGTATTTTGTAAGTTACTGAATAGCATTGATTGCAGCTACAAGTTGCGCTTCGGTACCAACATTTGTTTCGGCCAAAGTAAAGGTGTAAACATCGTTTGCAGCAACGGTTACCGCTTTGATCGCATAACGCCATTGGCCATTATCTTCGGTTACAAAAATCACATGACATTTTAAACCAATCGGAATTTGTCCGTAATGTTCGCTAAACAATCCTGCGGTGGTGTAAGTATCCAATTTGGCCAATGCATTGTTTCCTTCGCCATCGTATGACAGGTAAACGGCGCTATTGTTGTTGTCATAACCAGTAGGAGCAGCCACAAGAAGGGTAGTTTTAGGTCTTGGGTCGCTGTAAAAACGGTCAACGTTTGTCCATCCAAAGTTGCCAAAAGTTACATAATAATTAGCTCCTTCGCCTTGTACACCGCCTTTTCCTCCAGTTCCGTCAGCATTTGGTTTTGGTTGTTCCCAGGCTAATTCTCCTTTTTCATCGATTTTACCGGCCCATAATGTCATTGCATTGTCAATTCCATCTGTTAAAGCTGCTGGTACGATTAAATTCATGTAGCAGGAAGTTTTAAGCTCAACTCCGCCCTGAGTAGCTTTGATAAAGAATTCTCCGCCTGAAATCAGTAAGTTTTTCTTTCCGTCAGGCATAACTCCCATTGTAGGTTTATTGGTCACGAGCATAGTTCCTTTGTCAAAAAGTTCGATGTATTCGATGTCTACAGCTCCGGTTACGGCAACTCCGTTTTTAGTGAGGCAATCTCCGTTGATGTTTAATTTTACCCCTTTTGCAGATGTTATGGTTACTACACCAGTTCCTGCTGTAATGGTAAATTTTTGTTTATTTGCTGAAACTCCTTTTTCGCTAATGCTTTTAAAAGCTGCTGCTGTTGGAGGCAAAATAAGATAGTCTGTGTTATTGTCATCGCCATTGTCGCAACTCACGAAAGTGATTAACAATAAAAATAAAACTCCTAATTTTTTAAAGTTTGTGTTCATGATTTCTAGTTTTTATAAATCTGTCCTGATTGTTTCAGGTGGTTCCCAGATTTTGGTTGTTAATTATATTCTTATATCAATTTGGGTTTGATATTATTACCCTTGGTTTTAAAAAATATCTTCAATTTATATTCTGATATTATATCAACTGGCTAATAAAATTGTTACCCCTGTTTTTATTTTGTTTTAATTTTCTTTTGAAAGGCATTTATCTTCAAATAAATTTCCGTCTTCATCTACGGCAACCAGTATGTTTTTTTTCCGCGAAAGCGTAATACTTAAATAAATCCAGACAATTGACCAAAGCCCAAAGGTGATACAGGTAAGAAACAAATGAAGAGAATGTCTGACTGCTTTTTTTTCTTTGGATAAAACCACGTAAGGCAGTTTCTCGTTATGTTCTGTGATTACAAAACCATTTCGGGTTTTGGCCGAAATCATTTGGTTAAACTGGTCTATGTTTTTTTCGGTTACAAATTGATAGGTTTCCATTTCTCTTAGTTTTAAATT
Source organism: Flavobacterium sp. CSZ (assembly GCF_015350725.1). Taxonomy (NCBI): domain Bacteria; kingdom Pseudomonadati; phylum Bacteroidota; class Flavobacteriia; order Flavobacteriales; family Flavobacteriaceae; genus Flavobacterium; species Flavobacterium sp. CSZ. The sequence continues at coordinate 322,996 of NZ_JADKPQ010000002.1, forward strand.
GATTTTAGAAAAGATTTTGGCTACTAATTGCGCAAATGAGTAAGTGCTAGACTCTTTTGCTACGATATATCAGTTAGATATGTTAATTGTTACCCTATATTGTGAAATTTATTTACAATTGTTTTTTAAATTAGCTACAAAAAGTTTTTTTTATGGGAAAAAGTAAAATTCATCCTGATCAAATGTATATTGAGGGACTTGCCGCAAATGACTCGGCAATCATTCAGACGATTTACAAAAAGTTTGTTCCAAAAGTGGTGATGTTCATTATGAACAATTCCGGAGATAAGGAACATGCTCAGGATGTAGTTCAGGAAATTATGATTTTGCTTTTTAATCAGGCCAAAGCCAATACACTACAGCTCACTTGCCCGTTTGATGCTTACTTTTTCTTACTGTGTAAAAGAAAATGGCTTAACGAACTCAAAAAAACATCGAACAAAGGGGTAACAATTAATGAAGATGCGGTATCTATGAATGAATCTGCAATAGAATTAATTACTCACACAGAAGAATTTGATGAAAAACAGCAGCTTTTTGATGCCATGTTTCTAAAACTGGGAGATAAATGCCAGGAGTTATTAAAACTGAGCTTTACCACTAAAACAATGGAAGAAGTTGCCGAGAAGCTTAACGTTACTTACGGTTACGTTCGTAAAAAGAAATCGTTATGTGTGGGCCTGTTAACGCAGTGGATTCAGGAAGCCAAAAATTTTAAATCGTTAAAAAATAATTAGTCATGAACGAAGAACGCTATATATTATTTGATCAATATCTTCAGGGAGAAATGACGGTTGAGGAAAAAGATAATTTTGAAAAACAATTATCTGAGGATCATGAATTGTCTTCGGAATTTGAAACATTCAAGGAAGTACAATTACGCCTTAAAAACAAATTTGAGTTTGAAGAAGAAAGAGAAGCGTTTAAAGCAAATCTGACCACAATTTCGGATAAACATTTTAATACCAGTAAACCAAAAGTGGTGGTAATGCGACCTTGGTATTTAGCCGCCGCGGCATCTGTTATTATTTTGTTCGGACTCTTCTTTTTTGATTATAACAATCCGTCTTTTGCCGATTATGATAATCCCGAAACGGCTTCGTTTGTAGAAAGAGGAGATACAAACGCAGCATTAATAGGAGCGCAAACCGCTTTTAACGATGGGAAATATGCAACAGCAATTCCCCTTTTTGAAGAAATTTTAAAGGAAAATAAAACACCCGAAATTCAATATTTTTATGGTGTTGCTTTACTGGAAGAAAGTAAATACCCAAAAGCCGAAAGTGTTTTTAATGAATTGAGATCAGGAACATCTGCCTATAAAGATAAAGCAACATGGAGTTTTGCCTTGTCTAAATTGAAACAAAAAAAATATACAGAGTGTAAAGAAATCCTTGAAACCATTTCGCAGGATTACGAAAATTATGACGATGTAGAGAAACTTCTCGACGAGTTGAATTAGGAAAAGGAATTCACAAAATACACAAAGAATACACGAATATTCGCAAAGAGATAAAATACTTTGCGGATTTTTTTGTGACACAACAAGAAAAAAATCCGCACCCATCCGCGCTTTCACAAAGTGAATCCGTGTCATCCGTGTGCCATCACATTCCAATTGGGAAAGTTTTTAATATTGTCGTAATTTTGAACCTTTAAAAACTAAACACTTGAATTCAATACCCATAATTACCGATACGCACACCCACTTATATTCTGAAGAATTTGATCAGGATCGCGACGAAATGATGCAAAGAGCGATAAATGCCGGAGTAACACGCTTTTTTATTCCTGCTATCGATGCCGCTGCAACACAATCTATGTATGATCTGGAACAAAATTATCCCGATCATGTATTCCTGATGATGGGTTTGCATCCCACTTACGTGAAAAATAATTACGAAGATGAGTTAAAGCACGTAGAAACCGAACTGGCAAAACGAAAATTTTATGCCGTTGGAGAGATCGGAATCGATTTGTATTGGGATAAAACACATTTGAAAGAACAACAAATTGCTTTTAAGAGACAAATTCAGTTAGCCAAACAATATAAATTACCGATAGTAATTCATTGCCGTGAAGCTTTTGATGAAATTTTTGAAGTATTGGAACAAGAGAAATCAGATGATTTATTTGGGATTTTTCATTGTTTTTCAGGAACACACGAACAGGCACTTCAGGCGATATCTTACAATATGAAGTTGGGAATTGGAGGAGTAGTGACATTTAAAAACGGAAAAATCGATCAGTTTTTAAACCAAATCGATTTGAAACATATCGTTTTAGAAACAGATTCCCCTTATTTAGCACCAATTCCCTATCGCGGAAAACGCAATGAAAGCAGTTATTTAGTAAATGTTATTTCTAAATTGGCAGATCTGTATGATGTTTCTGAAGAGGAAATTGCACAACGAACAACACAAAATTCTGTAAACGTTTTTGGGATTTAATTTATACCTTACAATAGTTTAATTTTTTTTTTGTTCTTTTGCCCACTTAAAACCAATATAAATAATGCAGAGATTTGATGCCATTCGACCGTTTTATGATTCTGAAATAAATGAAGCCCTTCATGGTGTTGCCAATCATCCGATGATGAAAGCCATGATGAACTTTACTTTTCCGGAAGTAGAAGATCAGGTTTGGAAAGAGCAATTGAAGAAAACACATTCGATACGTGATTTCCAATGCAACTTTATTTATAATACTGTACAAAAAGTTCTGGAGAAAAGCTCTGAAGGACTTACAACTTCAGGTTTTGAGAAACTGGAAAAAAATACTTCTTATTTATTTGTTTCTAATCATAGAGACATTCTTTTAGATACAACTTTATTAAACGTTTGCCTTTTCGAACATGGCTTGGTCATGACAGCATCGGCAATTGGAGATAATCTAGTTAAAAAAGCATTCCTGAGCACTTTGGCAAAACTTAACAGAAACTTTCTGGTTTTAAGAGGTTTAACGCCTAGAGAAATGCTACAAAGCTCAAAATTGCTGTCTGAATATATTGGTCAGTTATTGCTTCGCGAAAATCGTTCAGTATGGATTGCTCAAAGAGAAGGCCGTACGAAAGACGGAAATGACGAAACCAATCCGGGAGTTCTTAAAATGATCGGAATGGGTTCTGATGAAGCCAATTTGATGGATTATTTTAAGAAATTAAAGATTGTTCCGGTTTCAATTTCATATGAATACGATCCTACAGATGTTCTGAAAATGCCACAATTAATGGCAGAAGCAAACAACGAAGTTTATATTAAAGAAAAAAATGAGGACTTCATGACCATTTTAAGTGGAATCATGGGAACCAAAAAAAGAATACACATTTCTGTTGGAGATGTTCTTGATACTGAAATTGACCAAATTGTGGCTGAAAACGACAACGCTAACAAACAAATTCAGGCTTTGGCACAAGTTATTGATGATTCGGTTTTAAAGAATTACCAATTATGGCCAACAAATTTTATTGCTTACGACATTTTAAACGGAACGAATAAATTCTCACATTTATACAAAGACAGCGAAAAATCACTTTTTGAGCGTCGTTTAGAAATGCGTATCGGAAGCGATAATCCAGTTACAAGACAAGGATTTTTATCTATGTATGCCAATCCAGTAGTCAATAAATTAAAATACCAGGATGTCATTTAAAGCTAAAATATTGCTAATTTATACCGGTGGGACGATCGGTATGAGCAAAGATTTTGAGACAGGCGCGCTCAAAGCGTTCAATTTTGGAAAATTATTGCAAAAAATCCCTGAAATCAAACAATTAGATTGTGAGATTGAAACCGTTTCATTCGAAGATCCTATAGATTCATCGAACATGAATCCGGGGGAATGGACAAAAATTGCTGAAATTATAGAAGAAAACTACATTGTTTATGATGGTTTTGTAGTGCTTCATGGTTCAGATACAATGTCATATTCGGCTTCAGCATTGAGTTTTATGCTTGAAAACTTAGCAAAACCAGTGGTGTTTACAGGATCTCAATTGCCAATAGGAGATTTGCGTACCGATGCTAAAGAAAACCTGATTACAGCGATTCAGATTGCTTCGTTACAGGAAAACGGAAAACCGGTAATCACCGAAGTTTGTTTGTATTTTGAATATAAATTGTACCGAGGTAACCGAACTTCAAAAGTAAATGCCGAACATTTTAAAGCGTTTACAGCGCCAAATTATCCTGAATTGGTAGAATCTGGCGTACATCTTAAACTCAACAGACATTTATTTCTTCCTATAAAAGAAGACGCAAATTTAATTGTCCATAAGAATTTAGACAATCATGTTGCCATTATAAAAATGTTTCCCGGAATGAGCGAAGTCGTTTTGTCTTCGATTCTGGCCATTAAAGATTTAAAAGGAATCGTTCTTGAAACTTACGGATCAGGAAATGCTCCAACCGAAGATTGGTTTTTAAATTTAATTCAGAAAGCCATTCAATCCGGTTTGCACATCGTCAACGTAACACAATGTTCCGGCGGAAGCGTCAATATGGGACAATACGAAACCAGTACAGCATTAAAATCTCTTGGCGTTATCTCCGGAAAAGACATTACTACAGAAGCCGCAATTACAAAACTAATGTATTTGTTAGGTCACAATATCCCTCAGGCTGAATTTAAAACCATTTTCGAAACAGCTTTGAGAGGGGAAATTTCGTTATAAATAGAAAAATTCCAATATTTTAAAATTCCAAATTCCAAAACGCGAGAATTAAATCTCAAGATTGGAATTTGGATTTTTTTTTAGTAATTGGAGTTTCCTTTTTTCGTTATAAAATTTTCACCATATAAGTGATATAAGTTTATTTAAATTAATTGAAACTGATGAGGTTTGTCATTGCAAATTTCAGAATAAAACCGAACTTTTTTTCAGGAGCTAATCCCGCTATCCGTTTCAATCTTTTGTGTCCACCGCGGCGGACACAAAAGGATTTCCACTTCTATCGTGGCTAGGGCAATCGTTTTTATAACAATATTTTAGTCAATTTTGTCATTTCGAGGCACGAGAAATCACACTAGAAACTCGACAAAGCTTACACAACGAAACCCGACAGGTTTAAAAAACCTGCCGGGTCTACTATTCGTAACCACCTTTGTCAAAGTTTCTAAGAATTGGAATTTGGAATTTTTTCCTCTAGAATTTCCCTTTCCAAGTTTGTATACAATTGGAATTTAACCCAGACTTATAATTTCTTAGATGATTCAGTCAATACTTTCCCTTGGAATTTGGAATTTAAAAAATTTGGAATTTATTAATTTTTATAAGGAACTTGACAAGTCTCTAAATCATCTTCATCAGAAGTATGTCTTTTATAATACACATAAACAATTACCGAAAGGACACAAATAATTCCCTGAATCGCAACCGTATTTCGGGTTCCTATAATGTGTGAGACGTATCCAATAATCAAACTTCCCACAGGAATCATTCCCTGATAGGCCATCAAATAATAACTAATACTTCTGGAACGCATGTTTACAGCGCTTTGTGTCTGAATGTAAATGTTTATAGATGAGGTTTGTGCCATCATGCCTACACCGCTCAGTGCCATGCAAATAAGTGCAACAGTTAAACTATTCGAATAAGCAAGTATAATGATGCTAAAGCCTAATAGCAAGCTCGCAGCGATCATTATTTTGCCCATATTATCTGCTTTTTTAAGATTGGCCAGATAAATGGCGGATAGAATAGATCCAATTCCGGCCGCACTTTCGAACCAACTGAAGGTTTGAGCATTTCCGCTAAAAATATCTTTGGCAAAAACCGGCATTAAAGTATTAAAAGAAATCACAAACAAACTACTGCACATTAACATCAAAAGCATTCTGGCCATTTCAGTTTCTTTTCTAACGTAATCCAATCCTTCAATAAAATCGTCATACATTTTCATTTTATCGGTTGCTTTAATATGCGGTGTGATTTTCATCATCAGTAACGAAATCAAAACAGGTATATAGCTCAGGAAGTTTCCAATAAAACAAATATCTTCTCCGTAATTGTGCAGAATAATTCCGGCTAATGCAGGTCCGGCAATTCGGGCAAAATTATTTAATGTAGAGTTTAGGGCAACGGCGTTTGGCAAATCTTCTTTATTATCTACAATATCAATCATCATGGTTTGTCTGCAAGTCATGTCGAAGGAATTGATGATTCCCTGAATTAGACTTAGGGCCAGAATAAAGTTGATGTTGTATATTTTTAAGTAAATCATTAATGCCAAAACTCCTGCCTGAAGCATTGCCAAAGATTGTAATAAGATCATGGCACGATGTTTATCGTAACGCCCGATAATACTTCCGGCCAAAGGTGCCAGAAATAAAGACGGAATCATGCTCAAAAAAGTCGCTAATCCTAATAAGAAAACAGAACCTGTAACGCTGTAAACCATCCAACTTACGGCTGTTTTTTGAAGCCAGGTGCCAATTACCGAAACTGATTGTCCATAAAAGAATAACTTGAAGTTTTTTGATTTTAACGCTTTAAACATGATGCCTGATATTTTTTTACAAAGTTCGGAATTAGTATTTCATTAGAAAAATTAATAATTTTACTGATAATGAGTATTAAAACTTATCGATATGGAAATTTATCAATTAGAATATTTTATTAAAACTGCTGAAGTATTGCATTTTACAAAAGCGGCTGAGTTGTGTTTTGTGACACAATCAGGATTATCTCAACAAATAAAAAAGTTAGAAGAAGAACTCGGTATGCCTTTATTTGTAAGGATTGGAAAAAAAGTACAGCTTACAGAGGCTGGTTCTGTTTTCCTGATTCATGCCAAGCAAGTCATCGAAAATGTACAAAGTGGCAAACAGGCGATCGATGATTTGAACCAAATGATTGGCGGAGAATTACGAATTGGCGTTACCTATATCTTTGGACTTTTGGTTTTGCCAATCGTTAACTTATTTGCAAAAACATATCCTAATTTAAAAATCGTGGTAGAATATGGTTCAACTGAACCTTTAGAAACTAAATTACTAAATAACGAGTTAGATTTGGTTTTGGTCATTTCGTCCAAAGAAATAAAAGAGACCATTCAGAAAATCCCATTATTTACTTCGAATCTGGTAATGGCGGTAGCAAAAACACATCCTTTAGCATCTTTAGATAAAATTTCCTTCAAAAAAATAGGGGAATATCCGCTTGTTTTACCCGTAAGAGGATTTAGTTCAAGAGAATTTCTCGATGAATTGTTTTTTAAAAATAATATGAAACCCAAAGTTTCGATCGAATTAAATGCAGTTCATGCCCTTTTGCAATTGGTAGAAGAGAGCGACTGGGTTACAATTGTGACTGAGAAAGCCCTAAAAGGCTGGGATAATCTAAAAGCAATAGCGATTACAGGAGTTCCCACACAAAGAGAATCGTTTATGTTAACGATCGAAGGAGCATACCAAAAAAAGGCTGTAAAATTGTTTATGGAAGAATTTAGAAAAAGTATGTAGAAGGATGAGATCTACAATAAGAGAAAAGTTTGCCATAAATTCATTCCAATTTTAAACGGTCCTTTAGGTCAAACAACATAAAAATTAGTGCTAATTCGTGAAATTCGTGGCGAAAAATAAAATTGATAGTTCTTATAAACTAATGTTGATTTTGTTTTTCTAAGTCAGATTTTTTTGTGTTCTTTGCAGACCAATTTAGAGAGGTGTCCGAGTGGTTGAAGGAGCTAGCCTGGAAAGCTAGTATATGGGTAACTGTATCGAGGGTTCGAATCCCTTCCTCTCTGCAAAAAGCCTTTTGTGAATCTCACAAAAGGCTTTTTTTATTTACACCACCGGAATATAAATATCAAATTTAGCTCCGTGATGCAATTTACCGGTTGCCGTAATGATTCCGTTATGGTTTTCCACAATCTTTTTTACTATGGCGAGACCAATTCCTGTTCCTTTATAATCGGTTTTGTTGTTTAGCTGCTGAAACATCTCGAAAACCCTGCTTTCGAACTGAGGTTCAAATCCAATACCATTGTCGCTTACAATAATGTGGCAATAATCAGCTGATGATTTATTTTTCTTCGTTTTTGGTTTCGTGTAAACACTTTCTATCGTAATGTGAGGTGCTTTTTCCTTGGTCGAAAATTTCAGCGAATTGCTAACTAAATTGCATATTAACTGGTGAAACTGAGAAGGAATTATATGAGCCTTACAGTTTCCGGAGATTTCGATAACGGCTTTTTTTGTTATAATTTCTTTTTGTAAATCTTCAAGAACGCTATTGATAATCTCATTCAAATTGACATTTTCAAATTTCTTTTCGGTTACACTTGTTCGCGAATATGTTAGCAGATCGTTTATAAGCGCTCGCATATGAAGCGCAGAAACTTCGATACGATCGAAATAAAATTTTCCTTTCTCTGTCAAATTTTGATGTTCATCTGTCATAATTCGGTTCGAAAAAACCTGTATTTTACGCAAAGGTTCCTGCAAATGATGGCTTGAAATATAAGTGAAAGCTTCAAGTTCGTTGTTTGCCAGGATTAATTCGGCAGCACTTTTTTCTTTTGCATTGTTCTGGAAAGTAAGTTCTGTATTGGCAATAAGAAGTTCTGCAGCGCGCTTTTCTTTCTCTTTATTCTGATATGCCAGTTCTTGATTGGCAATAACCAGTTCTGCAGCACGCTTTTCTTTTTCTTTATTCTGAAAGGTTAATTCTTTATTAGCAATAACAAGTTCAGCAGCACGATCTTCTTTTTCCTGGTTTTGATAGGCAAGTTCTGTATTTGCAATAACCAATTCGGAAGCACGCTTTTCTTTTTCTTTATTTTGAAATAAAAGCTCAGAATTGGCAATACTTAATTCATCTGCCCGTTTTTGTTTCTCTTTGTTTTGAAAAGCCAGTTCAGTATTGGCAATAACAAGTTCGGCAGCGCGATCTTCCTTTTCCTGATTTTGATATGCCAGTTCTGCATTCGCAATAAGAAGTTCTGCAGCGCGTTTTTCTTTTTCCCTGTTCTGATATGCCAGTTCAGTATTGGCAATAACCAATTCTGCGGCACGTTTTTCTTTTTCTTTATTCTGGAAGGTTAATTCTTTGTTGGCAATAACAAGTTCAGCAGCACGATCCTCTTTTTCCTGGTTTTGATAGGCAAGTTCTGAGTTTGCGATAACCAGTTCGGCCGCACGTTTTTCTTTTTCTTTGTTTTGAAAAGCAAGCTCTTTATTGGCAATAATCAACTCTGCAGCACGTTCTTTTCGTTCCTCTATTTGTTGGGCGAGTCTTTTATTAACAAGCACTAATTCTTCGTGATGATTGGTTTTATTCCGTTCTGGAAAAGCAATCATGTCAGACGGAATATTTTTTTTTTCACTCATATTTTCTCGTGCATTTATCCAAATGTAATCGAACTGAATTTAATGTTCTTGTTTTTAAATGTGATAACTGAATATATAAGAGATAATTAACGTTATCAATCAAAACATATACTTTTTATTTTAGGTTTTTTCTTATTTTTTTAATCCTGAACTGAAAAAAGAGATTTTATTATAAAGAAAAATGCCTTTGTATTCGCTCAGGTTTAAAAATAATTCAAAAATGATGTAGCATTTTCATTCTACGTTCGTCTTGATTTAAAATGCTTCCATTATCTGCTTTACACAATTGGCCTAAAAAGTAAAGAAGATTTAAGAAGCAGTCAATCATCAATCAAATATTAAATCAATCACAATCATGAAAATCAAATTTTCTAAATCTCTGGGAATATTTTTTTTAACGAGTTTAATTGCGCTTAATGCTAATTCTCAAAACCAGCAACATACGGATAGTATCGATCTTTTTCTAAAAGACAAAATGGAAAAACTTCATATACCAGGTCTTCAAATTGCTGTTGTTCAACACGGAAAAATAGTAAAGCGTAAAAGTTATGGAGTTGCCAATATTGAAAATTCGGTTAACGTAACAGATCAAAGTATGTTCTCTATAAATTCCTGCACAAAAGCATTTGTAGGAGTTGCTGTTATGCAGCTTCAGGAAGAGGGAAAACTAAACATCAATGATCCTATTTCGAAATATTTAAAGGATTTGCCTGTTGCATGGAAAGATTTGACAATTAAACAACTGTTTGCTAACCTGTCAGGCCTTCCGAACATTATCGATGAGAGAGAGAATTTATTAGCAGATACTGAAAATGGATCTTGGGAAAAGGTTAAAACATTACCAATGGAATTTAAAACTGGAGACCATTTTAGTTATAATCAGACCGGATATGTGATCATTGGCAAGATTATCAATAAACTAAGCGGTATGCATTTTACTAAATTTATTGAAGATCGCCAGTTTAAAGTAGCTGGAATGAAACAAACACGTTTTGGAGATTCAAATGATATTATTCCGCATTCAGCTGGCGCTTATACCACTCAGGATGTTGTAAACGGACGTTGGGTTACTTCTAATGAAATAAGAAGCAGTTATGCTAAGTTTCCGGAGTTTTTTAGAACTTGCACTGGAATAATTGCTACATCTGGCGAAATAGCACAATGGATTATAGCGTTGCAAAATCAGGAATTATTAAGACAAAAATCAAGTTTAGATGTGCTTTGGCAGCCAGCGCTTCGAAACAATGGTCGTGTAGGCGGATTTAACAAACTGGTCAACGGATATGCAGTAGGCTGGCCAACAGTTACGAGAGAAGAACATCCAGCCGTTGGACCTATTGGAGGAATGAGATCAGCATTTTTTGTTTATCCAAAAGACGATCTTTCTATAGTTGTCCTGACGAATCTTCAGGGTGCAAATCCTGAATGGTTTATAGATGAAATAGCAGGTTATTATATTCCTGAAATGAAGGAATCAAATGGTTTTGGATTATCACCTTCAGTAAAAAAAATAAGAAAGGAATTAATAACCCAGAACCAAAGAAATTTATTAAAAATCGTAGAAAATTTAAAAATGAATAATGCTGGTTTTGCACTAAGCGAAAATGAATTAAATGATTTTGGGTACAGATTATTAGGAGAAAACAAGCCAAATCAGGCTTTGAAAATTTTCAAACTCAATACAGATCTTTACCCGAAAAGCGAAAACACTTACGATAGTTATGCAGAAACACTGGCGGGTTTAGGAAATAAAAAAGAAGCGATAAAAAATTATAAAAAAGCATTCGAATTAAATCCAAAAAATACAAATGCCCAGGAGCAAGCAAAGAAACTGGCAAGTTTGTAAAATTATTTTTTGCAAAGGGATTTTGCTTTTGAGAAAGATCTTTTTTCTTTTTTTAAAGGAAAATATCTACTATTTTTGTATTTTAAATGAAAAAGATAAGGAGTTAGGGAAATCAAAAATCAGGTGTTAGACGCTATGAAAAAAGCGCAACAGCCTTTAAATGCAGGCAAAGTAGTTGAGTTAACTAAACTGGATCGTAAAGAAGTAGATAAAGCAATGAAAATATTGAAGGACGAAGGCTTGATAGTCTCTCCTAAACGTTGCTTTTGGGAAGCAAAATAATTTAAAAAAAAAATATTAGTAAGAGACAGACCTAACCGGTTTTTAAAACCTGTTAGGTCTAAATCTAAATTTAAAGTTTAATCTCGAACAAACTAAAAGAACCTTCTTTATAATGTTCCGGTAATTCGCTTGTCCATTCGATTGTGCTGATTCCTTTGTATTCGAAACCGCAGCTTGTGTAATATTTGTTTATTCTTTCATTGCCGCTATGCGTGTCAAGTCTAATATAATCTTTACCGTTCTCTTTGGCATATGTTTTCACCCATTCGATGATTTTTTTCACATACGATTGCCCTCTGAATTTTGGGTTTGTGGCAATACGATGTAGATAAACTGCCGGATCTTGTGCAGCTTCTTTCCAGATAATTAAATCATTAAAAGTAAGCACAAACGTACAGGCAACTTCATTTCCTTCTTTGATTATAAAATGACGATTTTCCGCAATTTCTTTTTCGATTAAGGCCCTTTCAAAACCTCTCCAGCTTTTGTTATTAACTTTTTTTTGATAAGATGTAGCGGCATTGTAAATATCGAAAACAGCATCGATATCTGCATTTGTAGTTTTAAAAAATTCCATTATTAGGACTGTATTCTGTAGATTAATGAATCCTGCAAAGGTAGATTTTAATGGGCATAATGCCAGTAAAATTCTTAGTTTTAACTTTTTTCATCAGCTTTTAACCAAACCACATTTTGTTCAGATTCATGATTTTGCCCAATAATATTGCGGTATAATTCTGGTCTTCTCGCTTTTATATAACGGTTTCCTCCCGCCTTAATGTTTTTTTCTGGAGTTATTATAGCCGTTGCAAAAGAGTCATCAAAAGAACGACATTCAGCAATTATATCTCCAAACGGATCAATAATCATCGAGCATCCATTTTTAAGCTGATCATCATCCATACCAATTGGGTTCGAAAAAACGGCATAAATGGCATTGTCGTAAGCTCTTGCCGGCAACCATTTCATGAGCCAGTCTCTTCCTTTGATTCCGTCGAATTCTAATCGTAAAGAGGTTGGGTCAGATTCGCGGTTTTCCCAAAGCTGAGGTGCGACGAAACCGGCACCAGGTCGGGTAGAAGGCGTACACATTGTTACGTGCGGCATGAAGATAATGTCGGCACCCAAAAGTTTTGTGGCACGCACGTTTTCGATAATATTATTGTCGTAACAAATAAGGATTCCGCATTTCCAGCCCTTAATTTCAAAAATACAATAACGATCTCCAGGCGTTAAATACGGATTTATAAACGGATGCAGTTTTCTGTATTTGGCAACCAGACCATTTTTGTCGACACAAACATAAGCTTTGAAAAGATTGTCATTCTCATTTTTTTCAAAAAGTCCTGCCAGAATTACAATGTTATTCTTTTTAGCAATTTCAGTAAGTTTTAAGATGCTTTCTCCAGTTGGGATAATTTCGGCTAAATTCAGCATTTGTTCTCTTGATAAATGTCTCGCAAAGGTATATCCGGTGATCGAACATTCGTGAAACGAAATGACATCGCAACCTTCACTTGCCGCTTTTGCAGAAAGTTTTTCGATTACCGATAAATTATAGTTTTTGTCGCCGCTTTTATTTTCGAACTGAGCCGTGGCTATTTTTAGATTTTTCATATTGTACGCTATTAATGAGGGTCAAAAGTAGCGTTAAGAGAACTCTATAAATTGTATAAAACCGACATTTTAAAGTAGGAATGCAGGCGAAGTTTTGATGAGGTTATTGGTTAATTTTCCTGTACTAACTAAATATTCCTTAGGAGTTATTCCGGTATGTTTTCTGAATTCTTTTATCAAATGAGATTGATCTGCAAATCCGGCATCGTAACAAATTGTGGTTAGATTGGTTTCATCAGATTTGTATTTTAGTAGCTTTAAGAAATAATGTAGCCGTATAACGCTTCCAAATTTTTTCGGGTTTAACCCAATGCATTCTTTGAACTTTCTTTCCAAATGTCTTTCAGTATAACCCGTATAATCCACCAATTTTTTTAGAGTGAAATCGCCTTTATGGGCCACAATAAAATTCAACGAATTATTGATGATAAACTGATTTGAAACTGGTTTTGTCGCAATTAAACTGCTAAAAAATTCATTTAAAAGTCCAACTCTTTCCTGATTATTTTGTTCTGATAATTTTTCCTGAAGTAGAGCAATTTTTTGACCAAACACATCTTCAACAGGAATAATAGCATCCTGAAATTCATTGGCCGGAATGCCTAATAATTGATGTATTCCGTTGGGTTGAAAAACTACAATTATTAAAGAGATTTCATTATCAGAATAAATGTCTTTAAAGCCATCGAGTTGTCCGTATATAAAAGATGCGGGCAAATAATTCTTTACTTCATAATTATCAAGACCCGAAATAAGTTTGCTTTTTAAAGAGAATACAAGACCAGTATTGCCATCAGAAAACAAACGAAGTTTCTGTATAGCGGTTACTTCGTTATCTAAAAAAAGATAATGCTTTATATATGGCGCTAATTCTTTTGGCGGTGAAACTTGCATTGTTTAAATCTTAAAAAGCCGACTTTTACAAAATTAAGGATAATTTCCGGACTATGATTTTTCTACACTTTTTTTGGATTAGAAAATGGATTGAATTAGAAAAAGGCTTCTTGTTAAAATTATCTAAAAATATTATATATTTGATGCTGTATATAAATATTTTAATGGATTTACCCCCTTATTCACCGGGCTTACATAAACTGGTTACTTTACATGTCGCTGAAACTCATAAACTAACAGATAGTCAGGGGTTTGTTGCGATTACCAATTCAATTTTAGAGCAATATAATCTTGAGAAAGTAGGCGTTATTGTTCATGATTTTGATAATGATAGCTTCACAATTTCGTTTTGCCTGAAAGAATCCCATATTTGTATACACACCTGGCCAGAATACAATCAGCTTACTTTAGATGTTTATTTGTGCAATTACCAACAGGATAATTCGCAAAAAGTAAGGGACGTTATGACCCACTATATTGCTTATTTTGAAGGAACAATTATAAAAGATTTTGAAATTAACCGTTAGTTTATGAGAGTTCCTTGTTACAATTGTGATACTGTTACCGAATTAGAAGTTGGTTTTGAAGTAGTAAATTTTGTCTGTCCCAATTGTCATAGCTTGTATTGGGCAGATAGTGAGGGCCAGCTTCGTTTAAGATCTAAATTTAAGCCTGAGGTAAACTATTTTAATTTTAAAATTGGTGATAAAGGTTTTCTAAAAGGGTCTGAATATAGGGTTACCGGTGCGATAACCAAAAAGATCAACGGTGGTTATCATTGGAGAGAATATATCTTAAAAAATGATGCCGGCGATTTCGTTTACCTTTCTGAATCAGACGGGCATTGGATATTTTTGACCGAAATGGAAGAAAAATTTGATGTACGAACACACCCAAAATCGATAACGTATAATAGCAGTTCATTTCATCTTTATGAATATTCTGATACTGAAATAGACAATGCACAAGGATATTTTGATTTTGAATTACCCACTAAAAGAGTTCATTTGACAGAATATATTCAGCCGCCTCTGATGATTTCTATCGAAAAAAGGAATGGTGTCGAAACCGCTTTTCTTGGAGAATATATTAGTAAAAAAGAAATTAAAAAAGGATTCCCAAATGTTGATTTACCATACCAATCTGGTGTAAATATTGTCCAGCCTTATTATTTTGATGTAAATAATACGGCTATCATTTTTTGCATTTTTCTTTTAATGATCATTACAACAAACTGGTACATTTATAAAGATCAGGCAGAACAGGTTGTTTTTGACAAAGCGATTGCGTTTACTGATTTTAACAATCGGGAACTGACAAGTGGATCATTTGTTTTAAAAGGAGGTTCGGCTCCGGTGACTGTTCAGGTGTCTACAGATGTTGATAATTCATGGGCCAATGTAGATGTTGCCTTGGTAAATGAAACCACAAATGATGAAATTCATGCCAATAAAGATATTGAGTATTATCACGGCTACGAAGATGGCGAAAGCTGGACAGAAGGAAACTGGTCTGAAAAATTTAATATTTGCGGAGTAAAAGCAGGTAAATACCACCTTTTGATCAAACCGCTAAAAGCACCTGAAGATAGTAAAAACACGGCGATGAAAGTGAAAGTGGTATGGAATCAGCCTTCGAGTCGAAATGTATGGATCATTGCCATATTTATGATTGTGGTATATATCGTGATACGATATTTTAAAATTAATTTTGAAAAAACCAGGTGGGAAGATAGCTCTTACTCTCCCTACAGCGAATAACCATTATGAAAAGTATTTTTGATTTTATAAAGAATAATTTAGCCGCACTCGCAATAGGCTTTTTTTGTTTTGCGGCTTATTTGTATTTTGCTTATTCGGGAAACCGAATTTGCGATTGCGAAACAACAGAAAAATATAGCACATCAGGAAGTCGAAGTTCAGTTAACCATTTTTATCATAAATAAATTTCTAAAGTATGGATTTAATACATTATCAGCCCATCGTTAATTCGATCATTTATTCAGTTTTAGGGTTTGTTATTTTAATAGCAGCTTATTTCATCATCGAAAAAATGACTCCCGAAAACACTTGGAAAGAGGTTGTCGAGAAAAATAATATTGCTGTTGCTATTGTTTTGGCAGCATTTATCATTGGTATTTCAATGATTATTAGTGCCGCAATTCATGGGTAAAAAGTTTCTCAGGTTTGAGTTTTTATTGCTGTTTGCTGTATTTGTTATTGCGACCTGCGGGCTTATTTACGAGCTTGTTGCGGGTACTTTGGCCAGTTATTTATTAGGCGATTCGGTCAAACAATTTTCGTTTATTATCGGCGTATACCTGTTTTCAATGGGTATTGGCTCATTTTTTTCTAAGTTTTTCCATAAAAATCTACTCAATACTTTTGTCGAAATCGAGATATTGGTAGGCTTAATTGGCGGCCTGAGTTCGGTAGTTTTATTTTTATTGTTCGAAAGTGTCGAGTACTTTCAGTTCATTTTGTATTTATTGGTTTTTATAACAGGATTTCTGGTCGGGTTAGAAATTCCGCTTTTAATGAATATCCTGAAAGACAAAGTCGAGTTCAGAGATTTGGTTTCTAATGTTTTTACCTTCGATTATATTGGCGCTTTATTGGCATCGATATTGTTCCCGTTGATTCTGGTTCCTAAATTAGGGATCATGGGAACCTCATTATTCTTTGGGATGATCAATGTAAGTATTGCTATTGCTTTGTGTTTTCTTTTGAAGAAAGAATTAAAGAACAGTTACTTCTTAAAAGCAAAAGCCATTTTCTCATTTATAATTTTATTAGGCGTTTTTCTTTTCTCTGATGTTATCTTATCTTATTCAGAAGGAAAGCTTTACGGAGAAAATATCATTTATACGAACTCAACTCCTTATCAGAGAATCGTCTTAACGCATAATAAGAGCGATTACAGGCTTTATTTAAACAACAACCTACAATTCAGTTCCGCAGATGAATATCGATACCACGAAGCTCTGGTTCATCCTGCAATGTCAATTGCCAAAAACGTGAAGCATGTTTTAGTTTTGGGCGGAGGTGATGGTCTCGCAGTGCGTGAAATTTTAAAATACAAAGACGTTGAAAAAGTCACCTTGGTTGATCTTGATCATGGAATGACAAAATTGTTTCAAACCAATAAAGTGCTAACTGATTTCAATAAAGGTTCGCTTAACAACCCGAAAGTTACCGTTATCAATACCGATGCTTATATTTGGGCAAAAAACTGTAAAGAAAAATTCGATGTTGCGATTATCGATTTTCCGGATCCGTCGAATTATAGTTTAGGAAAGTTATATTCTTTGAATTTTTACCAAACGATAAAAACGATTCTGCAACCTGATGCAGCAGTGGTTATACAAACTACTTCACCTTATTTTGCGCCAAAATCATTTTGGTGTATCAACAAAACCGTCATGCAGGTTTTTCCTCAGGTCGATGCGTATCACGCCTATGTTCCTTCGTTTGGAGAATGGGGATATACCATTGCCATTAATGGTTTTGGAACTACTTTTAACAATGTAAACAGAAAGGCTGACGGATTAAAATTCTACAATTATCAATTTGACAGATTCAATTATTTTACCAATGATATGATCTCAAATGAAATTGAAATCAATCGATTAGACAACCAAATTTTAGTACGCTATTTTGATGAAGAATGGGGAAAATTACAGTAAATCAAGGCGCAGTTTTGTAAAAGGAATTGGAGCTTCTTTATTGTTAATTCCGTTTCTGCAATTTTGTTCCGATAAAATTATTCAACTGTTGCTTCGTTTGTCCGGAACCAATCATCTTTTGGGGCACAGGCTTTGGATAAAAGATTTCCCGGAACCAACATCTCAAATTCATATTCCGTATTTAATCGTTGGAGGAGGAATTTCAGGATTAAGTGCTGCCAGACAATTTCATAAAAAGGGAATTTCTGATTTTCTATTGGTTGAATTAGAGGGACATTTGGGTGGAAATTCATCAAATGGGGAAAACCGATATTCTAAGTTTCCACTGGGCGCGCATTATCTGCCGTTGCCTAATTTTAAGGACAAAGAATTATTACAATTTCTTGAAGAAGAAAAAATCATACAGGGTTACGATTCAAAAGGACTTCCTGTTTTTGATGAACTACAATTGTCTTTTGCTCCCGATGAACGATTATTTTATAAAAATAACTGGCAAGAGGGAGTTGTCCCGAAAGAAGGAAATTCTAAAAATCAGGATCTGGAGTTTCAGCGCTTTTTTAAATTAATGGATGCTTTTCGGGAAGGAAAGGGAAACGACGGAAAGTATTTATTTGATATTCCGCTTGGTCTTTCTTCAGAAGATGCTGCAACCAGAAGTCTGGATAAAATCACGATGAAAGAATGGTTTGAAACCAACAATTTCACAGCCGAACCTTTATTCAATTATATCGATTATTGCTGCAAAGACGATTTCGGATTGGGTATACATTATGTTTCGGCCTGGGCTGGTATTCAATATTTTGCGGGAAGAAAGCAAGATGCCACTTCAGATAAAAAAGACAGCGTTTTAACCTGGCCGGAAGGAAACGCCAGATTAGCTTCTCATCTCAAAAAATATACCGATCAAAAAACGCTGAAAAACCATTTGGTTTATGAGGTAAAAGTCAAAAATAATAAAGTGGTTGCCAAAGCGTTTGATGATGTCAAAAAGGTTTCGGTAGAAATTATTGCTGATAAAGTAATCATGGCAACACCTCAATTTGTAAATCAGTATTTGATAAAGGACCGAAAAGAATTCACAAAAGAATTTCATTATACACCCTGGCTTTTGGCAAGCTTAACCGTGACTGATTTAGCCGATAATTTTAGTTTTCCGCTTTCGTGGGATAATGTTATTTATGATGCAAAAGGTTTAGGATATGTCTATGATCAGCATCAGTCTTTAAATCAGGTTCAGCCCAAAAAGGTGATTACGTATTATTATAGTTTCTCTTCTGCTGATTTAAAAAAATCACGAAAAGAACTCTACAAAAAGAATAAGGAATATTGGAAACAATTCGTTTTTGATGACCTGAAAATTGCGCATCCCGATATTGAAGAATGTACAGAACAAATGGAAGTTTTTTTATTAGGTCATGGAATGGTAAGTCCTGCGCCTGGATTTATTTTTGGCAAAGCCAAAAAAGAAGCTTCAGGAAATATTGAGAATAAAATCTATTTTGCCCACACGGATTTATCGGGAATATCCATTTTTGAAGAAGCTTTTCATCACGGAATTAATGTAGTAAACCAAATTTTAGATGAAACAGCCCTGGATTCATAAAGCCAAAACCGATTTGACATTCATCATTGGTCCATCATTTTTTGTATTGGCCATTATATTTTTGTTGCAGGATTATATTACTGAAATAGAGAATAAATACTCGTTTTATACATGGCTTTTCCTTATTGTTTTTATTGATGTGGCGCACGTTTATGCCACTTTGTTCAAAACCTATTTTGTAGCCGATGAATTCAAAAAGAACAAAAAGAGATTGTTGCTTTTGCCCACCATTTGTTTCGCTATTGGGATTATTCTTTTTTCTTTTGGAAGTTTGGTCTTTTGGTCATTTCTGGCGTATGTGGCTGTTTTTCATTTCATCAGGCAGCAATATGGCTTTATGCGATTGTATGCGAGAAACGAAGAAAAAACCAGACTGTCGGTTTGCATCGATAATTTGGCAATTTATGCTTCAACTGGATATCCCATGTTGTATTGGTTTTTTTCGTCTGAAAGAAAATTCAACTGGTTTGTTGAAAATGAGTTTTTTCGTTTTGAGAATACCTTTTTGCTAGAGATCTTGTTTTGGATTTATATTTCAATTTTACTGATTTATGTAAGTTATACCATTTACAAAAGCATAAATAATAAGTTTTTTAATATTCCTAAAAATGCCATTATCCTGGGAACGGCGTTATCATGGTTTTTTGGGATTGTGTATTTTAATGATGATCTTATTTTTACGTTACTAAATGTAGTCTCTCACGGAATCCCGTACATGGCATTGGTTTATTTTAGGGAAATCGAAAATAAATCAACTAAGAGTTTGGGCGTTTTTAGTTATTTAAAAAGCTATAATGCAATCTTTATTTATATTCTGATTTTAATGGGAATTGCTTTTACCGAAGAATTTTTATGGGAAATTTTAGTCTGGAATGAAAACTTCTCCCTAACAACTTTTGATTTTTCTGGCTGGCAATTTTTGATTGTTCCGTTATTGAGTGTACCACAATTTACACATTATTTGCTCGATGGATTTATCTGGAAATCTAATAAAAGTCAAACTAAAATTTCTTGAAAAACTAAAATATCTCGTTTAGCCCCGATAGCAGCTATATCCTTTTATGGCGGGGTTCGCCATAAAAGGATATAGCTAATAGCCGGACAATTGGTGTTTTGGAAATTGATTTTATGCTTCTAAAAACTAATCCTGCAAAATCATTTTTGCCTGAGGAATCATACGATCTACAAACAATTTATAGGCCGTTTCTGAAGGATGTAAGCCATCTGAAGCTATTAAGTTGCTGTTGCTTTGGCGTGTAATGTCGGTTATAGAAATAAAACTCACTCCTTTGCTTATACAGGTATTTTCTGCAAAAGTATTGTATAGGTCAATTTCATTCGAAATTTGTGCTCGTTTTGAGCTACTGTAACCCGAGGCAAATGGCGTATAAGCATAATCAGGAATCGAAACTACAATTACGTTTTTCTTATCACCTTTTGCCAGTTGTATGGCTTTGCTTAGTAATTGTGGAAATTCTTTTTGATAGACAGAAAAGTCCATTTGCTGATATTGATTGTTGACACCAATTAAGAGTGTAACCAAATCATAATCTGCATCGAGATTTTCGTTATTTATTGCCGAGATTAGGTTTGCAGTGGTCCAGCCTGTTCTGGCAATTACTTTTAATGAAAAATCGGTTTGAGGATAAATTGTTTTCAAACTTGATTTTAACTGTTCAGGAAAACGACAAGTTTCGCAAACACTTTGGCCAATGGTATAACTATCGCCTAAAGCCAGGTATTTTACAGTACCTGAAATAGGTGTAGTTGGGATTTCTGTTTTGGGTGGAGTAACAGGCACGGGGGAAATAACTGCCGTTTTTGAAGCGGAATCGTCAGAACTACAGCTTAAAAGGAATATAGAAAGGATAACAATAACTATTTGTTTGAAATGTGATTTCATAATTTGTTTAATTAGATTCAGGATCATTTTAAACAAATAGTTACGTTATATAACTTGTTTTGGTTTTTAAACCATTTCGGTTTTCATCACGATTTCTTCTTCGATGGCATTCCAAAGTCCAATTCGTTTTTCTAATGCCAGGATCGAAATTTCTTCCACTTCTTTCCATTTTTGGGCATCATCTTCGCATAAATCAGAGATCATTTGCATCGCCATTGGGCCATGTTCATCGGCATCCAGTTCTATATGTCTTTCGAAATAATAAAGTAATTTACTTAAATCAATATCCGGAAGGTTTTGTTGAAAGTTTTTCAGGATTGCGGTAAACATACTTGGGATTAAATCTTCTCTTCCAAAAGTAAATGCTGCGGCAATTTCATGCGGTTTTCCTTCTTCGATCACTCTAAAAGTAAAGTCCAAAAAGGCTTTTGTGTCCGGATGTAAAGCGCTTTGTTTGATGGCAACAAAAATGTTATGCAATGAATTTACTTGGGATAAAAAGGTGTTGATTCCGGTTGTATCTGCTCCACAATCTTCCATTGCTTCAATATACATTTCATAATGACTTTGTCTTCTTCCGTCGATGCTTAAATCAGTTTCTTCGGCAAGAACAATTTCGTTGATTAAGTATCTTGTTTCAGGATTTTTTGTAGCAAACCAAGGTGTTGTAGTGCAGGTAAGTTTGGCTTGTAATGCTTTTAATAATGACATAAAATCCCAAACAGCAAAAACGTGGCTTTCTAAGAAACTATGCAAGTCATCGATGCTTTGAATTTTATTGTATAAAGAATGTTGTAAAAGTTGATCTTTTTGAGGTTGAATGCTATTGTGGATAGTTTCAATATTCATTTTCGTAAATTTTTTGCAAAGATAAAAAGCTTCCCGGTTAGAAGAAGCTTTTTATATTGTTTTTGTATATATTTTAATAGTTGTTTACTATTTAAAAGCTGGAATTCCAGTTACATCCATTCCGGTAATCAACAAATGTATGTCATGAGTTCCTTCATAAGTAATCACACTTTCGAGGTTCATCATGTGGCGCATAATCGAATATTCACCCGTAATTCCCATTCCGCCCAGCATTTGTCTGGCTTCGCGGGCAATGTGAATTGCCATGTCGACATTGTTACGTTTTGCCATCGAGATTTGAGCCGTTGTTGCTTTTCCTTCGTTTCTTAAAACACCTAAACGCCAGGTTAGTAATTGTGCTTTTGTGATTTCGGTAATCATTTCTGCCAGTTTTTTCTGTTGTAATTGTGTTCCTCCAATTGGTTTTCCAAACTGAATTCTTTCTTTGGCATATCTTAAAGCTGTATCGTAACAATCCATTGCGGCACCAATTGCACCCCAGGCAATTCCGTATCTTGCTGAATCTAAACAGCCAAGCGGAGCGCCCAGACCGGATTTATTAGGTAAAAGATTTTCTTTAGGAACTTTTACATTATCAAAAATCAATTCTCCGGTTGATGATGCACGAAGCGACCATTTATTATGTGTTTCAGGAGTCGTAAAACCTTCCATGCCGCGTTCTACAATCAATCCATGAATTCTTCCAGATTCGTCTTTTGCCCAAACAACAGCAATATCTGCAAAAGGCGCATTCGAAATCCACATTTTGGCACCATTTAAAAGGTAATGGTCTCCCTTGTCTTTAAAATTGGTAATCATACTTCCGGGATCAGAACCGTGATCTGGCTCTGTTAGTCCAAAACAACCCATGAATTCTCCTGTAGCCAGTTTTGGTAAATATTTGATACGTTGTTCTTCGTTTCCGTATTTCCAGATAGGATACATTACTAAGGAAGACTGAACAGATGAGGTTGATCTTACGCCAGAATCGCCACGTTCGATTTCCTGCATAATTAGACCGTATGAAATTTGGTCTAATCCTGCGCCGCCGTATTCAACTGGAATATAAGGCCCAAAACCACCAATTTCTCCAAGTCCTTTAATAATCTGTTTAGGAAATTCCGCTTTTTGAGCATATTCTTCTATAATAGGAGAAACTTCTCTTTTGACCCATGCACGAGCTGATTCGCGAACTAATTTATGTTCGTCTGTTAGTAAATCGTCTAGGTTATAGTAATCGGGAGCTTGAAATAAATCTGGTTTCATTTGTGATAGTTTTTACAAAAACAAATTTACGTAATAAAAATATAACAAAACAATGTTAAATTGTTATATTTTTACAAGACTTAAAGAAGAAAATTAGTATAAACCTTAATTAATTTTAGTTTATTGAAAATTTATAAGCTATTTTTGAGATTCCAAAAAACAAATTTAATGAGGCTGATCATCTCTTTTTTACTTTTTTTTGTTCTGAATACGGCAGTTTCTCAACAGAAAAAGGCTTTGACAGAACAAGAGTACTTAGTATTGCAAAATAAAATTAGGCTAACTGCAAATGCCAATGTAGATAGTGCTATTGTATTTGCTAATCAAATGGTGAAATCTAACAACAATAAACATTTGGCTTTTGCAAATGGAGCGTTGTCTTATTTAATTCAGTTAAAAGGAAATTCAGCAAAATCTAAAGAAAAATATCAGCTTGCATTAAAGTTCTTAAACAAAATGCCTGATGACCGGGATAAAAAACAACTGCGATCCATTTTATACAATTATAATGGTTTATCAGAATGGAAAAGAGGAAATTTTAGTGGAGCAATAGAGAGTTATCAGCAAGGTATTAAGCTTTCTATAGAAATTGGAGATATTATTCAAATTGTAAAATTTAAAAATAATATTGCCTCCATAAATGTAGCTGTGGGTAATTATCGTTTGGCTATCAAAGACTTAAGAGAACTTAATGATTTTGTCGATAAAAATGAAAGAGTTTACACCAAAGAGCAATTTTTAAATAATAAAAGCAATATCAATCTTATTTTGGCCGGTTCATATGAAGTTTATTATATGAAAGATGCCAAGAAAAAGATCTTGCTGGATTCTGCCGAATATTTTTACAAAAAAACAGTTAGTTATTCTCAGAATTTTCCTGATAATAAAATTGTGGCCAAATTAAGTTTAGGCAATATATATAGTTGGCAAAAAGATTATGCCAATGCTGAAAAAACCTACTACGATATTGTTTTTTTAGCGCATCAAAATAATATGCCAGAAATATTATGTACAGCAAATTATAATTTAGGAGATCTTTATTACACAACAAAAAAATACGATAAGGCTTTAGTCTTTTTTAAAAAATCAGATTCTATAGCGAATCATACTAAAACGAATCAGGTAGATTATCTTAAGTCAAATTATTATCAGGCCAAAATTTATAACATTCTTAAAGAACCTGAGCTTGCTTACAAACATTCGAAAATTTATTTGGATAATTACGAAAAGTCAGAGTCAAAATTAAATGACGAAATCCTGGAAGTAAATTATAAACTTGGTGTTGGAGATTTGACCAATGAAATGGTTACCATTCAGGAAAAATATAAATATGATGTTTTTCTCAATAAAGCATTGAAAGTTTTTTATGTTATTTTATTTGTCACTATCGTTTTTTTATTAATTAAAAACATAAGAGATAAAAATAAGGCCCATAAAAAGATGAATGACTTAATCGAGGAGTTTAAAGCTAATTTGGAAAAGAAAGCAAATACTCCTGAACAACAAGAAGTAGAAGAAGTTTTCGAGCAGGAAGAGATTTTACTCAAGAAAGAAAATGCCAATTTGAGTATCGATGAAGCGAAAGAAAATAAAATTGTCGAAAAATTACTCGCTCTCGAAAGCAAACATGAATACCTCAATGCCGATTTTACTTTGCCATATGTAGCAAAGAAAATAAAAACAAATACAACCTATTTATCTTATGTAGTAAATAAACGTTTTGGTAAATCTTTTGGAGAATATTCGAACGAACTTAAGATTAATTATGTAATCAACGAAATGATTACCAATCATATGTATCGCAAATATTCGACCCAGGCCATTGCAGAAAGTGTTGGATTTAAAAATGCAGTTTCATTTGCCAAATCATTTCGCAAAAGAACTGGAGTATCTCCAGCTCAATTTGCGAATAATATTTAATAAGTCATAGATAATATTTTGACTAATTCTATGATAGTTGCTTTTACATCCTTATTTGATGTATTGGCAGAATTGTATGCTTAGTAAAGCTATTTATTGGTTTTTGAGAATTATTATTTTTTAAAATCTTTAAAGTAAGAGTTTCAATTTAATTTTCTAAAGTTTTACTAAAGTGTATTTCCTTTTCCGTCTCCTTTTGAAGGGTCAATATATTGAGTTTGGGTTGTGTTTCCCTTTCCATCTCCTTTAGAAGGATCAATAGACTCGTCGCCTCCGTGAACAGTTTTTTGTTGTTTTTTAGATAATTTTTCTGTTTGAAAATCACTGATGTTTAATTTTTGAGTTTTCATAATTAGTTTGTTTATTAATTAAATTATTGATATGAAAAATTGCAGTTGGTACAATTTTTTTTGAACTATTTTGTTATGATGATCTTAGATTGAGATCTTGGATTTTGATATTTATTTAGTTACTACTACATTGCGCCCTTTCCATCTCCTTTTGATGGATCAATGTAACCGTCGCCTCCTGAAACAGTTTTTTGTTGATTTTTAGATAATTTTTCTGTTTGGAAATCGCTGATATTTAATTTTGTATTTTTCATTTTTAAGTTTTTTGAGTTAATTTTTTTATGGATAGTTATAGTTGATATAAAGTTTTTTGGATTGTTTTATATCCAAAATCTTATTGATGAATTAGAGTTTATTATTTATACATTCTACTGTATTTCCTTTTCCTTCTCCTTTAGATGGATCAATATCACCTCCTGAAACAGTTTTTTGTTGATTTTTAGATAATTTTTCTGTTTGGAAATCGCTGATATTTAATTTTGTATTTTTCATTTTTAAGTTTTTTGAGTTAATTTTTTTATGGATAGTTATAGTTGATATAAAGTTTTTTGGATTGTTTTATATCCAAAATCTTATTGATGAATTAGAGTTTATTATTTATACATTCTACTGTATTTCCTTTTCCTTCTCCTTTAGATGGATCAATATCACCTCCTGAAACAGTTTTTTGTTGATTTTTAGATAATTTTTCTGTTTGGAAATCGCTGATATTTAATTTCATATTTTTCATTTTTAAGTTTTTTGAGTTAATTTTTTTTATGGATAGCTGTAGTTGATATAAAGTTTTTTGGATGGTTTTGTATCCAAAATTTTATTGATGTATTAGAGTTTATTATTTAATACATTCTACGGTATTTCCTTTTCCATCTCCTTTAGATGGATCAATCGGATCGTCACCGCCTGAAACAGTTTTTTGTTGTTTTTTAGATAATTTTTCGGTCTCGAAATCGATAATATTTAATTTTAGATTTGCCATTTTTTTATATTTAATGATTAAATTATTGGGAGAAAATCTCTCTTAAAAAGAGAAGAACTTATTGTTATTTTAGGTGATACTTTTTTAATTCTTTGCTAAAATCCTGTGTCTTTTTTGTAGGAAAAAATTTTCGTTTTAAGATTTGAATTTTGTAGCTAAAATATTTTTACAATCTTGTATTTCCCTTTCCGTCTCCTTTGGATGGATCGATATAATCATCTCCTCCATGAATAGTTTTTTGTTGATTTTTAGATAATTTTTCTGTTTGAAAATCTATCAATTTTAGTGCTTGATTTGTCATGTCGTTGAGTATTAGGGTTTATGATTTATCAAAACTAGACAAAAAGGAAAACGCTTAGTCGAGATTCGAGTTTTGAGGCTTTTGGTTGAAATATAATCAGTGTAAGTTATTGTTATTCAGCAATTTGAATGATTCATTCAGACTGCTATAATTTATAAATTGTATGTAGTATAATTGATAAAATGTATGCCTTGAAGAGTTTTTTATGAATAAAAATAGCAATATTTGTACTGTAATTATGATTTTAAAGATTCGAAAAGATGTTAAAACTTGTCCAAAAATTTCTACAAATAAATAGATACTCGGAAATTAAAAATGAGTTTAAAGATTTGTTTCTTTCTCATCCAAATTATCCTAGTTTATTTGCTATAACAGATTCTCTGGATTTGCTATCTGTAGAGAATGCTGCGGTAAGAGTTTCGAAAGAACAAATAGTTGATTTGCCATCTAATTTTTTGGCCTATTTTAAAGAAGAACTTATACTGGTAGAAAAAGCTAAAAACTTTGTTCGTATCAATACGATAAAAAAAGGAAGTTTAAAAATGCCTTACGAGAAATTCCTTTTAGATTGGAATGGAGTGATCGTTGCAATAGAACCGAATAATGTTATTGCCAGAGAAAATCTAAAAGTTGAATTCAGCTGGTTAAAATTTACTTTGCCACTTTTGCTTTTAGTTGGATTATCTTTTTTCTACAATACCTATAATTTGTTTAGTATTGTTTTTTTAGTAACATCAATTCTGGGGTTTGCAGTAAGTGTTTTTATAGTTCAGGAAAAATTAGGTTTTAAAAACGGTATCATTTCAAGATTTTGTAACCTTAGTTCAAACTCTTCTTGTAATTCTGTCATTAATAATAAGGAAGGAAATAATAAATGGATTGGTTTTTCAGATCTGCCACTTATTTTCTTTGCTTCAAGTTTAATCGCTGTTTTAGTTAAGCCACTTGAATCAGCAGTTTTTATTGGTTTTTTAAGCTTATTGGCAATTCCGGTAATTGTTTCCTCTATTTGGATTCAAAAGTTTGAAATTCAAAAATGGTGTGTAATGTGCCTGACTGTTTCGGCTATAATTTTTGTACAAAGTGCGATATGGTTTGCGTCAGATTTGTTTACATTAAGTTTTAGTTTCGAGGAAATTTTTCCTTTTGTATTTTCTGTTGTCCTTCTTGTCCCAATTTGGTCAGTTTTAAAAACAATTATAAAAAACATTCTGGGTAATGAAAATTCTCTAAAAGAGATGAAAAAATTCAAAAGAAATTATTCGTTATTAAATTTCTTGTCTAAAAAAGTACCTCAAACAAATGGTTTTGAAGACTTAAGAGGATTGAATTTTGGAAACCGAAATGCAGCAGTAAAACTTTCGATTGTTATAAGCCCAAGCTGCGATCATTGTCATAAAACATTTCAGGAAGCATTTGATTTAGTATTAAGATTTCCGGATAAGATATTTTTAAATGTGCTATTCAATATTAACCCTGAAAATGCCGAAAATCCATATAAGCCAGTTGTAGAAAGACTTTTGGCTATAAATAGAGCAACTCCCGGAAAAACGGTTGAAGCAATATCAGATTGGCATATTAAAAAAATTGGACTGAAAAAATGGCTTAAAAAATGGCATGTTGACTCTGTGAGCATCATGATCAACCAGGAAATACAAAAGCAATATGAATGGTGTTCTAAAAATAATTTTAATTATACACCAATTAAAATTGTAAATGACAGAGTATTTCCAAGTGAATATGAATTAAGCGAATTAAAATATTTCTTAAATGATTTTGCTGAGGAGTCTAATAGTGAAGTTCTTGAAAAGAAAATAGCTTAATGTTCCTTAAACAACCTTAAGTAATAGACAGAAGCTTCAAATGTCAATAAATGATTGAAGTAGTAAACGGAAAACATTAAAACCTAAGTATCATGTTAAAAAACATTTTGAATCTTGAAGGCGCAGTAGAATTAAGCGAAAATGAACAAAAAATGATAGCTGGGGGTAATGCTCCGGTTTGCAATCTAGGTTCGTTCGCAAAAAGATGTAATGAATTTGGAACTGTACCTTATTACTGGGATTGTGTGCCTGACGGAACAAAGGCTTGCTAATTACAGTATCATTTAAGTACTAAACAGAAACAAAAAACATAGTTATGATAAAAAATATTTTAAACCTTGAAGGAGCTTATTCTCTAAGCGAAAATGAGCAAAAAAGTATCAATGGAGGAAGTATTCCACCAGATGGTGAGTGTGGAGAGTTTGTTGTGTTTTATGCTACGCAGGCACAATGTTTAGCTTATCCGCGTAACTTAAGACCAGCATATATAGGAAATAATCAATGTTCTATATTAATGGCTCCGTGTTAGTAGTTGACTGAGTCGTTACAATAAAATATAATTGGAGTTTCAACATCAATATTTTATAATGTTAAAGAATATTTTGAATTTAGAAAGCGCACAGCATATAAGCAAGAGTGAGCAGAAAACAATAAAAGGTGGAATTCCTGAATGTTGGGTTCACGCGATCGAAGCTGGGTGCGTTTTAATACCAGTAGGCGGAAATTGTCCTGTAAATACATCAGCAGGTATATGCGAAACAAGTCGCCTTTGTTGTTGATTTTTAACCGTTTTAAGAGAAATACAGTATAGCCTTTTTTAGAATTTAGTCATGTTTTTTTTAATTTGTAGGCGCTCGATCGTGGAACATTGAGCAATTTCCCCACATTGATGATTGGTGTTGGGATTCTTTAGGAAAATTGGTCACTGAGTTGATTTTTATTTGGTTAGGGTTAACCAGTGCCATCTCCTACAGAAATTGTATTTCTAATAAATATGGTTTTTAAATACCCTAACAGAGAAGATATCTATCTTCTCTGTTTTTTTTTCATAGAATATAATGGTAATAAAATATTATGATAGTTTTTTAAGAGACAGAGGCTTCAACTGTCTTAAAATGATTGGAGTACTAACAAAATCAAAAAACAAATTATGGAAAAATTGAAAGATTTAATTGGGGTTGAAGTTTTAAGTGCTACTGAAAAGAAAAGTATTAATGGAGCAGGCCCGGGAATTGAGGCTTGTTATTGTCCTGATGGCACTTTTGCCGGTATTATACATCCGGGAGAAGGTGAGGTTTGCTCGTCAGTTATTGAAGAAAGTTGTTTATTGGACCACTAATTTTTTTTTAGTTTTAAATAAAAAGGAACCGCCTCATGATTTTATTTTGGCGGTTTCTTTTATACAGATCGTAACGGTACTTTGAATGATAGAGAATGATCGAATAAATTGATTTAGAGATTAAATAGAAACAACTTGTTTTAAATGTAATCACTTTAAAATAAGTTGTTTAAAATGTTTGAAAAAAAGAGAAATAATTAATTTAATAGTAAATATCATATTTTTGTTAAATAAAGAAATTTAATCTTAAATTGCTCTGAAATAAATGAATATAAGTTGAAAAAATTCACCAATTATAAGCAGGCCGATTATAAGGATTGCGGACCAACATGTTTAAAGATAGTAGCTAAACATTACGGAAAAACAATCAACATTCAGGAGTTGAGGGACATTAGCGAAACAACTCGTGAAGGTAGTAATTTGCTTTTTTTAAGCGATGCCGCAGAGAAAATTGGTTTTAGGACTTTAGGTGTAAAATTAAATCTGGAAAGATTGCAAGAGGCTCCATTGCCTTGTATTTTGCATTGGAATAAAAACCATTATGTTGTGCTTTATAAAATCAAAAGAGGAGTCTATTATATCTCAGATCCGGCTTTTGGTTTAATCGAATATAACAAGCAGGATTTTATTAAATTCTGGATAGGCAACAATGCAGATGAATTTACTCAGGAAGGCGTTGCTTTATTGATGGAAGCCGCTCCAAAGTTTTTTCAGTCTGAATTTGATAAAGAAGAAAATAAAGGTTTAGGTTTTAGACTGTTGTCGCAATATGTGTTGCGATACAAATCTTTTTTGACCCAATTGAGTATAGGATTATTGGCCAGCAGTATGCTGCAGCTAATTTTCCCGTTTTTAACCCAAAGTATTGTCGATGTAGGGATACAAAATCAAAACATACATTTTATTTATTTGATTCTTTTTGCGCAATTATTTCTTTTTGCAGGAAAGACAGGATTAGAGCTTATCAGGAGTTGGATATTATTGCATCTTTCTACCCGTATCAATATTTCGCTTATATCAGATTTCTTTATTAAATTAATGAATCTCCCTATTTCGTTTTTTGATGTGCGAATGACCGGAGATATTATGCAGCGTATTAATGATCATCGAAGAATCGAAAAAATTCTTACCACGTCATCATTAAATGTTTTGTTTTCTGTAATTAATATGTTCGTGCTCGGAGGAGTGTTGGCTTATTTTAACCTTCAGATATTCTTTGTGTTTTTTGTTGGAAGTATTCTCTACTTTGGATGGATCACTTTGTTTTTAAAACGAAGAGAAGTTCTCGATTACAAACGTTTTGCCGAGGTTTCGAACGAGCAAAACAAAGTAATGGAACTTATTAACGGAATGCAGGAAATTAAACTGCATAATGCCGAAAAACAAAAACGCTGGGGTTGGGAGTATATTCAGGCCAGACTTTTCAGGGTTTCGATAAAAGGATTGGTTTTAGAACAAACACAAACCATTGGTTCGTCTGTCATCAATGAGCTAAAAAATATTTTCATCATATTTCTTTCTGCAAAACTGGTAATTGATGGTTCTATAACGTTGGGGATGATGCTGGCGATAAGTTCGATTGTAGGAAGTTTAAATGGTCCTATTACACAGCTTATAGAATTTGTGAGAGAACTTCAGGATGCTAAAATTTCATTGGCCAGATTGTCTGAAATTCACGAGAAAGAAGATGAAACGCAACAAGAAGTTCATCAGACAAGTGATGTGCCATTTGACTCTGATATCGAGATAAAGAATCTTTCGTACCGTTATCTGGGATCAGATATCCCGGTTTTAGATGATTTAACGCTAAAAATTCCTGCTAATAAAGTAACCGCAATAGTAGGCGTTAGCGGAAGCGGAAAAACAACCTTAATGAAACTGCTTCTTAAATTTTATGAACCTGAAAAAGGAGAAATTACTATAGGCAATACACAGTTTAAAAATATTTCGCAAAAAGCATGGCGATCCAATATTGGCGCAGTAATGCAGGAAGGTTTTATTTTTAGTGACACTATCGCCAATAATATTGCTTTTGGTGTCGATAAAGTCGATAAAGAGCGCTTGGTTTATGCAGCAGATGTGGCCAATATAAAAGAATATATCAGCGGTTTACCTCTTGGTTATAATACTAAAATTGGAGCCGAAGGAACCGGAATGAGTACAGGACAGAAACAGCGTATGCAAATAGCAAGGGCAGTTTATAAAAATCCTGAAATATTGTTTTTTGATGAAGCAACATCCGCCTTAGATGCTAATAATGAGAAAGAAATTATGCGAAAACTGGATATTTTCTTTAAAGATAAAACGGTTGTTGTTATTGCACACCGACTGAGTACAGTGATGAATGCAGATCAAATCGTGGTTTTGGATAAAGGAAAAATTATAGAGATTGGCAATCATTCTGCTTTGGTAGAACAAAAAGGAAATTATTTTGAACTGGTTAAAAATCAATTACAATTAGGAAATTAATAATGGCAGAAGATACTACATTCGAATTAAGAAGTGAGGAAGTTCAGGACATCCTTACCAGAGTACCCCACTGGATGATACGTTGGGGGACCGTATTGATATTTGTAATTATTTTTATGCTATTTTTTGTGTCCTGGTTTATCAAATACCCGGATGTTGTAAATACCGAAATTGTTATTACGACCAATATTCCGCCAGAGAAAATAGTTTCGAAATCTTCAGGACGTATCGAGGCTATTTTGGTAAAAAATAAATCGCTAGTTTCAAAAAACAGTACACTCGCGATTATCGAAAACACAGCCAATTACAAAGATGTTTTTTTATTGAAAAAAATAGTTGATGAGTATAATATCAACAACCCCCAAAAAGCTTTTCCTTTTGCTTTGCTAAAAAATGCACAATTAGGGGAAATCGAAAGTGCTTTTGCTGTTTTTCAAAAAGATTATCAGGCAGAAGAATTAAATAAAGATTTGCAGCCTTTTCAGGTCGAAAACAGAGCACAGGTTTCAGAGAAAGTTCAGATCAAAGAAAGATTAGAAATTCTGCAACAGCAAAAGGTAATTAACGAAAGTGAATTACAGCTTCAGAAAAACGAAGTTGCCCGTTTTGAAACCCTCTTCAATAAAGGAATTATTTCGGCTCAGGAAATGGAGGCTAAAAAGTTAGGTTATCTTCAGGCACAGAAGAATTATAAAGGGCTTTTAACGTCTATTTCTCAGTTGAAGTCCTCTTTGATTGATAATTCAAAATTAAGTCAGAATTCGCAAATAAGCGGCACTAAGGAAGAAGTTACACTGGGTAGGAATATGGCGCAATCATTTTATCAGCTTAAAAAAGTAATAAAAGATTGGGAATTGGCTTATGCTTTAAAATCGTCTGTTAGCGGAGTGGTTACATTTTTGCAGGTTTGGACAGAAAATCAAACCATAAATGTTGGTGATAATGTGTTTTCTATTATTCCGGATACAAAAAATGGTTTTGTTGGGAAGGTTAAAGCGCCGGCTTTAAATTCCGGAAAGATAAAAGTGGGGCAAACGGTAAATATTCGTTTAGCGAATTTTCCGGACAGGGAATTTGGTGTGCTAAAAGGAAAGATCCAGAATATTTCTCTGGTTCCGGACAAAGATGGAAATTTATTACTGGATGTCGCTCTTCCAAACGGACTGCAGACTTCTTATAAAAAACAAATCGTTTTTCAGCAGGAAATGAAAGGAAGTGCCGAAATTGTAACTGAGGATCTGCGACTAATCGAGAGAATTTTGTATCAGTTCAAAAGTATTTTCGAACAGGTTTAAAACTTCAGGTAAAACTCTTTCGTCAATTCGATATATTCCGAAGTATAAACATGCCTCTCGATTTCGATTGTTAATTCGTCGATTTCGATTTCGTCAGTTTCATTTCGGCTAAAAGCCAATAAACTACGCTTTACGCTTGAGGTTGGTGTTCCTTTTACTCGCGTAATTTTGGTGGGATATAATTCTGATACTTTTGCTAAAGCGATAAATTTTGCTTCTTCTTTATAAGGAAGAATTATTGCAAATATTCCGTTTTCGGATAAAAGCAAATCGGCAGCTTCAACCAGTTCTTCAAAAGGCATTGCATCCTGAAAGCGTGCTAAATCCCGTTGTTCATTTTCGGTTTTATAATCGTCGGCATAAAAAGGCGGATTTGAAACAATCAGATCATATTCGTCTTCCGGTTCTTCGATAAATTCATCTAAACCTGCATGAAAACAAAATAAGCGATCACCCCAGGGAGAATTTTCAAAATTATCAACTGCCTGTTCGTATGCATCTTCGTCAATTTCAAGAGCATCAATTTGTTCTGCATGAGTTCGCTGAGCAAGCATCAAAGCAATAATACCAGTTCCTGCACCAATATCTAGTACACTAAAAGGATTATGATGAATTGGAGCCCAAGATCCTAATAAAACACCGTCTGTGCCGATTTTCATGGCAGTTTTATCTTGTTCTACAGAAAATTGCTTGAAAGTGAATTTAGACATTGCTGAAAAATTTAAAATAAAGATATCTAAGAAAAGTAAGCAACTGAAAACTGAGGACTTTTTACAAGTACATCTCCACCAATCCTTCCGGAAGGTTCATGATAACTTTTTTGTTTTCACGATCAATTTTTACAAGGAAATGATCGATCATTGGAATCAGCATTTCTACTTCGCCATTTAAAACTTCAAAAAGAGGTTGTGCGGTAGAATCATTTACGGCAACGATTTTGCCAAAAATACCCAGGCGTTGGTCTTCGATTTCAAAACCGATAACTTCGTGGAAATAAAATTTGTTACCACTAAGTTTTGGTAACATATTTAAAGGAAGATAAATAGCATTGCCCATAATGGCATCTGCATCTTCTTCGGTATTCATATCTTCAAAACGAATTCTTAGAAAATCGTTTTTGTGCAATGAACTTTTTTCAATAAAAAAAGGAACCAGGTGTTTATTGCATTCAATAAACACTGATTCCAGATTTTCGTATAACTCAGGTTCGTCCGTGTCTAAATAAGCCAGAACTTCACCTTTGAAACTAAATTTTTTAGCGATTTTACCTAAATAAAAACAATCTTCTTTACGCATTCTCGCTAAATATAATTATGCTTCAGTTGTTTCGTTATTTTCTTCAGCAGCAGGAGCTTCTTCAGTAGATGCTTCAACTTCAGCAACTTCTTCTTCAACTGCAGGAGTTGCAGCAGCGATAGCATCAGCTTCAGCTTGAGCTGCAGCAGCTAAACGTTTAGCGTTAACTTCTTGTTCTGCTTTAAAAGCTTTAGCTTTAGCATCAGCTTGCGCTTTTGTTAAACCTTCTTTTTTAGCATCAACTTTTCCAGCTTTAGCATCTAACCAAGCAGATAATTTAGCATCAGCTTGCTCTTGAGTTAAAGCACCTTTACGAATACCTCCATCAAGGTGGTGTTTCAATAAAGCACCTTTGTAAGAAAGAATTGCTCTTGCAGTATCAGTTGGTTGTGCACCATTGTGTAACCATTTAACTGCACTATCAAGGTTTAAGTCGATAGTTGCTGGGTTAGTGTTTGGATTGTAAGTACCGATTTTCTCTAAGTATTTACCATCTCTTTTTGAGCGTGCATCTGCAGCTACAACCCAGTAAAAAGGTTTTCCTTTTTTACCGTGTCTTTGTAATCTAATTTTTACTGACATAATCTTATGATTAAATTTTGAGGTACTCGACCTCTGTTAATTAAGGGCGCAAAGATATAATTTTTTTATGAATTATTGGTTTCAAACTTTATTAAATATATTTGATGCGGATTTTTGCTGTTTTTTTTAAGCCGTTTCAGGGTTTAAATTTTCATTTTTCGACTCAAATAAGGTACTTTTGCCTCAAATTCATGACTTTATGAAAAAATATATCTACTTGTTATTTAGTGTTTTTGTGTTTGCATCTTGTACTGAAGATGTGAAATTTAATACTCCTGCTTTTCAGGGATTAAAAGATAACGTTTTCTGGAGAGCTCAAAATTATACAGCTTATACCGAATTAAACACAACTTTAGTTATCGAAGGAGGTTTAGGAGCTGAAAAAGTAATTCTGAGAATGCCATCTCCAATTCCTCAAACTTATATTTTGGGTGTTAATGATCAAGTTACGGCTTCCTATTCTGATGTTTTTGCCAGTACAGTGCCTAAATTGACTACAGGTACAAATCTGGGTAATGGCCAGATTGTGATTACAGAATTTGATGTTAAAAACAGCACTATTTCAGGTACATTTCGGTTTACGGCAGTAAATGAGAATGCGGGAGATGGAGAAAAACCTGAGATCCATTTTACCGAAGGTGTTTTTTATAAAATTCCTTACATGTCGAAGATAAACTACTAAAAATTAAGTTTTTCATTTGCAATTGTTTGGTTTTATTGATTTCTATTTTTTTAAATCAAAATAAAAACATAAATAAACTAATATATAGTAGATTACAGAAAAATAAGACTACATTTGCTACATTATTATAAATAAGTACATATGAACATTTTTGTTGGAAGCCTTCCATTCAGTATTGAGGAAGCAGATTTAAGAGAGTCTTTCGAGGCTTACGGAGCAGTAGATTCAGTTAAAATCATTACTGATAAATTTACAGGAAGAAGCAAAGGTTTTGGTTTCGTAGAGATGCCAAACGATGCAGAAGCTCAAAAAGCAATTGATGAATTGAACGGAGCTACTGTTCAAGGTCGTGCAATTGTGGTTAATAAATCTGAACCGAAACCAGAAGGCGAAAGAAGAAGCTTCAACAATAACAGTCGTGGTGGAGATTCACGCGGTGGTTATGGTGGAGGAAACAGCCGTGGTGGAAATGACCGTGGTGGTAACAGAGGAGGATATTAATATTTTTTTCTAAATATATAAAAGGGATCAATGAAAGTTGATCCCTTTTTTTTGTTTAAAAATTGTTTCAAGTTTCAATAACAACGTGAAACTTGAAACCTGAAACAAAACAACTATAAATTCGCCACAAGCCAGTCTCCAACTTCGCTGGTTTTGTATGCTTTAGAACCTTTTACAGCCAGATCTTCAGTAACAATTGCTTTTTCTAATGATTTGTTTACAACCGCTCTGATGGCTTCGGCTTCGTCTTTTAGTCCAAAAGCATCTTCGAACATCATTGCTGCAGATAAAATAGTCGCTAACGGATTTGCGATATTCAATCCTGTTGCCTGAGGATAAGATCCGTGAATTGGTTCGTATAGTGAAGTATGTTCTCCAACAGAAGCAGATGGCATTAATCCCATTGAACCTGAAATGACAGAAGCTTCATCAGTTAAGATGTCTCCAAACAAGTTTTCAGTAATCAATACATCATAAGAATTTGGCCATTGCACTAAACGCATCGCAACTGCATCAACAAATTCGTAAGAAACGGTAACTTCTGGATAGTCTTTTTCCATTGCCTGAACGGTTTCTCTCCATAAACGAGATGTTTCTAATACGTTTGCTTTATCAACGCAACATAATTTTTTGCTACGTGTCATGGCTAATTCAAAACCTTTTTTAGCCAAACGTTGTACTTCTGCACGTGTATAAACACAATTATCAAAAGCAGTTTCTCCGTCGTCTCTTCTTCCTTTTTCTCCAAAGTAAATTCCTCCGGTTAATTCTCTTAAGAAAACCAAATCAGTTCCTTCGATTCTTTCTCTTTTTAGAGGAGAATTGTCAATCAAAGAAGGAAAGGTAAAAGTAGGACGCACATTAGCAAACAAGCCTAATTTTTTACGCATCAACAATAATCCTTGCTCCGGGCGAACTGGTGCGCTAGGATCGTTATCGTATTTTGGGTGACCAATTGCTCCAAATAAAACAGCATCAGCTTTCATGCAAACTTCATGCGTTTCATCAGGATAAGGAACTCCAACTGCATCAATTGCTGCAGCACCGGTAAGAGCTGGTGTCCATGTTATTTCGTGATTGAATTTTTTTGCAATAGCATCAGATACTTTTACAGCTTCATTTATAACCTCAGGACCAATTCCGTCTCCTGCTAAAAGGGCTATGTTAAATTTCATATTTTATAAGTTATGTTAATTTTTAAGGTTCAAAGTGACAAAGGTTCAAAGTGACAAAGGTTTAGAATTACAAAGAGAAAACCTTTGTTCCTCTGTAGCTCTGAACCTTTGCACCTTTAATTCGTAATTACATTCAGCATTTTTTGAGTTGCAATAATCGCTGCAACTGTTTGATCTGAATCTAATCCTCGGGTTTTAAATTCTTTTCCGTTATTTACCCAGGTGATGATTGTTTCGCATAAAGCGTCAGAACTACTTCCTGGTGGGATTCTCACAGCGTAATCAATCAATTTAGGAAGTGTTAGTTTTTTGCTTTTGTAAATTTTGGATAACGCATTCATAAAAGCATCAAACTGACCGTCACCCTGAGCGCTTTCTTCGATGATTTCATCGTCAATTTTTAAAAGCAAAGTTGTCGATGGGCGCATTCCTTTTGAATGCATTAGTACATAAGATTCAATGGTAATTTTATCTTCGTAAGTATGACTGTCCAGAACATCTGAAATGATGTATGGCAAATCTTCCTTGGTAACGGTTTCTTTTTTATCGCCTAGTTCTATGATACGTTGAGTTACCAATTTCAAATCTTCCTGATTTAATTTTAAACCTAATTCCTGAAGATTTTTTTCGATATTGGCTTTTCCGGAAGTTTTTCCTAAAGCGTATTTTCGTTTTCTCCCGAAACGTTCCGGAAGTAAATCATTAAAATATAAATTGTTTTTATTATCTCCGTCAGCGTGGATTCCAGCAGTTTGTGTAAAAACGTTATCACCAACAATTGGTTTGTTAGCAGGAATTCTATATCCTGTAAAAGTTTCTACAAGCTTACTTACCGTGTACAAAGAAGTTTCCTTGATGTTGATGCTAACTTCTGGTAAATAATCATTTATTACAGCAACAGTGCTTTCCAGCGGAGCATTTCCGGCACGTTCTCCCATTCCGTTTACGGTAACGTGAAGTCCGTTTATGCCAGCTTTTACTGCTTCCATAACATTAGCAATACTTAAATCGTAATCGTTATGGGCATGAAAATCAAAATGAATCTGCGGATATCTTGCTCTGATTTTTGAGATGAATTCAAAAGTCAAAGACGGAATTAATACACCTAAAGTATCGGGAAGTAAAATTCTTTTAACGGGTTGAGTAGATAAAAAATCCAGAAACTGAAAAACGTATTCCGGTGAATTTCTCATTCCGTTGCTCCAGTCCTCCAGATAAACGTTTGTCTCAATATTGTTTTCTTTTGCTAGAGCAATGATCTCGGCAATTTCAGAAAAGTGCTGTTCAGGTGTTTTTTTTAATTGATGTGTCAGGTGATTCATTGAACCTTTGGTCAGTAAATTTTGCACTTTGGCACCTGCTTTTTTCATCCATTCGATCGAAACACCTCCATCTACAAAAGAAAGAACTTCGATACGATTACTATATCCTTTCTCGGCAGCCCAGGATGTAATGCCTTTTACAGCTTGAAATTCTCCTTCGCTGACACGAGCCGAAGCAATTTCGATTCTATCAATATTTAATTCCTCCAACAACAATTGTGCAATGGTTAGTTTTTCTGCAGCAGAAAAAGATACTCCAGAGGTTTGTTCACCATCACGAAGTGTCGTATCCATTATTTCAATTTTTCTTTTTTCCATATTGATTTTCTATATTTCTTTAAAAGTGAATTATAGTTATTTTTATATTTTTCCTCTTACTTCGTTTAGCTTCATCGTCATCGAAATTGCTGAATTTTCGATCCAGTTATTGTATTCTTCGATTGCCTTCAATCTTAATTCATCCTCTAAATAACCTTCTTCGACCATCTGACTGGAACCGGCAACTTTGGACCAAATTCCAACTTTCGATTTAAAATCAGAATCTTCCTGATGATAAGCTTCATCTGAATTTATTTTCTCGATAGAATGAAAACCTGCTTCTTGTAATAATTGAGGTAAATCTTCGCCTATCTTATTATTCATTCCGGCATCTGCCCGCCATTTCAAAAAAGTTTTATAAAACTCCTGCATGCTTTCCGGTGGCGACGGATTCCAGATTAAATTGGTGTGATCATAATCCAGAATTGATATTTGACCATTTGGCTTCAATAATGATTTCATTTTTATTAAAGCTTCTTTCGGATTGCTTAACCATTGCAATGTTCTGGCTGAAACAATAAGGTCAAATTTTATATCTGGGTTGTAATCAAATAAATCAACAGCAATTAATTCTAAATTAGAAACTGACTGATAAGATTCCTTACCGCTTTTTATAAAATTTTCCGTATTATCAATTCCAATAACTTTTCCGTTAGAGCCAATATCATTTGCGATGTCCTTAGAAATGGAGCCTGTTCCGCAGCCAATATCCAAAATGGTTATTCCGGGTTTTAAAATCTCAATCAGATTTCGATAATCTTTAGCTAAACTTCTGTTGTCGAATATTTTTGTTGCATTTTGTCCGTCTCTTTCAATATGTTTATTTCCTTTCATTTACAACAGGATTATTTTTTTAAACTTATTTCTTTGTCGGATTATTTCTGAAATATTCTTTCAGTCGATTTCATTTAGAAAGACCCGACAAGCTTTGAAACCTGTCGGGTCTAATAGACTGAATGA
Source organism: Flavobacterium sp. CSZ (assembly GCF_015350725.1). Taxonomy (NCBI): domain Bacteria; kingdom Pseudomonadati; phylum Bacteroidota; class Flavobacteriia; order Flavobacteriales; family Flavobacteriaceae; genus Flavobacterium; species Flavobacterium sp. CSZ. Next base: position 363,580 of record NZ_JADKPQ010000002.1, read on the forward strand.
GATTTCTTTTTAGTAAGGAAGTTTATCGGCGAAAGCCACAATATCTTCTTTAATATTTTGCAAATAATCAATGTCATCAAAGCCATTAATCATATTGTTCTTTTTGTATCCGTTAATCGCAAAAGATTCTGATTGACCTGTTGCCAATAAAGTAATCGTTTGGTTTGGTAAGTTGATTTCTAATTGTGTATTAGGATCAGTTTCGATTGCTTTGAAGATTGTATCAGCAAATTCAGGGCTTACCTGAACCGGTAAAACACCAATATTCAAACAGTTTCCTTTGAAGATATCTGCAAAGAAACTTGAAACTACAGCTCTAAAACCGTAATCGTAAACTGCCCACGCAGCGTGTTCTCTTGAAGATCCTGAACCGAAGTTTTTTCCTCCAACAAGGATTTTTCCGCTATAAGTTGAATCGTTTAAAACGAAATCAGCTTTTGGAGAATCATCTCCGTTATATCTCCAGTCTCTAAAAAGATTGTCTCCAAAACCTTCGCGCTTTGTAGCTTTCAGGAAACGAGCCGGGATGATTTGATCTGTATCTACGTTCTCAATTGGCAGCGGCACTGCACTGCTGGTAAGTATGTTAAATTTATCGTATGCCATTTTTTCTTTTTCTTTTGCTTTAGGCTGTAGGCTTTAAGTTTTAGGCTTTTTCCTACAGTGTGTATTATGTATTGTGTTTTTTGCTTAAAGCTTACAGCGGAATTAAAATAACTCCCTTGGGTCTGTTAGTTTTCCGGTAACAGCAGCAGCGGCAGCCATAATTGGACTCGCTAATAATGTTCTTGAACCAGGACCCTGGCGTCCTTCAAAGTTTCTGTTTGAAGTACTCACTGCATATTTTCCAGCAGGAACTTTGTCATCGTTCATGGCCAAACATGCTGAACATCCCGGCTGACGTAATACAAAACCAGCTTCGGTCAAAATATCTAAAATACCTTCTTCTTTAATCTGAGCTTCAACAACATGAGAACCCGGAACTAACCAAGCGGTAACATTATCTGCTTTTTTTCTTCCTTTTACAATTTCGGCGAAAGCCCTAAAATCTTCAATACGACCGTTTGTACAGCTTCCTAAGAAAACATAATCAATTGGTTTTCCAATCATAACGTCATCTTCCTGAAAGCCCATGTAGGCTAAAGATTTTTTATAAGTTTCCTCACCACCTTCAACCTGGTTGGCGTTCGGAATATGTTTTGAGATACCAATTCCCATTCCGGGGTTAGTACCGTAAGTAATCATTGGTTCAATATCTGAAGCTTTGATGTTTAATTCGGCATCAAAAACAGCATCAGCATCCGTTTTTAAAGTTTTCCAGTATTCTACAGCTTTAGTCCATGCTTCGCCTTTTGGAGCGTATAATCTACCTTCAAGGAAATCAAAAGTAGTTTGGTCAGGAGCGATCATACCACCACGAGCACCCATTTCGATACTTAGGTTACAAACCGTCATACGGCCTTCCATAGTCATGTTTTCGAAAACATCTCCGGCGTATTCAACAAAATAACCTGTTCCTCCGGAAGTAGTCAATTGAGCAATAATATAAAGTGCAACGTCTTTTGGACCAACACCTTTGCTTAACTGACCATTTACGTTAATACGCATTTTCTTTGGTTTAGGCTGCATGATACATTGAGTAGACAAAACCATTTCCACCTCAGAAGTTCCGATACCAAAAGCGATAGCTCCAAAAGCACCGTGAGTAGACGTGTGAGAATCTCCACAAACAATAGTAGCACCTGGCAAAGTAATTCCGTTTTCAGGACCAACTACGTGTACAATTCCGTTTTTAATGTGACCTAATCCCCAGTGCGAAATTCCGTATTCGGCAGCATTATCTTCAAGAGCTTTAAGCTGATTGGCAGATAAAGCATCTTCAACTGGTAAATGTTGGTTTATGGTTGGTGTATTGTGATCTGCAGTTGCAAAAGTACGTTCCGGGTATAAAACCTTTACGCCTCTGGCTTTTAATCCTAAAAAAGCAACAGGACTCGTAACCTCATGAATGAAATGACGGTCAATAAAAAACACATCTGGTCCATCTTCAATTTTGCGCACTACATGTGAATCCCATACTTTGTCAAATAATGTCTTACTCATTTTTATTTTTTTTAATTGTAATTTCTAATCACAGCAATTTCCTGCTCATTATAATAGGAAAACAAAATTAGAAAAAGATATAAGGTCGTCAATTTCAATATTTCATTATATACGATACCCAAACTGAAATACAAATTAGTATTCGCTTTTTTGTTATTGGATTTGATTGTAGAATGAATATAAATTGGTTTTGCTTTTTCTTTTTTGGTTAATTTTGATTTGATTGCTTTAATTTTAATAGTTGGCAAATTTATCTCAAAATCATTACAGAATGTATGTTTTAATTGAAAAAAATGTAACAAAATGAATTAAAATAGTAATAATTGTTAGGTTTGGTTTGTTTTTTGAATCTTTGTTTTTGCGTGTTCTAATGGCTTTAAATGCCATTTTTTGAAGTTTTTTAATCTTCTAAAATCTACCAAAATACTACGACATCCAAGAGGTGTATTTTTATAATATTTTATATTTTTGAAATAGGAAATGACTTAATATGGGAATTTCTTATGAAGTTCTTTTTATTTAAGAACATAAAAAAGAGGATAAAATAATTGTTTAGATTATCTTATCCTCTTGAATTATAAAATAAAGTATAATTTATATTTTCTTAAAGTTTAGATTAGAATCTATTGCTCCAAGTACTGCTTTGTTTACTGAATAGTTTTGATAAGATGATCCGTATGCAGCGGCAAAATAAATTAAATCTCCTTTTTTTACAAAACCGGCATTACCGGATCCGCTATATGTAATAGATTTGATTAATTTACCACTGTTGTCATATTTTTCTAGCTTATAGGAGCTTGATGCAATAAAGCCATTCTCAACTTCTATTAGGCCTTGTATAGAACTTCTGCTGTCGCTAAAAGTAAGAATATTTATGTCTTCACCTTGCGCTGTTGTGATTCTTAATTCACTATGACTGTATAATGCTAAGTTTCCATTAGATAATTTTCTTGCTATAAAAGAGCCGGCTAAGTTGCTCCAGCTTTGTCCAAGATCCTTTAAATAGCCAGTTTCAAATGTTTTTTGGCTTGTTACTTCAAGATTTTCATTAAGAAATAATAATATTGGTTTGTAATTTGTAAATGCATCTGTTGGTGAGGATTCATATTTGCCTCCAAAAGCAACATATGTATTTCCTGTTTTAATTAAGCTTCCAATAAAAGCATTTTTAATGACGTTTTCATATGTTTTTCTACTAACAAACTGACCATTACTATTTCTGATTTCTATTGATGGATTACTGTTATAAGATCCATAAAAATAGTGTTGATCATTATTTTGTAATGAGCCATAGGTTACTTTGTTGTAACTGTCTTGTTTTATTAAACTCCAATCAGTGTTTAATTCTACTTCTCTGGATGCAATGTAATTAAGAGACTCAACCATTGTTACAATTTTATTACCATTGTTTAGAAAAGTGGTTTTTGCGTTTCCTGAATTAACAACCTTTTCAGCGATAACTTTTAAAGTGAAAGTTTTAGTCGCTTCATCGTATTCTAAGTGTCTGTAATAATGAGGACTTGAAGTTAATACTGATCTAATAGCTTCTGTATAGAATATTTTATTGTCATGAATACCTATTTCAATAGGATAGGTGTCAGAACCTCCAGGATTTTGGTTTTCAACTAAAAAAGAATTTTCTTCTTCTACCATTACTTTAACAGAAGTACTGGCAACGTTGCCATTTACATCTTTAATAGTTAAAGTAACATTATATTCTCCATGTCGAGGATAATAAAGTTTAGGTTCTTTTTCGGTAGAAATTATATTGTTTCCAAAATTGAAAGAGTAGGAGGCAATTCCTGCTTTAGATGTGGATGTGTTTGTTATTTTGATGTCATCACCTATGCTAACTTTTGTTGCTGATAAAGTAAATGATGCTACAAGTTGATTGTCATCTGAGCTATCACTACTGCAAGAATTAAGGAGATTTAGTAAAATAAATGTAAAAAAGTAGATTTTTTTCATAAAATTAAATTTGTTTTTGATTTTGACTGCCAAAGATATCTTTTTTAACAAGAAAAACTGTCATTTTTTTTACAACCATGTTTTGTGATTCTTTATTTCTCAAAGCAGAAAAAAAGCGTAAATTTGAACTTCCTCCATATTTATTTCGTAGATTTCTATTGGTCTTTGAATCAGTGATTTATGATGTAAAAATTTTGGAATTTGGAATTTTTTAATTTGCTTTTTTACAAAACCTATGTATTTAATATTCGATACCGAAACAACCGGATTACCAAAACGCTGGGATGCTCCTATAACCGATTCTGATAACTGGCCTCGCTGTATTCAGATCGCGTGGCAGTTACATGACGAAATGGGACAATTGATCGAACATCAGGATTACCTGGTAAAACCTGACGGATTTAATATTCCGTATGATGCAGAACGTATTCACGGAATTTCGACTGAATTGGCTGAAGCCGATGGAATTACTTTGGCTGAAGTTTTGGAGAAATTCAATATCGCTTTAAGCAAAACTAAATTTATCGTTGGTCAGAATTTAGGTTTCGACGTTAATATTATGGGAGCTGAGTTTCATAGAAAGGGCGTAGATTCTCCTATGAGTTCAATGCCGGTTTTGGATACTTGTACCGAGGTTACGGCTTCATTACTAAAACTTCCCGGAGGTCGTGGAGGAAGGTTTAAATTACCAACCTTAACAGAATTACACGAATATCTTTTTAATAAACCTTTCGCGGAAGCTCACAACGCAACTGCCGACGTTGAGGCAACTACGCGTTGTTTCTTAGAGTTAATTAGAAGAGAAGTTTTTACCAAAGAAGAACTGGATGTTCCGAAGGATTACTTCAAGGAATTTCAAAGTAGAAATCCACAGGAATTTCCTTTAATTGGTTTAAAACATATCAACTTAAAAGCAGCTTCTGATAAAATTAGAGAGCAGCTAAAAGCTTTAGAATCGGTTGGAAAAGAACCTACTGTTTCACATTCTGACAGAGAAGATTTTAAAGAAGCAAAATATGCGCATTTACACAATCATACCCAATTTTCGGTTTTACAATCGACTATAGGAATTGGGAATATTGTAGCGGCTACAGCTAAAAACGGAATGCCGGCCGTTGCGATGACCGATACCGGAAACATGATGGGAGCTTTCCATTTTGTAAGCGCTGTTATGAACCACAACAAAGCAGCATCCGGAAAAAATAAAGCTTTGGTAGAAGCTGGTGAAGAACCAACAGAAACCGAGATCAAACCAATCGTAGGTTGTGAATTTAATGTCTGCGACAATCACCTTGATAAAAGCAAAAAAGACAATGGAAATCAGATTGTATTATTAGCAAAAAACAAAAAAGGGTATCACAATCTGGCCAAAATGTCGTCGATTGCTTTTACTGACGGATTTTATTATGTTCCGAGAATTGATCGAAAAATTGTCGAACAATACAAAGAAGATATCATGGTTTTATCCGGGAATTTATACGGAGAGATCCAGAGTAAAATCCTGAACGTTGGTGAAAATCAGGCCGAAGAAGCTTTGATTTGGTGGAAAGAACAATTTGGCGATGACTTTTATTTAGAAGTAATGCGCCACAATCAGGAAGATGAAAATCGTGTGAATAAAACCCTGATTGAGTTTTCGCAAAAGCACAATGTTAAATTAATTGCGACTAATAATACTTATTATTTAAATAAAGAAGATGCCAATGCTCACGATATTTTGTTGTGTGTAAAAGATGGTGAAAAACAAGCCACGCCAATTGGTCGTGGTCGAGGATATCGTTACGGATTGCCTAATCAGGAATATTATTATAAGTCGCAGGAAGAGATGAAAAAACTCTTCGCTGATTTGCCGGACGCGATTATCAACATTCAGGAAATTGTCGATAAGGTCGAGATTTATTCACTTTATCGCGACGTTTTGCTTCCTAAATTTGACATTCCTCAGGAGTTTGTAGTTCCTGAAGACGAAGCTGATGGCGGAGTTCGAGGTGAAAATAAATACCTGCGTCACCTGACAATGGTAGGTGCGAAAAAACGATATGGTGAAATTACGGAATCGATTCAGGAACGTTTGGATTTTGAGTTATTGACCATTTCCAACTCAGGATATCCGGGTTACTTTTTGATTGTACAGGATTTCATTGCCGAAGCCAGAAATATGGACGTTTCGGTAGGGCCAGGTCGTGGATCTGCAGCGGGTTCTGCCGTTGCGTATTGTTTAGGAATTACCAATATTGACCCTATTAAGTACGATTTGCTTTTTGAGCGTTTCCTGAATCCGGATCGTGTATCCATGCCCGATATTGATATTGACTTTGATGACGAGGGTCGTGGTCGTGTAATGGAATATGTAATCAATAAATACGGTAAAAATCAGGTTGCGCAAATTATTACTTATGGTAAAATGGCAACCAAATCAGCGATTCGTGATACAGCTCGTGTACTGGATTTACCTTTGTTTGAAGCCGATAGAATTGCAAAACTGATTCCGGCAATGATGCCATCTAAATGGAATTTGGCGCGTTTTATTTCTGAAAACGAGGATGAGGTTAAAAAAGCCCTTCGTTCTGATGAATTTGACAATGTAAAAGAATTAATCGCCATTGCCAACGAAGATGATTTGGCTGGTGAAACCATTCAGCAGGCAAAAATCCTGGAAGGATCGATGCGAAATACCGGAATTCACGCCTGTGGAGTAATCATTACGCCATCGGATATTACGAATTTCGTTCCTGTTACTACAGCAAAAGATTCTGATTTATATGTAACCCAGTTTGATAACTCGGTTGCAGAAAGTGCAGGACTGCTTAAGATGGACTTCCTGGGTCTGAAGACTCTTACCTTAATAAAAGATACCGTTAAACTGGTAAAATACAGAAATGGAATTGATCTGGATCCGGATACATTCCCAATTGATGATGTTGAGACTTATGCACTTTTCCAGAGGGGAGAAACAGTTGGAATTTTCCAATACGAGTCACCCGGAATGCAGAAATACATGAAAGATCTGAAACCAACGGTTTTTGGAGATTTAATTGCCATGAATGCCTTGTATCGTCCGGGACCTTTGGAGTATATTCCATCTTTTGTTCGAAGAAAAAATGGCGAAGAGGAAATCAAATACGATTTAGATGCCTGTGAGGAATATTTAGGAGAGACTTACGGAATTACCGTTTATCAGGAGCAGGTAATGCTTTTGTCACAATCGCTGGCTGACTTTACAAAAGGTGAGGCCGACGTTTTGCGTAAAGCGATGGGTAAGAAACAAAAAGATGTACTGGATAAAATGAAGCCTAAGTTCGTTGAGCAAGCGGCAAAAAAAGGTCACGATGCAAAAGTTTTAGAGAAAATCTGGAAAGACTGGGAAGCCTTTGCGAGTTATGCCTTCAACAAATCGCACTCGACTTGTTATGCCTGGATTGCGTATCAAACAGCATATTTAAAAGCGCACTATCCGGCAGAATACATGGCGGCGGTACTTTCGAATAATATGAATGATATCAAACAAGTATCATTTTTTATGGAAGAATGCAAGCGAATGGGATTACAGGTTTTAGGACCAGATGTAAATGAGTCCTTCTATAAGTTTACTGTAAACGATGAATATGCAGTACGTTTTGGGATGGGTGCTATTAAAGGAGTAGGTTCCGGAGCTGTGGCAACCATTGTAGAAAGTAGAAAAGACGGTAAATACAAATCGATTTTTGATTTAGCTAAACGTATCGATTTACGTGCAGCCAATAAAAAAGCAATCGAAAACCTGGCTTTGGCAGGTGGTTTTGATTCGTTTGAAGGAACAACAAGAGCGCAATATTTTCATGATGATGGAGACGGAATTACTTTTTATGAAAAAGCAATTCGTTACGGATCTAAATTTCAGGAAAACGAAAATTCATCGCAGGTAAGTTTGTTTGGCGAAACCAGTGAAGTTCAGATTGATGAGCCTGTTGTGCCGCCATGTGAAGACTGGAGTACGATGGAAAAATTGGCAAAAGAGAAGGAAGTAGTCGGGATTTATATTTCAGGACATCCTTTGGATGATTTCAGATTCGAGATGAAATACTTCTGTAATTCCCGATTAGAGTCCCTGAAAAGCATGAATGAATATGTAGGTAAAAATCTAAATTTTGCCGGAATCATTAATAATGTGCAGCACCGTGTGGCAAAAAACGGAAAAGGCTGGGCGGTATTTAATTTAGAAGGATATGATGAGAGTTATGAGTTTAAGATTTTTGGTGAAGAATACTTAAAATTCCGCCATTTCCTGATTCAGAACAATTTTGCTTTCATTAAAATATTAATAAAAGACGGTTGGGTCAATCATGATACGGGTAAAAAATCAGATCCAAGAATGCAATTTGTTGAAATTAGACAATTGCAGGATATTCTGGAAGCTTTTGCTAAAAAGCTGATTTTGTTATTGAATATAAAAGATTTGCACGCTGAATTTATTCATAATTTAAGTCAATTATTTAGTGCAAATAAAGGCGATAATTCTGTGACTTTTGAAATTATGGAGTTAGAAAAGATAAAGCGTTTGGTCGAAGTAGAAACTCCAACAGATTTTGAGGAAACTGAAGATGCTGTTTTTGTAGACGAAAACGCCGAAGATGCAGAGGTACAATTAGAGGAAACGAAGATTCAGGAAGTAAATGAGGTAGAAGAAATAAAAGTCGTAACCAAGCTTGCCATGCCTAGTCGAAGAGTAAAAGTTAAGATTTCTACTGAGTTATTGATAGAATTAGAGAAAATGCAGGTAAATTTTAAGCTAAACTAAATTTTAACAGTTAAAATTTGAGGGAATGCATTTTTTTTAAGTTAAAAATATGCATGCATAATACTTTTTTAGTAATATTGCTTAAAATTACAACGTTTTCGTGCCAAGTCTAACAACGCAAACTATAAGAATATGTTAAAATAATCTATGTTTGTATAAATTAATTAAAATCAGAATTATGAAAAAGAACCTATTTTTACTAGGATTATTAGTTTGCTCTATGGCCACAATGGCGCAAACAGAAAAAGCAGATAAACCAGAAAGTTGGTATTTTAAATTAGGTGGATCTTATTTTATTCAAACTGCTGCAACTGAATTTCCAACTGTAGGAGGGAATCTTCCATTGGATAGAACTTTTGTAGGAGGAAAATTAGTTTCTGAAGAAAGTGTTACAGGTTCTTTTGGTGAAGGTTTTAGAACAGGAATAACAGCTGGATATAGATTTAATGCTCGTTTAGGAGTTGAGTTGGGAGTTAATTACTATACTAGTAAAGATAAAACAATGGCACAAACCAGATCAGATGTGCCTATTACGCCAGCTGGTGTATATGCTTTTAAATCAGTAGGTCAGATTACTGCTTTTGATTTAGCGCCTGCATTGGTTTTATTTTTAGGAGAGCACAAAGGTTTTGAGCCATATACTAAAGTAGGTGTTTTAGTTCCTATTCATGGGGATTTAGAAATCACTTCTGATGCATATGCTCCAATTGCTTTTAATCCAACTACAGGAGCTCCGGTTGCTTTTGGAAATGTTCATAGTGTTGATAAAGTAAAGCCTAATCCGACAGTTGGGTTTGTTGCTGCTTTAGGAACATCTTATAAATTAGGAAAAAATATTTCGGTTTTTGGTGAATTGGAATATCGCAACTTTACTGTACACGGAAAAACTAAAGAAACTACAGAGTTTAATGTTAATGGAAATGATGCTCTAGCTTCTAGAAGCACTTCTCAAATACATACAAATTACAGAGATAGATTAGACGTTAATTCTAATAATGCTTTAACAAATCCGAATGGTGTTGATAAAACAAAACCAATGGATGAGTTAAGTTCTTACGTTGGAATTTCAGGTTTGGGTTTGACTTTAGGACTTAAATATAGCCTATAGTTTCAAGAAATTATATGGTATAAAAAAGAGGATATTCTAAACGAATATCCTCTTTTTTTATTTTTGTCATTTCAATTTGTAAATGAATTCAATTTTAATCCCGCTATTCGTTTCAAACGAAGTTCTCTGAACTCCGAAATAAAATAAAAATTAAGTGAAGTAATCTTTTGTGGCTCCCGATAGCTATCGGGACCGGCATAAAAGGATTTCCACTTCTATCGGGGCTCTCGTTTTTATAACAATATTTTCGTATAGTTTGTCAATTTCTACCGAAGGGAGAAATCACACAAGTTAATCGACAAAGATTGGAGGCATTCTTCGCGGAGTTTCTGGTGTGATTTCTCCCTTCGGTTGAAATGACAAGATTATGTTGAATTAAGAATTCGAACTCCTAAACTCTTTCAAAACTTCATCAATAACCCAGGTTGTTCTTGCGGCCGAAGTTCCTCTTGATGGATTGATGCCTTCATTACCCAGAATTTCAGCCACTACAGTTTCAACAAGAGGCTGCTGAATATGTAATGGGTTTTCGATGGTAACACTTTCTTTTTTACCATTTGCATATTGAATATGTATTGGATCATTTCCAAATGTAGAGAAAGAGATTTTACCTTTATCACCTACAATATCAGTATTGTCATAACGCTCAAAGCTGGCAAAATTCCATAAACCTGTTCCGTGAATTCCATTTTCGAATAAAAAAGACATCGAAACCGAATCTTCGGCCGGATATGCTTTAAGCTGAGAACTGGCATGCCCGCGAACGGATTGAATTGGTCCCAAAACAAAATCCAGAAAATCTAAAGTATGACAAGCCAAATCAACAAAGATGCCGCCACCGGAAATGTGTGGCAAAACGGTCCATGGTAAATTGATTTCGTCATCGTATCTTTCTTCAAACGGATGATATAAAACGCAATTTACATGTCGGACCGTTCCTATTTTATTTTGATCAATTAGTTCTTTTATTTTTAAAAATCGAGGTAAACTTCTTCTGTAATACGCAACAAATAAAGGAACGTTATGTTCTTTACAAACGCTGATCATTTCGTTGCATTCTTCAAATGTCAAAGCCATTGGTTTTTCTACATAAACCGGTTTTCCGGCTTTGGCGCACAAAATAGTATATTCTTTATGAGAGGATGGAGGAGTAGCGATATAAACAGCATCAACTTCAGGATCATTTATTAAATCAGCAGCGTTCGAATACCATTTGGGAACATTATGACGTTTGGCATAATCTTCTGCAAGAGCTGCATCTCTTCGCATTACAGCAACCAATGCCGAGTTAGGCGCTTTCTGAAATGCCGGACCACTTTTTACTTCGGTTACATTACCACAACCTATAATTCCCCATTTTACAATTTTCATTTTTCTGTTTTTTTTAGTTAATTCAAATTTAAAAAAGGTTTGCTACGTATTAACCCAATTTTCACGAATTATTTTTTCACGCAGATTTAAAAGATCTAAGCATATGCACACAGATCTTTTAAATCTGCGTGAAACAAATATTAAAGCAAGCTTAAAAAAAAGCCACGAATTCACGAATTATTATCTCGCAGATTTGGCAGATTTAGGAGATTTTTCACACACAGAATCTGCTAAATCTGCAAGATCTGCGAGAGTAAAGATTAAGCAAAATTTTTAAATAAAAAAAAGCCACGAACTCACAAAAATAATTCGTGAATTCGTGGCTAATAAAATTAAAAGATTAAAGTTTTATTTTTTAGGTAAAGCTTTAAAACCCATATTGTAAAGCGTGAACGCCTGAATGTCTACATTTTCCTGAATCGTAGCTGCAACAGATTTTCCTGCTCCGTGACCCGCTTTTACATCAATACGAATTAAAACCGGATTAGGACCTGTTTGTTTTTCCTGCAATTCAGCAGCAAATTTAAAACTATGTGCAGGAACTACACGGTCATCGTGATCTCCAGTTGTAACCATAGTTGCAGGATATTGAACACCTTTTTTTACATTTTGTACAGGAGAATATCCTTTAAGGTATTCGAACATTTCTTTGTTATCCTGAGATGTTCCGTAATCGTAAGCCCAACCTGCACCAGCGGTAAAAGTATGGTAACGTAACATATCCATTACACCAACTGCCGGCAACGCCACTTTCATTAAATCAGGACGTTGTGTCATTGTTGCTCCAACTAATAAACCTCCATTAGAACCTCCGCGAATCGCTAAGAAATCTGATGAAGTATATTTCTGGGCAATTAAATACTCACCTGCAGCAATAAAATCATCAAATACATTTTGCTTTTGCAATTTAGTTCCGGCATCGTGCCATTTTTTACCATATTCACCACCACCTCTTAAATTGGCAACAGCATAAACTCCTCCGTTTTCTAACCAAACGGCATTTGCAATGCTGAAACTTGGTGTTAAACTAATGTTGAATCCACCATAACCGTAAAGGATAGTTGGGTTTTTACCGTCTAATTTTGTTCCTTTTTTATAAGTGATAATCATCGGGATTTTTGTTCCGTCTTTTGAAGTATAGAATACTTGCTTAGATTCGTAATCTTCACTTTTAAAATCCACTACAGGTTTTTGATATACTTCAGATTTACCAGATTTTGGCTCTAATGAATAAATTGTTCCTGGAGTTGTGTAATTAGTAAAGCTGTAATACAACGTTTTTTCGTCTTTTTTACCTCCAAAACCACCTGCAGTTCCTATGGCAGGAAGTTTGATTTCGCGAACTAATTTTCCGTTATAATCATATTGTTGTACAAATGAAACAGCATCTTTCGTGTAATTAGCGAAGAAAAATCCACCGCCAGTTGAAGGTGATAGAATATTTTGAGTTTCTTTGATAAAATCTTTCCAGTTTTCAGGTTTTGGATTGCTTACATCAACAGTAACAACACGTGTATTTGGCGCATTTAAGTCGGTTTCGATAAACAATTTAGTTCCTTCATTCTCGATAATCTGATTGCTGCTGTTAAAATTGTCTACAATCGTTACAATCGGACTATTGGCTTTTGTTAAGTCTTTGATGTATAATTCGTTTCCGTAAGTAGAATTAGCAGCAGAGATTACCAAATATTTGTTATCTTCAGTAACATAACCACCTACATATCTTCTTTTTTGATCTGCACCAAAAATAACTTTGTCTTCTTTTTGAGAAGTTCCAAGCTTGTGGTAATACAATTTATGCTGATCTGTTTTTGCAGATAATTCACTTCCTTTTGGTTTGTCATAACTAGAGTAATAAAACCCTTCGTTTCCGTGCCATGCAACACCACTAAATTTTACGTCTACCAAAGTATCTTCGATAGCTTTTTTAGACAAAGCATCGATAATGATTACTTTTCTCCAGTCACTTCCGCCTTCAGAAATAGCGTAAGCAGCTTTATTTCCGTCTTTAGAAAAATTTAAACCGCCAAGAGAAGTTGTTCCGTCTTTAGAAAAAGTATTCGGATCTAAGAAAACTTCTTCTTTACCGTCTTTCCCTTTTCTGTAAATAACCGATTGATTCTGAAGTCCGTTATTTTTTGAATAATAAGTAAATTTTCCTTCTACAAATGGAGCGCTGATTTTCTCATAATTCCAAAGTTTTTCCATTCGTTTTTTAAGTTCTTCACGAAACGGAATTTTATCTAAATAGCCATAAGTAACCTCATTTTGAGCTTTTACCCAGGCACCAGTTTCAGCTGATTTGTCATCTTCAAGCCAACGATAAGGATCGTTTACTTTTGTATCAAAATAGACGTCAACTGTTTCGCCTTTTTTGGTTTCAGGATATTGAATTTTATTTTGTGCAAATGAAATTCCTGCAGTTGTGATTGCCATTATAAGAAATGTTTTTTTCATAGTTTATGTTTAACAGTTGTCACAAAAATAGCGTTTTTTGTTAGATCAAGAGGATAATTAACCGCAAAGTGCGCTAAGATTTTATCTCGCGGTATGTTTATAAAACACAAAGTTCGCAAAGGCAGAATCAATACAAAGCTTTGTGAACTTTGTGTTTTTACAAGATCAAGCATGTATAAGAAACCTTGCGTTCTTTGCGATAAAAATTAATTTGTTTTTAGGTTAAAATGAGAAATCAATACAAAGCTTTGCGGGCTTTGTGTTTTTAAAAGATCAAGCATATATAAAAACTTTGCGTGCCTTGTGGTAAAATTGTAAATAACGCAAAGCTTAATTAAATAAACCACGTAAGAAATACATGTTCAACCAAAAACAAAATAAACAGGCATCATACTTACATGGTTTAATTTAAAAAAATTAAATGTTGAAGTTAACTCCCAAAACGATGTTTCTTCCAATATTTGGAATTCCGTCTGTTTTTAATCTTGACAAGTGAGCAATATATTTTTTATCGAATAAATTGTTTCCGTTCAGGTTCACATCAAATGCGTGTTTGCCTAGTTTTACTGTTCCGCCAAAACCTAAATTTACCAGCGTATATCCGTCTGAAGCTGTTTCAAAACCACTCACATTTTTTTGAGCAAAAGTTGATGAAACGTTCAAAGATGCATATCCTTCTTCGAACCAGTTATTAATTTTAAATTCAGTTCTTAAAGTATTGTTCCAGTTGTTTGCAGGAATCAAAGGCAAATAATCGTTGTTTGCTTTTTTACCCGTTACGGTTTCAAAACTCGTTTCAAAATGCAACCAATCTAATGGATGAGGGTGAAAATGTAAACCAACTTCACCACCATATAATTTTGCATTGTCCTGAACATAAGCAAAAACATCATTGTCATCACGAACTTCTCCGGTTGGCGAAGTGAAGATGTAATTGTTTACGTGATTGTAAAATCCGTTAATAAAAAACTCAAAATGCGTGTTTTTGTATTCTAAATTCAAATCAGTCTGAACGTTTTGTTCTGTTTTCAAATCAGCATTTCCAATTTCGTATCGGTTAGTTCCTTCATGAACCCCGTTTGAAGTTAATTCTGCTAAATTTGGAGCTCTAAATCCTGTTGCCACATTCAGTCGAAGTGTCAAAGGTTCTGCCAATTTTGTTTTATATCCTAAAGAAGCATTAAAACTGTCAAACGATCGGTCCAGAGGTAAAAAGTAACCTTCTTCGCCTTCGGTTCCGTGTGCTATAGAAGTAATGTTTCGGTTATCAAAACGTAATCCTGCTTGTATAACACTATTGTCCCATTCGTAGTTTGCCGTTCCAAAAACACCAAAATCATTCGTAGTAGCGTCCGGAATCAGGTATTCTTCTCCTGAATTCTTGTTTGTTTGGTGCATTCCCTGAATGCCCAAAATCGTTTCAATTTTACCTAATTTAGGAAAATGGTATTTGGCATTGTAGTTAAAAGTGTTCAGTTTCATATGAAGCGATGCTTCGTTACTGTCTTCAAACTCACTACGGTCATTGGCAATATAGCCTAAATCAACATCTAATTTAGAATTCTCAAAAAAGATCACGTTGTTTAAACTCAACAAATGATTGAAGATTCCTTGTCTCGGAAACTCTGTATTTTTGCTGGTAGATTGTTCTCCGATTCCATTATCCGGCATTCCAAGATCCAGTTTGTTGTAATTGTATCTTAAAACGCTTGAAAAACTAGAGTTACTGTAGCCAATTCCGGTTTTAAAATCCGTTTCGTTATAACGAGTGTTGGTTACGCGTTCACCATCGGCAATTTTGTAATCAGAATGTGTGTTGAAACTTCCGCGAACCAAAAACTTCCAGTTATCAGTAGATGTTTTTAATCCAATAGAAGAATTGCTTCCTTGTGTATTTGTGAAGTACTTTTGACTAAAATTGGCCTTGAATGTATTTGCATCAGCAAATTTTTCAGGATTAAAATACAAAACACCTCCCAAAGCATCAGAACCATATAATAAAGATGCTGGTCCTTTGATCACTTCGACACTTTCGATTCCGGCATCGTTTAAACCTAAACCATGTTCGTCTCCAAATTGTTGGTTTTCGATACGAACACCTTGGGAATAAACTAAAACGCGATTTCCGCTCAATCCGCGAATTACCGGTTTCCCAATAGATGTTCCCGTAGAAATCTGAGAAACTCCGGGAATTGTTGCTAAACCTTCTATTAAAGTCGAAGTTCCCTTTTGCTGCAAAGTTTTAATGCTTTCATGTTCTACTTTCATTACGTTTTGCGATTGCAATTTGTTGAAAGGTGTTGAAACCACCACTTCATCCATTTCAAAAATAGATTCTGTAAGCGTTATATCGATAGTGTTTTCTTTTAATAATTTAGAGATTGATTTACTTTGAGCAGTGAATCCAACAATAGTAAAAGTAAGTCGGAAACTTCCGTTTGGAAGATTCTTAAATTCATATTTCCCGTTTTGATCCGTCGTCGTTCCTTTGTGCAATTCCGGCGCATAAACAGACACGTTTGATAATGGTTGGTTTTCAAGATTAGTTACCGTTCCTGAAACCGAATTTTGAGCAGAAAGAATGCCCGAAAACCCTAAAATAAGGGTTAATATTATTTTTTTCATTGAAAATGATGCTATAGTTAATTGGAATGTATCTTTTAAAAACAAAAAACTAAAAAGAATAGTAAAATTTGCCGATCCTGAACATTTCAGAATGGGGAAATCGACTAATTTTTTTTGAATTAGATTTAAAAAAGAATTTGATTTTATTTCGACTATTTCGAAACTAAGAGACTAGAGCAGAGGGCGGACCGCGTAATAAATACGGATTTTCTGAAAGTGAAAATATTTTTTCTGAAAGAGAGAAAAAATAAGGGATTTCGTAATTGAAAGTATGAAATTCAAAAGCAAATTGTTCAGGTACAATATAACTTCCAAAAACAAAATGGCACACAAAACAAACATCGTAATCATGATGCTGATGCGTTATTTCGCCATTTGGGTCATTATAGTTATGATGACACTGTTTCTCTGAAAGTTGCTTTACAATATGCTCATAACTGTGTATCGACTGAAACAATATTGAGAACAATACTGTCAGAGCCAAAGAAACACTTAATATGAGCTGCTTTCTTTTCATTCGTGACAAAGGTATAAAAGATCAAAG
Organism: Flavobacterium sp. CSZ; assembly: GCF_015350725.1. Classification (NCBI taxonomy): domain Bacteria; kingdom Pseudomonadati; phylum Bacteroidota; class Flavobacteriia; order Flavobacteriales; family Flavobacteriaceae; genus Flavobacterium; species Flavobacterium sp. CSZ. Next base: position 380,533 of record NZ_JADKPQ010000002.1, read on the forward strand.
TAAAATCGATTTATTTTTTGAATTCTGTTCGTGATTTGATGAAAAAAGTGCAACGAATGATTTTATTCTTCATCAAAAAGAGAATAATTGCGATCTAATTGCATCCTGAACTAGCATTATATTATATTTGTAAGTAAAATAAATCTACTCTAAAAAACGTTTACTTGAAAAACTCTTTAAAACCAAAATACGATATGCGATTACTTTTTAGTTGTTTGTTTTTAATATCGTTTTTCAATTCTTTTGCGCAAGACGACGTCAAGCCAGAGATAACACCCATCGTAAAAATCGATTCCTTATATCGTGAAGATCAGTTTTATTTTTCGGTTACTTATAATCTTTTGGTTCAGGCACCGTCCGGTTTAAAACAGGATAAGTTTTCGGCAGGACTTTCTGCGGGTTTTTTGCGTGATATGCCTATTAATAAAACAAGAACTATAGCAATTGCAGCAGGTTTAGGTTTAAGTTACCAGAATTTTTTTCAGAACCTGACGATTTCAAAAAGTCAGGAAGGAGCGCAAATTTATGGAGTAAATGGCTATGGCGAATTTGTTTCGAACAGATATAAGCAGTATTCAGTTGATGTGCCAATTGAGTTTAGATGGAGAAGTTCAACCTATGAAAGTTATAAATTCTGGAGGATTTACAGCGGATTAAAAATGAGTTATGTTTTCTCTGATAAATCGATTTTGAAAGACGGAGAAACAACTTATAAAATCTCTAATAATAAAGATGTCAATCAATTTCAATACGGCGTTTACATTTCAGCGGGTTATAATACCTGGAACGTGTATTGCTATTATGGATTGAATAGTTTGTTTGATAAATCTGTAAAAACTGTTTCCGGAGAAAGTATCGAAATGAAAGCCATGAATATTGGCCTGATTTTCTACATTTTATAACCACAAATATAAAAACAGCAACTGCGGAACGATTCCTATACATGTTCCAATCAATAATTCGTTGGGCGAATGTGCTTCCATTTCTAAACGAGAAGAGGCTACAACCCCCGTCATTAAAATTAAAAAAGCAGCCCAATACGGATTTTGCATCTGCAGATGCATATTTAATCCGATAGCAAAAATTGTAAATCCGCTAATAGCCATCATATGCAAACTCGCTTTTATTTTAAACATAGAAAAAACTAAAGCCAAAATTGTACTAAACAAAGCACCCAGAAAAAAGAAATGCAACTCCGGGTAACGCGTGATCACAATGCTTCTTTTTACCAATAAAATATATAAAAAACACTGCAGGACAAGCGGAATTTTGCGCTGTGAAGTTTCATGAACCATGACTGATTTTACATGCCCCGTTGAGCGCAATAATAAGAAAAACAATACCGGTACTAAAATCGTAATGATCAGAATCTGAAATAGAACATAATATTTTTCCTGATTGGTAAAAGCGTCATTTTTGCAAAAAAGGTAAAATAAGGTGGCATACATCGAGATAAAAATCGGATGTAATATATACGAAAATAAAGGAAGGATTTTTTTCAAAACGTTGTATTTAGTGACGTTAAACAAATATAAAGAAATAATGTTTTTTGCGATGAATTTCACAAACTTTTAAGGTTTTTAATTTGCTGTAATTTTTTGTCAAGACCCGAGCGACAGCGAACAGGCAAAGCAATTTCACGAAATAGCACGATTTTTTTTTATTATAATTCTTAGCAAAGCTTCATTAATCTGTGAGAATCTTTTAATCAGTGGCAAAAAAACAACCACAAAGAATTAGTGAAAATTGGTGTAATTCGTGGCAAACCTTTTTTAAATCAGTGGCAAAAAAAATACCACAAAGAATTAGTGAAATTGGTGCAATTCATGGCAAACCTTTTTTTAAATTTGATAAAAAGAATTTTCAATGAACATAAACTTAAAAAGCCTTGTCCCGGTTCTTAATGCCGAATGGATTGGCTCAGAAACTGATATATTTATTAATCATATTTCAATCGATAGCCGTTCCTTACAAAACGGATCTGAAACTTTGTTTATTGCCTTATCAGGTGTTAATAATGATGCTCATTTATATATTAAGGAGCTAATTACACAAGGTGTTCAAAACTTTGTAGTGCAGTATATTCCAGAAAATTGTGCCGGAAAAGCTAATTTTATAGTCGTTAAAAATACCCTGAAAGCGCTACAGGAATTTGCCGCATATTATCGTAATCTTTTCGATTTTCCTATTATCGGATTAACCGGAAGTAACGGTAAAACGATAGTAAAAGAATGGCTTAATTTTCTGCTAAGCCCTGATTTTAATATTATCAGAAGCCCAAAAAGCTACAATTCTCAGGTAGGAGTTCCGTTGTCTGTAATAGCGATCAATGAAAAACATAATTTAGGGATTTTCGAAGCCGGAATTTCTACGGTTAACGAAATGGTTAATCTGGAGAAAATTATCAAACCCACAATTGGCGTGCTTACAAATATAGGAAGTGCACACGACGAGGGTTTTTTGAATTTAGTACAAAAGATTGACGAAAAATTAATTTTATTTAAAGACTGTCCGATAATAATCTATCAAAAGAGCGAAATTGTAGATTCTTGTTTGTCCCAGTTTGTGGCCGAATATATGATGCACCCAAGAACTCTTTTTTCGTGGAGTTTTACAGATATTTCTGCAGATGTGTTTATTCTGAAAAAAGAAAATAAAAGCGATTCAACACATATTAAGTACCAATATAAAGAAGAAGTTTTCAGCTTAGAAATTCCGTTTAGTGATACAGCTTCTGTAGAAAATGCCATTTCCTGTTTGGTAGTTTTATTGTATTTAAAATACGATTCAGAGACGATTCAAAATAGATTTGAGCGTTTGTATCCTGTGCATATGCGTCTGGAAGTTAAAAACGGAATCAATAATTGCAGTATAATTGATGATAGTTACAGCTCAGATTTTGAGTCGCTTACTATTGCCCTTGATTTTTTAGAAAGCCAAAAGAAAAAGAATGCTTCAAAAACGATTATATTATCTGATATTGTTCAGAGCGGATTTTCTAACGAAGAATTGTATACTAAAGTAGGGCAGTTAGTGGCAGATAATAAAATTAATAGAGTAATAGGAATTGGAACTACAATTTCGGATTTTAAGTCTAAATTTTCTAATGTGATTACTTTTCAGAACACAGCCGAATTTATTGCTCAGATCGAAAACCTGAATTTCGAAAATGAAACTATTTTAGTAAAAGGTGCCAGATCATTTAAGTTCGAAGAAATTGTGTCGCTGCTGGAAGAGAAAACGCATGAAACAGTTCTCGAAATAAATCTGAATTCTATAAGTTATAACCTGAATTATTTTAAATCAAAATTAGCCAATAACGTAAAGTTAATGGTAATGGTAAAAGCTTTTGGTTATGGCAACGGAGGATTGGAAATCGCCAAATTACTTGAACATCATAAAGTTGATTATTTAGGTGTGGCTTTCGCCGATGAAGGAATCTCACTTAAAAATGGCGGAATAAAACTGCCTATTATGGTTTTGAATCCTGAATCGACCAGTTTTCCTTCGATTATTCAGTACAATCTTGAGCCTGAAATTTATAGTGTAAAAGGTTTGAAAGCCTTTTTGAAAATTGCCCGCGAAAAGAATTTAAAAGATTTTCCTATTCATATCAAATTAGATACAGGAATGCATCGTTTGGGTTTTGAAGAAAATACACTCGACGAATTAATTCAGACCTTAAAAGGAAATTCGACCGTAAAAGTAAAAAGTGTGTTGTCTCATTTGGCCACAAGTGATGAATTGCAACATTATGATTTTGTGATTTCTCAGATTAATTTATTTGAAAAACTATCGTCGAGATTAATTTCAGAATTAGATATAAATCCAATTCGCCATATTCTAAACACATCCGGAATCAGCAATTTCCCGAGCGCACAATACAATATGGTGCGTTTAGGAATTGGTTTGTACGGTGTTTCAAACGATCCCGCTGAGCAAAAATATCTGGAAAATGTTGGAACATTAAAATCGATTATCTCTCAGGTTCGTACCATTCCTGCCGGCGATAGCGTAGGTTACGGTCGTCGTTTTATGGCCGAAAAAGAAACTAAAATTGCCACAATACCAATAGGTTATGCTGACGGGATTTCTCGTTTATGGGGAAACCAGGTTGGTTATGTTGTTATTAAAAATCAAAAAGCATCTATTGTAGGTAATGTTTGTATGGATATGCTAATGGTCGATGTAAGTCATATCGATTGTAAAGAAGGAGATTCGGTTATTATTTTTGGCGAAAGTCCAACAGTTATGGAAATGGGGGCGGCGCTAAAAACCATTCCGTATGAGATCATGACAAGCATTTCGCAACGCGTAAAAAGAGTATTTTTTAGATAGATTTTGAAACTTTGCAGAAAATTCCGTATTTTCGATATGAATTAATTTATAAACTAAAAGAACAATTATGGGGATGTTTTCAGAATTTAAGGAATTTGCAATGAAAGGCAACGTAGTCGATTTGGCTGTCGGTGTTATAATTGGAGCTGCTTTTGGCAAAATTGTGAGCTCATTAATTGAAAATGTAATTACGCCCTTAATACTAAAACCGGCATTAGATGCAGCGCATTTGTCTACTATAGAAGAGCTAACGGCTTTTGGAGGTGTGAAATACGGTTTGTTTCTTTCGGCAGTAATTAACTTTCTAATTGTTGCTTTTGTTTTATTCTTAATTATTAAAGGAATAAACCACGCAAAAAAGAAAGAAGTTCCGCCACCGGCTGCACCAGCAGGACCAACACAGGAAGAATTGCTTATTCAGATTAGAGATTTGTTAAAAAACAAACAATAATATAATATACCGCTACACTAAGTCTAACTTAACCGCTTCTTGATTTAGGCGGTTTTTTCGCTTTTGTTTGTTTTGTAACATTTTGTTATTTTTTGTGAATCACCTTGTTTTGATTTTTATTATGTATACTTTTGCATAGTAAATTAGATTAATTCATACTAAAAATATAAAAATGAGAATAGCCGTTGTAGGTGCCACTGGTATGGTTGGCGAAATAATGCTTAAAGTTTTAGCAGAAAGAAATTTTCCTGTTACAGAATTAATTCCTGTTGCCTCTGAGAAGTCAATAGGAAAAGAAATTGAATATAAAGGTCAAAAATATAAAGTTGTAGGATTACAAACCGCTGTTGATTTAAAAGCTGATATTGCTGTTTTCTCTGCTGGAGGAGATACTTCATTAGAGTGGGCGCCAAAATTTGCTGCTGCTGGAACAACGGTTATTGATAACTCATCTGCATGGAGAATGGATCCGACAAAAAAATTAATCGTTCCGGAAATCAATGCTGATACTTTAACCAAAGAAGATAAAATTATTGCAAATCCAAACTGCTCTACTATTCAAATGGTATTGACTTTGGCTCCGTTACACAGAAAATACAACATCAAAAGAATCATTGTATCTACTTATCAATCGATCACCGGAACGGGTGTAAAAGCGGTAAGACAGTTAGAAAACGAGTACGCAGGAATTCAGGGAGAAATGGCTTATAAATATCCAATTCACAGAAATGCAATTCCACATTGCGATAGTTTCGAAGAAAACGGATACACTAAAGAAGAAATGAAATTAGTTCGTGAGACTCAAAAAATTCTTGGTGATAATACGATCAGAGTTACTGCAACTGCAGTTCGTGTACCAGTTGTGGGTGGACATAGTGAAGCGGTAAACGTTGAGTTTACAAATGATTTTGATGTAAACGAAGTTCGCGAAATTTTACACCATACAGATGGAGTAGTGGTACAGGATAATTTAGACACATTTACATACCCAATGCCATTATACGCCGAAGGTAAAAATGATGTTTTTGTAGGTAGAATTCGTCGTGACGAAAGCCAGCCAAATACATTAAACATGTGGATTGTTGCTGATAACTTGAGAAAAGGTGCTGCAACAAACACGATTCAAATTGCTGAGTATTTAATTCAGGCAGGTTTGGTATAAGCTAGAGATTAAAGAAAATTGTTATAAAGGAAAGACCGCGATTGCAGCAATGTAATTGCGGTTTTTTTTATTCAGTAAGTTTTAAAGATTGTAATTAAGAAGCAATACTTTTGTTTCAATCGTAAATTAGAAAAACTATGAGAACAGAGATTAGTCATTTTTGGTTGGGTAAATTCAAATTAGAAGAAGAATATTTTGATTTTGTGGGTGAAGATGAGGCATATTATGAAGATGATGATTACGAAGAGAAATACATATCTGAGTTTGCAAAATCTCAGGACGAGCATTTTTTAGATCATGATTTTATCGAAAGCGGATTTGAAAATGAAGCGATTTCTTTTGAAGAAAAATTTTTAAAATATTCTTATGCTAAGCAATGGATTGTTGAGGCAAAAGAAAGATTGATGAACTTAAATCAAAATTTAGAAGAGATAAATACCCTTGTATTTATTTCGAAAAATCAAATCAAAAACCCAGTTTCTATAATGAATTCTAAATTTGATTTATTATATATAGGAGAAATTGAATACAATATTTGAGTCACATCGACATCGTTTTATAATTATGTTATGTGTTTTATTTACAGTGAAACGACTTTTATACATTTTCAAAATATATGTTTCTATGTGTTAAAATAAAAGATAAAGATTGATGAAAAACGTATCTTAGCTATTATAAATACAAATAAAATGAACTTCGACAATTATAAAGTAATCCCGAATTACAAAACCCATAAAACCGACTTATTTCTTGCTGAAAACGAAGATATTCTGGCTTGCGAAAAGACTTTAAATATTGCTTTTGATGAAGATTACAAAGAGTATGTTTTGAATTACGGAAGCGGAATTCTTGGCGGAACCTACGTGCGTATCTATCTTCCTGAAACCATTGTACTAACGATGGATGAATGGAAAAACCGCATCACTGAATATTGGTTTTGGGATGAAGGAAAGGATGTTTTGACGAAAGACGAAGTTTTACATTCAATTAGAATTGGAGATACGTATGACGGAGATGAAGTTATTCTTTATAAAGGAGAATATTTCGTTTTGCCAAGACATAGCGAAATGATTTATAAAACAGGCAATACACTCGAAGAAACGATAGCCTGGTTGTGTTCGTCAGGAATATTGACCGAAGCATTTCCTGAAAGAGAATTTGAGCCTTTTGAACCAGGTGAACTTGCATAGGTTTTAAATAAAAAATTCCAAATCCCCAAGAGCAATTGCTAGTTGGAATTTGGAATTTTCAAAAAATTGTAATTTATTTTTTTAGTATTCAGGAGCTAATTCTAATTCTAATCCTTCTAACTCGGTAGTAATTGGAATCTGACAACCCAAACGGCTATTTGATTTAACGTAAAATGCTTCCGACAGCATGGCTTCTTCTTCATCTCCCATTTCAGGTAATGCAACATCATTAAGAACATAACACTGGCAAGAAGCACACATGGCCATTCCGCCGCAGGTTCCTTCAACAGGTAGTTCGTATGCTTTGCACAACTCCATTATATTCATTGCCATATCAGTTGGAGCTTGTAACTCGTGTATAACTCCTTCTCGATCTTTAATCTTTATTAATACATCCATTTTAATTATTTGGAATTTTACTGGTTAGGATTTTATAACGTGAAAAAATCCTTAATTACGTTAACTATTTTTTAAACTAAATGCGTATTCTTTTTTGCTTCCTTCTTTAGGGCGCATTTTCACGCCAAGGATGTTTCCATTTTTTTCTAGTATAGTAACAAAAGCAATTACAGAATAATAATCTTTATCTGATTGAAAGATCAGAGTGCCTTCGTAAGTAGAATTCATTACTCCTTGTTTGTCTGTTGTTACAGATACTTTTCTAGGATGTGCAAACTGTGCTGCACTGTAAGTTGCTTTGTTTGCAAATTTAGCCTTGCCATTACAGAAATCATATAAGAAATCATAATTGCCAATTCTTAGGCTGCCTTCCTCGTCACTTGCGTTAGTCGAAAATATAATCTGACCTGAGTATTTAAAGTCTGACCATTCTTCTGATTCGTTCAGCCAGGCTTTGTCAACAATTAGTGTTTGAGTAGTTTGCTGTGCATAATTCACAGAAACAAAAAATAATAATAAAAATAGAGCGTAATAATTCTTCATAAATTTAAGATTTTGGGGTTATGTGACAAATTTAAGTTAAATATGTAACAATTCCTTAACAAAAACTCTTAAATCTTTACGTTATTTTTTGCTGAATCCGCAATAAACGACTCTCTGGGCTATGTTTTTTTATCAATTCACAAAGCAAAACACTCAAAGGGGTATTATTCTTGTTAATTTTTTAAATCAAAAAAGTGGAAGAAAATACGGTTTTTTATTACATTATATTTACCACAGTTTCTATTTGTGGAGCATATTTTTTTATTGTTGTTTCAACTCCTGCTTTTAGCGTCATTTGGTTTACACTACAGCTAATACATGCTCCTTCAAGACGAACTTTGACATGTTTGTCATCATCTATCGAAATTAGCGTAATGTCTCCTCCGTCAGAATTTAAAAAAGGCCTGATTTCGTCTAGAGCTAATAATACGTTGTTTGTTAATTCTTCTGTTGTCATAATATTAATGTGTCAATTAGAGAATTCGAGAATTAGATAATGCTTAAAGAAAATTTTAAATTATCTCAAGAGCATTATCTAATTGCCTCATTATCTCATTATCTAATTTATTTTTTAACTGCTGAACAACCTGCCATAGTTGTAATTTTAATGGCTTCTGTTGCAGGTAAAGTATCATTTCTGTTTACTACTTCCTGTACCACGTTTCTGGTGATTTCTTCAAAAACAGTTTCTATAACTGATGCTGTTTGCATTGCTGCAGGACGACCAAAATCTCCGGCTTCACGAATAGATTGTACAATTGGCACTTCGCCTAAAAACGGAACATCTAAATCTTCGGCAAGGTTTTTTGCCCCTTCTTGTCCAAAAATATAATATTTATTATCAGGCAATTCTTCAGGTGTAAAGTATGCCATATTTTCGATAATTCCCAAAACAGGAACATTGATGTTGTCCTGCATAAACATAGCAACTCCTTTTTTAGCATCGGCAAGAGCCACAGCCTGAGGAGTACTTACTACAACGGCACCAGTAATTGGTAATGATTGCATGATCGAAAGATGAATATCTCCCGTTCCCGGAGGTAAGTCGATTAACATAAAATCTAAATCGCCCCAATCTGCATCAAAAATCATTTGGTTCAGCGCTTTTGCAGCCATTGGACCTCTCCAGATTACGGCCTGACTTGGAGCTGTAAAGAAACCGATAGAAAGTATTTTGATATCATAACTTTCAACAGGTTTCATTTTTGATTTTCCGTCAACGTTAATCGAAATTGGTTTTTCGTTTTCAACATCAAACATAATTGGCATCGATGGCCCGTAAATATCTGCGTCAAGAATTCCAACATTAAAACCCATTTTAGCAAGCGTTACAGCAAGGTTTGCAGTAACAGTTGATTTTCCAACACCACCTTTACCAGAAGCAACGGCAATAATATTTTTGATTCCCGGAATAGCCTTTCCTTTTATTTCGTTAGGATTTTCCTTTGCTTCAACCTTAATGTTTACTTTGATTTTTGCTTCAGGAGATACCAATTCAAGAATTGTTTTTTTGATATCATCTTCGGCTCTTTTTTTAATGTGCATTGCAGGTGTGTGTAAAAGTAAATCTACCACAACTTCATCACCAAAAGTAATGACATTGGTAACAGCACCACTTTCAACCATATTTTTTCCTTCTCCCGCTATAGTGATTGTCTCTAGAGCTTTAAGAATTTCTTTTCTATCTAATTTCATTTTAATCTACTGTTTTCTATTGAAAGAAACCAATTTATGAATTGTGTTTATTTAAACTGATTTCAGACTACAAAGATAACAGATTATGTTCGGATTCAAACCCTTTTAAATTGTATTTATTGATATAGAGATTAGTCAAAATGATTCTGACGCTTTGTATTTGATTTCTTACAATACAATTAAAAAGAAAATTTCATCTAAGATGGCGTGTTAAGAATTCTTTTTTAGGTGAAAAACGTAAGATTTTTAAAATGAAAATGACTAAAATATCAATAATCTTAGCTATATTTGAGTACCCAAATTTATGATTCTCAACGTTTGAAAAGTATGTGAAAACTTGTTTTTGGATAAACTATGGGGTTTCGGTATTTTTTAAATAGGATTTCCTTTCTAATTTAAATCTAAGAAATATGCGAAACTTTACTTCTTTAATTGTACTTACTGCCGCTAGTTTTTTTATGTCTCCTTTCGAATCTTCTGCCAAAGAGACCAGCGTGAAAAATAAAAAGACGGAATTTGAAAATGTTTTTGCATTCAGCAAATATGTTTCAAAAGTTACTGTTGATGCTGAATCAATTAATCAGTTTTATAAAAAATATCCCAAATTAAAAAAATACCAAAATGATGTTCTGGATCTTTATAAAAAGAAAGAATATCATCTGATCTGGTACGATGATAAAAGTGTTAGCGAATTTGGAGCACTATTGTATCATAAAGTTCAACTGTTAAACGATCAGGGAATAAAGGCGACTATGCCGTATATGGACTTGGTAGATGACGTTTTTAATGAAAATGTTACTGCTGATTTACCTCAAATCGATACAGAACTTTTATTATCGAATATGTATGTGTTTTATGCCAGTAATGTTTATTCGGGTGTTGATCCTGCAACTTTAAAGAAAATCGGTTGGTTTTTGCCTGCCAAAACGATTTCGTATGTAAAGATTTTAGATTCGCTAATGGTTGATCCGGACAGACTAAATAAAGACGAAAACCTTTTATACGGCCAATATTATAAGTTAAAGTCAATGCTGAAAAAATATCGAACCATTGAAAAAAATAATCTATGGACAAATATTGATATCGATGCAGCTAATTACAAAGACCTGAAACCGTTTGATAGTGGTGTTGCAGTAAAACAAATAAGACAGCGTTTGTTTGTGATAGGAGATTTGGCACAAGATTCTAAAAGTCAGGTTTATGACGAAGAGATGATGGCAGGCGTTTTAAAATATAAAAAAAGATACGGACTTAAACTCAACTATGCCCTTACCAAAGAACATATCGACCAAATGAATGAACCTATTGGTAACCGCATCAAAACGATAATGCTAAACATGGAACGTTGTCGATGGATACCAACGCAATTGGCACAGGCAAGTGAATATGTAATGGTTAATATTCCGTCGTTTAAACTGGTTTATGTTAAAAATGGTAAGTACGAATTAGTGTCTGATGTTTTTGTTGGAACAAGAATGACCGAAACCGTAATTTTTAGCGGTAATATGGACAGGATTGTTTTTAGTCCGTATTGGTATGTGCCACAGAGTATTATTAAAAACGAATTAAAGCTAAAAATGGCAGAAGATAAAAACTATCTGGCCGATCATGATATGGAATGGAATGGAGGGAATGTGAGACAAAAACCAGGGCCTAAAAACTCTCTGGGACTGGTGAAATTTATGTTTCCAAACCCAAATGATATTTATTTGCATGACACGCCGGCCAAAAGTTTATTTGAGTTCGAAAAACGTATTTTTAGCCATGGATGCATCAATGTAAAAGAAGCAAAAGGTTTGGCTCTTGCAATCTTAAAAGATGATCCGGACTGGCCTGTTGATAAAATAGATCAGGCGATGAGTGGCGAAAAGGAAACGACTTGCAAGCTTAAAACTAAAATCCCTATATATATAGGTTATTTTACTGCCTGGGTAAGCGATGACGGAGAAATTGGCTTTTATCCTGACGTATACGACAGAGATCCTCAATTGGATAAATTATTGTATTCGGACTCTGTAGCTGCAAAATAAATATATCTATTCAGGTTTTATATTTTAATATTTAATGAAACCCGCCAAATTGCTAAAATCTGGCGGGTTTCTTAAAAAAAAATGGTCTACAAGCTTATTCGTATTTTAAATATTTTAGGATATCTATTCTGGTAACCTGATAGGCTTTTGTTAAAACAATAATCAAAGTTAATACCAATAGAGAAATCAACGCAACACTAAAAGGAGCAACTGAAATATTGACCCTAAAGGCAAAATCCTCGAGCCATTTTTGAAGCAAAATGTAAGCGGGTATAATACCAATTACAAATCCCATTAAGCAAAAACCAACATATTGTTTTGAAAGTTCTTTTAGCAAAGCATCAGTTTCTGCACCCAATGTTTTTCTAATCGCAATTTCTTTTAATCTTCTCTCCATAGAAAAAGAAGCCAGAGCAAATAATCCAAAAACGGCAATGATGATTACAACAAGGTTTAAAATGAAAAATAAATTCTTTTGTTTTACTTGTTCCTGATAGGTTTTGGCAAAATCTTTATTTACAAACTCATAGGAAAACGGAAAATCCTGATTGATATTTTTTTCCCAATAAGATTTTAGTTTGGCTAAAGTCTCGGTCAAATTATCAGGAGAAACTTTTACATAAATATTGTCAAAGTTGTTCCATTTTAATGTTTTAAGATTAATAAAAACCATTGGTGGAACTTCATCTTGTAATCCAGTTATATTAAAATCTTTAACAACACCCACTATTTTAAATTTTAAGTTTCCTTTTTCATTTCCCCAACCGGAACTTATTATGGTATTTATAGGATTTTTGAGCCCTAATTTTTTTACCATCGTTTCGTTTATTAACCAGTTGCTTACAGTGTCTGAGGCATATTGTGGAGATAAATCACGGCCTTTAACAATCTTGATTTTCATCATATCAAGAAAACCAAAATCCATCTCTATATTTCGGGGTTGTACAAAAATACCATTGTACGTAAGTCCTGAACTTGATTTGCTACTGTTTCCAAAAGATCCTGCAAAAGTAGAAGCGTCTATAACCCCCGACATTTTTAGGATTTCTTGTTTGGTAACATGATACTTTTCATTTTTTTTAGCATAATCCTGATAATTAAACGGAATCCTGATAACCTGATTTCCGCTAAAACCAAGGTCTTTATTCATCATATAATTTACCTGTGAGTTTACAATTAAAGCGCCTATGATAAAAAATGCCGCAATACCAAACTGAAAAATCAACATCGAATTTCGAATCCAGATTCCGCTTTTACTTCTGGAGAAATTGCCTTTTAAAACTTTTAAGGTTTCAAAATTTGAGATATAAATGGCGGGAAATATACCTGCAAGAAGGATCACTAATCCAAATATAAAAATAAGCTGCAGATAAAATTCACTGCCATTCATAGTTAGGGATTTCTGTAAAAAGTTGTTGTAATAAGGTAGTGAAAGTTCTACTATTGCTAAGGCAAAAAGAATAGCCAAAGTCACAATTATGGCTGTTTCAAATATAAACTGAAGTGTAATTTGCTTTTTGGTAGCGCCTACAATTTTACGAACCCCAACTTCCTTAGCACGTTTTATGGCAGAGGCTGTTGCCAGATTGATGTAGTTTACTAAAGATAAGGTTAGAATCAAAATAGACAAACCAACCATAATATACAGCAATTGCAAATTCCCTTTTCCTTCAGGGAAATTTTTTCCTTGTGAAGATTTTGTGCTATGTAGGCGAGCTTCGTCTAATCGATCCAAAATAACGCTTATTTCACCATTTTCTTTTACATATTGTTCAGGAGTCTGACCATTTGCTTTTGCATCTTTTAGAGTTCTATTGACATAGTTTACGTTTTGCATTTTCTTTAAAAGAGTATTTACATCAGTCCCTTTTTTAGCTTTAATTAATAAACCATAACTAAAATTTCCCCACTGATCCACATCACTTTCACGCACTACTCCTCCAAACACAAAATTAGGTTCAACAGAAGAAGGTCGTATAACTTTGTAAACTGATTTTACAATATAATCTTTGTTATTATAATTAAGTGTTTGACCTATTGGATCTTCACTTTTGAAAATTTGTTTGGCTGTTTCTTCAGAAATAGCAACACTGTTGTTTTCTTTTAGAATATTTGTTTTGGCACCTTTTACAATTGGAAAAAGGAAAATATCAAAAAAACCATTGTCTGCTACGGTTATTTTTTTATCAAATATTTTTTGGCCTTTATATTTTACCAAACCATCACTATACCAGGAGTAAAAGAAGCTGATTTGTTCAATTTCGGGGATGGTTTCCTTACAGGTTTTTCCAAATGGTATCGTGCTTGAAGACCATGTATCTCCAGTTGAGCCAATTTTATTTAAAACCTGATACACATTTTCTTTCTCGGGATTCCATTGATCGTAGGCGTTTTCGTTGTTCCAATATAAAATGGCAAAAATTACACCGGCAATTCCAATGCTTAATCCCATGACATTTAAAAACGAAAACAGTTTGTTTTGCTTTAAATGATATATAAATATTTTAAACCAGTTAAAAATCATGATAGTTTTTTTATAGTTATTACAGTTGCTTTTTAATGTAACCTAACAGGCTTTTAAACCTGTTAGATTTTTATATCATTGCCAATATTTTGCAAACAAATCCCACCAGGATTAAGATTGCGGTTACAATAAATTTGATCATTTTATATTTATTTAGCGTCCATAAAAACATCAACATTTCTCTGATTTAATTTTTCAGAAAATATAACACCATCTTTCATATGAATCGTTCTTTGCGAGAATGAAGCATCATAATCAGAGTGTGTAACCATCAAAATAGTGGCACCTTTAGCATGCAGATCCGTTAAAAGTTCCATTACTTCATTACCATTTTTACTATCCAGATTACCGGTTGGCTCATCGGCCAGAATAATTTTAGGATCGTTTACCAAAGCTCTTGCAACAGCAACCCTTTGTTGTTGACCTCCGGAAAGTTGTTGCGGATAATGTTTTAATCGGTGCGAAATATTCAGTTTCTCAGCAATCGCTTCGATTTTTTGTTTTCTTTCTGAGGCTTTTACGTTATTATAAAGCAAAGGCAATTCGATATTATCATAAACTGAAAGTTCATCTATAAGGTTGAAGTTTTGAAAAATAAAACCAATATTTTCTTTACGAACAATAGCTCTTCCTTTCTCTTTTAAACCCACCATTTCCTGATCTAATAACTTATAATTTCCGCCATCTGCACTGTCCAAAAGTCCAATTATATTGAGTAAAGTCGATTTTCCGCAACCAGAAGGCCCCATGATAGTAAGGAAATCTCCTTTTTTAATTTCTAAAGTAATGCCGCTTAAAGCTGAAGTTTCTACTTCTTCGGTTCTAAAAACTTTGGTTAAATTTTGAATTGTTATCATAGTTTTGAAATTTTAGATGTTATTGATTGTTTTTTGATTGATGAATTTTGATTGATGATTGAAACTTTACTAATTATTAATTATGAATTGTAAACTGAGACCGAGACTGCGACTGAAACCTGAAAACCGTTACTGAGAACTAATCGATAATTCCTCGATATCTTTATAATCCGTATAAGATGAGGTAATCACAGATTCTCCTTCTTTTAAACCTTCCAGTACTTCATAATATGAAGGGTTTTCTCTTCCTAGTTTTATATTTCTTCTAACCGCTTTATTTCCTTTTACTACAAAGATCCATTTTCCTGCGGTTTCCTGATTAAAGCTTCCTTTCTGGATGACAAGAGTTTTATTTTTCTCTGATAAAATTAGCTTCACGCCAAAACTAAGTCCGTCTTGTAATGCAATAACATCTTTAGAGGTGAAAGCCAGTTCTACTATAAAATGTCCGCCTTTTACTTCCGGTATTACTTTAGTTACTAAAACTTCAAGGTTTTTTCCTTTAAATTCTACCTGACCTTTCAAACCTTCGCGTATTTTTTCAAGATAAAATTCATCTACATCGGCAGTCAATTTATAACCTTGTTTAGAATCTATTTTTCCGATGCTTTCGCCAGCCTGAAATGTTTTTCCTAAAACGGGTTGAAACGAAGTCAATCGACCGGACTCAGGAGCGATAATCAGGAAATTCTTTTTATTGTTTCTTAAAATATCCAAACTTTTTTCCATGGTTTGAATTGAATGATTGATTTGCGAAATCTGAATTTGATTCGTTTGTTTTTCTTTTTGAATACTTTGCTGAATCGTTCTTTTTCGTTCTTCCTGAAAACGTAAACTTTCCTTAAAAGTATTCCAGTCATTTTTAGAGATTACCTCTTTTTCATATAATCGGGCATTCATGTCATATAATCGTTTGGCATCATTATAATCGTGTTCGATTAAAACCAAATCTTTATTTAGGTTTAATTCCTGATTTCTAATGTTTAGCTTTCCGGTATTCAAATTGTTGATTTGTTCAATAATTGCTGTTTCCTGAGTCAGGTAATTCAATTCGGTATTTGGGTTGTACAAACGTGCCAACGATTGCCCTTTGGTAACCATAGCACCATTTTCGACAAAAATCTCTTTTACAGATCCTCCTTCTGTAACATTTACAAGCATCACATTCAAAGGTTCTACCTTGGCCTGAAAAACAACAAAATCTTCAAAAAAAGCTTTTTCAACTTTCTGGATACTTAATTCTTCTGCTTTTACATTTAAACTTCTTTTAGTGTTAAACGAAAAAAAGACGATTGCTGCCAAAACTAAAAAAACTCCAATTGCTATTGTCAGATATCTAAATTTTCTATTTTTACGAGGAATTACTTTGTCCATTTCTTTAATAATTTGCTGATTACCAATAGGTAAATACTGTGCCATAAAAATTATTATTTGTAAAGTATTGATTTTAAAGAAGCTTTAAAAACCATTTAAAAAAGAAGTGTTCGATAATGAACAGTTGACCGTTCGTTATCGAACAAAAAAAGACATCATGCGAAAAAAACAAGCCCAAATATTAATCGTCGACGATCAGGAAGAAATTCTTTTTTCGGCAAAAATGATTCTCAAAAAACATTTTGAAACCATTTTTACAGAAAATAGTCCAAAAAAAATCATCTCTATTTTAAGTGAAAATGAAATAAATGTGGTTTTATTAGACATGAATTATAGAATTGGTTTCGAAGATGGGCGGGAAGGGATTCATTGGCTCAAAGAAATTAAAACACTTTCGCCACAAACTGTCGTGATTTTGATGACCGCTTTTGGTAAAATTGATACTGCAGTTGAAGGAATAAAAATTGGTGCTTTTGATTATGTTCTAAAACCGTGGAATAACGAAAAACTGCTGGAAATAATTGATAAGGCTGTTGCCGAAAGCCGACAGAACAGCAAAAAAGTGGTAGAAGAAAAGCCCGCGAAAAACTATTTTGTTGGAAGTTCGCTTAAAATAAAACAGGCCTATTCTATTGCCGAAAGAGTTGCCAGAACAGATGCTAATGTTTTGATTCTGGGCGAAAACGGAACCGGGAAATATGTTTTTGCAGAGTTTATTCACCTGAATTCAGAACGAAAACCACAGCCATTTGTACATGTTGATTTAGGATCTTTGAGTGATAATTTATTCGAAAGTGAACTTTTTGGTTATGCAAAAGGCGCTTTTACAGATGCTAAAACCGATACGGCAGGAAGATTTGAAATAGCTTCCGGCGGAACTATTTTTCTGGATGAAATAGGTAATATTCCGTTGCATTTACAATCGAAACTATTACACGTTTTGCAAACCAAAACCGTTACCCGTTTAGGAGAAAGTAAGGCAAGGCCTTTGAATGTTCGAGTAATTGCGGCCACAAACAGTGATATAAAAGCTGAGGTTAAAAACAAAACGTTCCGCGAAGATTTGCTGTATCGCATCAATACAATGGAAATTCATTTGCCTTCGTTACGCGAACGAAAAGATGATATTGTACCAATGGCGCATTTTATCCTGGATAAGATTGCCGAAAAATACAATCAGGAAAACTGGCATTTTGAAGAGAATGTAGCACCCTATTTAGAAAAATATCCGTGGAAAGGAAACATTCGTGAACTGGAAAACAAAATAGAACGCGCTTTGATTTTGGCCGATAACAATACCATTTCTGTAATGAATCTCGATATTTTAGATTTCGAAGAAATTCAGGAAAACGATGAGAATCCGTTATCCGAAATGGAAAAAAGTGCCATCGAAAAAGCGCTTTTCAAATACAACGGAAACATCAGTAAAACAGCTGAAGAACTGGGTTTGTCAAGAGCCGCGTTGTATAGAAGAATCGAGAAATATGACTTGAAAAATTAATTTTACCGCAAAGCACGCAAGGTATTTTTTGGGTTTATTTGTAATTGGTTTTATTAAGTTCACAAAGCTGTTTCTAGCGAACTTTGCGTAAACCTTTGCGAACCTTGCGGTTAAATCTTCAGCTACATATACCAATAAAAAATTAAAATAATGAAAAACTGGAAGTTCTATAATGCTTTGTTTATAAGGGTTCTCTTTATTATGATTCCCTTTTTCTTTTGCGTTTTCCTGATTAATAAAACGCTTTATTACAATGCAATTTTGATTGGGTTTTTTATAATCTTACTGTTGTTTGAGATGTATTTTTATATCAAAAAACATTCTTTGTTTTATGATAAAATATTGCTTTCGATTTTGCAGAAAGATTTTTCGACCAATTTTCCGGAAGAGTATAAGGAGCAGAAATTTAATAACTTATATCTTTTATATAATACTTTAAAATACCAGCAGCAAGAGCAGACTTCAAAAGAATTGGTTTATCAGTCGATTTTGAATAATATAGATACAGCGACTTTAATTCTTGAAAAAGAAAACGATGACTGGAATGTTTTTTTAATGAACGATTGTTTTTCCGGTTTATTTAAAGTGCCAAAAGTAAGTCATTGGAAATACCTTAAAAATTATTTGCCATCACTTTGCAATGAAATTGAGCAAACAGAATTTTCAGAATTAAAATCGGCAATTTCGATTAAGATAGAAGAACAGGATTTGCAGACTTTTATGCTGCAAACGTCCTATACAAAAACGTACGAAAAAGAATATTTCATTATTTTATTGGATAGTATTCAACGCGTTATTGAGAAAAAGGAAAAAGAAGCCTGGATTAATCTGATGAAAATCATCTCGCATGAATTGATGAATTCCTTAACTCCAATTCGGGCGCTTTCGCAGAATTTACTTCAGATTGTCGATCAGGAAAAACTCGAAGAAGATGATTTTGACGATATCAAAAGCAGTATTTCGACGATTATCAATCGAAGTGACCATTTGCAGGTATTTGTCGAAAATTACCGAAAACTCGCCATGCTTCCGACTCCAACAAAACAAATGACCCCAATAAATTTACTTTTAGAGGATTGCATGCGCATCATGGGGCCAATTTTGAAAGCGGAGAATATCGAATTGGTCAACGAAATTAGCAGCCCAAGATCTATTTTGATCGATAAAAGTCAGATTGAACAAGTGATTATTAATCTCATTACGAATAGTGTTTATGCCCTAAAAGAAAAGACAGAAAAGAAAATGTTCTTGTCCAGTTATACGGAGAATAATCGCTTTTTTATCACCATTTCAGACAACGGAAAAGGAATCGACCAAGAGATTCGGGAAAAAGTATTTCTACCGTTTTTCACCACCAGAAAAGATGGCGCCGGAATTGGTTTAACACTTTCTAAAAACATCATCGAAGCGCACGGCGGTTACTTAAGTTACCAAACCGATGAGGATAAAACAAGTTTTGTGATTTGTTTGATTTAGATTTTTTTGAACCATATAAGTGATATAAGTTCATATTAAGCAATTATGCATAAAGATCTCGGAAAGTTCGCGAAGCTGTTTGTATTAATCTCGCAAAGTCGCAGAGTTGCAAAGAAAAACTTAAAAAATAGAACTTAGCGGCTTTACGACTTAGCGCGATTAAATGACAAAGTAAATCAAGACAATACTTTTAAATGAACTTATATCACTTATATGTTGGAAATCTCAGGCGTCCAAAAGTGTTTCTCGAAATCTATAATTTGATTATTTACGACTTCAATTCCTTCGCTTTCCAGTAGTTGCTGCATTAAATTAGTTCCATCAAAATGATGTTTTCCGGTTAAGAGACCTTTTCGGTTTACAACTCGGTGAGCCGGAATGTCTTCCATGTTATGGCAGGCATTCATTGCCCAGCCTACCATTCGTGCAGAACGAGCGGTTCCCAATGCTTTCGCAATAGCGCCATAAGAAGTTACTTTCCCGTACGGAATTTGTCTGGCGATCGCATAGACCCTTTCAAAAAAATTATCTTCAGCCATACGTTTAAATTATTTTTACCATTAAGATATTAAGGTTCATAAAGTCAAAGCTTAACTTTTATTGAAAAATAATTAAGAAAGTGAAGTTTTACAAGTAGTGCTTAATTTTCTTAATCTCTTAATGGTTCAATTTTATAAAACCTAAATTTTAATCTTTGAGAATACTTTTACCCGAAATAGTAATTCAGAATATTAAAAAGTGTTGCAAGGGCAATTAGACCTGTGATGCTTCCTATAATCGTATTCATGTTTCGCATCAGGTAATCGGTTTTCTTTTCGATTCTTCCAAAGAAACCAATGTAGCTGTACAAAGCCGCAAACGAACCCAAAACAGATCCGAATACAAAAGTAAAAATAATGTTGTTTTCGAATGCAAAAAGTTGATAAGAAGCCAGCGTAACACTCACCACAACATAATATGGAATAGGGAAGAAGTTCAAACCAGACAATAGCATTCCCAGAAAGAAACGGCTTTTTTTGCTGCTCTTTTTAATCTTCGATTTCTTGGCTTTTGGCTCTTTTGCAATAAACAAAAAGTAAATCGTAAGAATAGAAAAAATAGCAAATCCAACCTCACGCAATAATGTTACTACATCAGGACGATTGTCGATTACCTGCGCAAATAAAACGGCTAAAGAAACCTGAAAAAAGATCACTAAAACTGCGCCGGCAACAAACCATAAAGCGTTCTTTTTTCCCTCTTTCATGTTCACTTTCGCGGCCGTCATATTGATTAATCCTGGCGGAATAATCCCAATGAAAGCGGCAATAAAACCTGAAAGTAATGGGGTAAGTAATGCCATTCAGTTATTTAATGGGTTGGTAAAAACGTTCTTAAAATTAAATTAGTCTTTAATTTTAAAGCGAATATACGTAATTGCCTTGTTAATTTCTAAATATTGTTTCTCGTAAAAAGTCTGAAAAGCAGTAACTTCCTCAGGACTTCCTTCGTTTGTATAAACATTATGGTTCGCGTATAAAACCTCATGTCCCTCACCGTGAAGCAATCCAAGAGTATAACCGTGCATGAATTCACTATCGGTTTTAAGGTTGACAACACCGTCTTTTTTAAGGATTTTTTTATACAATTTCAAAAACTCAGAGTTGGTCATTCTGTGTTTTGTTCTTTTGTACTTGATTTGCGGATCCGGAAAAGTAATCCAGATTTCATCCACTTCATTTTCGTTAAAAATATGGTCGATCAATTCGATTTGAGTACGAATAAAAGCAACATTATGAAGTCCGGTTTCTACAGCAGTTTTTGCACCTCTCCAGAAACGCGCTCCTTTGATATCGATTCCGATAAAATTTTTGTCAGGATATCTTTCTGCTAATCCAACAGAATATTCTCCTTTTCCACATCCTAATTCTAAAACTAATGGATTATCATTTTTAAAGAAATCAGAGTTCCATTTCCCTTTCAGAGGCATTAAATCGCCTACAACTTCTTCTCTGGTTGGTTGAAAAACGTTTTGAAACGTTTCGTTTTCTCTGAATCTTTTTAGTTTATTTTTACTTCCCACTTTTACAAAAATTTTCAGCAAAATTAAGGAATATAAACGAATGAAAATAGCGCAAATATGTATTAAAGTTTTTTAGCCACGAATTGGACGAATTGGCACTAATTTTTTTGCCTCTCCCGATAGCTATCGGGAGAGGCAAAAAAATTACCCGTAATGCGCCTCAGTAATAGGTTTTAATTTAGGATCAAGTGTTTCGTCGTGTTGCGATAAATCCAATCCAATATGTTCGTTTTCTTCAGAAACACGTAATGGAATTATAAAGTTGGTTACTTTAAACAAGAAATAAGCACCGAAGAAAGTAAAGATCGAAACCAAAACCAACGCCATCATATGGTGACCAAAAACATTCCAGCCTCCGTGAAGTAAACTTGCATCTTCGCCGTGAGCAAAAATGGCGGTTAGAATCATTCCCATAATTCCGCCAACACCATGACAGGCAAAAACGTCAAGCGTATCATCAAACCTTTTTGAGAAACGACAATTTACAACCGAGTTAGAAACCAAAGCCGTGATGAAGCCAAAAAACATACTTTCAGGAACCGAAACAAATCCTGCAGCAGGAGTTATGGCAACTAAACCGACAACAGCCCCAATACAAGCGCCAAGAGCCGAAACTTTTCTTCCGTTCATGCGGTCAAAGAAAACCCAGGTTAACATCGCAGCGGCAGATGAAGTTGTGGTTGTGGCAAAAGCCATTGCAGCAGTTCCATTAGCAGCAAGAGCAGAACCCGCGTTGAACCCAAACCATCCAAACCATAACATTCCCGTTCCTAATAATACAAACGGAATATTGGTTGGTATATGATCACTATTTTTTCTTTTACCTAAAACCAGAACCCCTGCCAAAGCAGCAAATCCTGAACTCATATGCACTACTGTTCCTCCGGCGAAATCTTTCACACCAAAATAACTTCCTAAAACACCCGTAGGATACCAAACCGAATGGCACAAAGGCGCATAAATAAAAATGGTAAACAAACTGATGAATAGTAAATACGATATAAAACGAACGCGTTCTGCAAACGAACCCGTAATAATGGCCGGAGCAATAATCGCAAATTTCATTTGAAACAAAGCAAACAACATAAACGGAATCGTATTGGCCAATTGTTTATGAGGCAAAACGCCCACATAATCCATAAAAGCAAAAGTCGTTGGATTACCAAAGAAACTATAAAAATGTTCTCCCGAACCAAAACCTATAGGATCGCCAAAAGCAAGACTAAAGCCCACTACAACCCATAAAAGCGTTACAACGCCCAAACAAATAAAACTTTGCAACATGGTCGAAATCACATTTTTTCTGCCTACCATTCCTCCGTAGAAAAAAGATAATCCCGGCGTCATGATCAAAACCAGACAACAAGAGGTCAACATCCAGGCAACATCGGCAGGAACAATATTGTCCGTGGTGCCAAATTCAGATAATACGTAACTATTTTCAGTAACAGTTGGCCAAAATGCGCCAGTAATACAAACTATACTTATAATAATAAAGGAAATGATCCAGCGTTTTTCTATTTTCATTTTTCAAATACTTTATTGAGCCCTATTTTTTTTGGGGTCAAAGTTAAAAAAAAATAAAGATTTTGATTTTCAGGGCTAATAAAATAGAGGGCGATCTTTTATTTTAGTCAATTTTGTAAAATTCGATCCATTTTTTTGAGAGTATCTTATTTTGCACTTCTAATTTACGGATAAAATTGCCAATTGTATTATAATTAATTTGATATACGGCGCTATAAAGCACTAGAAAAGTTAGGATTATAATAAGAAAGTTCGAAATTGTTTATTTTTTCTGAAGCTTCGTGATCAACACGTCTTCGATTGGCGCTTTTATCTTAGTCACCGCATCCACTTCGTCGTTAGGGATTGTCATCGATAACACATAATGCTGAATCTTCCATTCTTTCCCCACTTTAACCAAAACGCCCGAACCGCGACAAATTTTCATCTGCGTATTCAGCAATTCATCAAACCAGGCAATTTTTCCTGATTTATCAAAAAAGATATGACGTTCCAGGACGGTAAAATTCCAGGTTGTTCCTTTATCAAAAAATGGTTTTGCCCAAACTTTAAAGTCCTTTTTAGTCCAGTTTTCGGTAGCATCGGTTCCAATAAAAATTCCGTCTTCAGCAATTAAATCAAAGTACGCGTCAAATTTCACATCACCAGCAGCCTTATGCCATGCATCGATAGTTTGATTGACTTTGTCTTTCTCAGAAGTTTGTGCATTTGCAAAAGTCGCAACGAATAATAAAAGTAGAATTGATTTTTTCATGGTGTATGTTGTATTTGGATTTAAAGTTAGTAAAAATTTTTTCAGAGGTACAAAGTTACATAGGTTCAAAGGAACAGAGTTTTTTGTTGGGCGAATTTAATCTCGCAATCCCGATAGCTATCGGGATCAGAGTCGCAAAGTTTTTATTTTAAAGCCACAGATTAAAAAGATTCAAATTGATTTAGTTTCGCTCAGATGATAACAGATTAAATTTACAAATTTTCAGCTACCATCTGTTTAAATCTTTTAAATCTGCGTGAAACAAAAATGTTGCGCCTTCGCGAAATTCTCAACGCTGAAATTAAAAAACTTAAAACAAATCCCACCAAGTCAAAGAAAACCAAAAACTTTGCGACTCTGCGCCTTTGCGAGATTAAATGAAAAAGCAATAGAAATCTTATATTACTTATATGGTGAAATCTTACTATATTTGAGAGCTTAAAAATCTACATCATGAATCCAAAAATACTTATCACTTCAATATTTGTTACTTCTCTGATTTTTACCTCTTGCAAGAAAGAACTGGAACCACAGGAAAACACACCAACATCTGAATTGGTCAAACTAGGACTGGCAAAAGACACCACAAAAACACAGCAATCGGTAGTTCAAAATCAGGCGGCAAATCCTAATACCGTAATGGGGGCAACGCAAGGAATAAATCCCGCACACGGACAACCCGGACATCGTTGCGATATTGCCGTTGGCGCACCTTTAAATTCAGCTCCAACACAGCAAGTACAAACAACAAATACGCAAACTGCACAGCCGGTACAAGTAAATGCAGGCCAACAACAAGTAGTAACTACAACTGCAACTCCGGTAAAAGTAGCGAAAGGAATGAACCCGCCACACGGACAACCCGGCCACAGATGTGATATTCCGGTTGGATCGCCTCTAAATTCTCCTGTAGCAAAACAACCTGCTGCGAATACTGCCCAAAGCGGAACCACATCGCAAAACTTTACCGTTACGCCACCACCTGCAAACAATGCAGTTCCGGCCTTATTAAGCACCGAAGAAACAGCAGTAGCAGACGGAATGAATCCTGCACACGGAAAACCCGGACATCGCTGCGATATCGCCGTTGGAGCTCCGTTGCCAAAATCATGATATTTACGTCAATAATAATCTGGGCGTGTCACCAATAAAAAAAGGGGCCAACTTTGCAAATCGCTTAGTCGGCCCCTTTTCTTATTGCTGTCGGGCTTTCACTGCTACTGCGGTAGCTTAGCTCTATCCCTCACGCGAAACAGTTTTCAGTCTCAGTTTTCAGTGTATTCTTGTCATCAGAGCGAAGTCGAAATGTCATTTTAATATAATATACGTTCCAATTTTCCGTAGAGACGCACAGCAGTGCGTCTAACATTTTTAAACACAATCTCTTTGCGATCTCAAAGCAAAAGCATAATTCACAAAACTTTGTGACCTTTGCGTAATCCTTTGCGAACTTTGCGGTAAAATTTTCCTTTATTCAATTTCAAAAATCGCCTGAATTTCTACCGCCGAATTAATCGGTAACGAAGCCGCACCAATAGTTGCTCTGGCATGTTTTCCTTTTTCGCCAAAAACCAAAGCCGTCAAATTCGAAGCCGAATTCATAAGTCCTGCATGTTGCGTATATTCCGGAGTCGTATTAAAATATCCTGTTAGCTGCACACATTGTTTTACTTTGTTCAAATCGCCTCCGCAAGCTTCTTTCAAAACCGCAATGACATTCAGCATCGTTTGGTACGTTGCTTCCTTCGCCTGATCTTCTGTAACCGTTGCGCCAACTTTACCCGGATTTAAAATCTTTCCGTCTTTCAACGCCACCTGATTAATGTATACTTTATGATCTGAGATCGTAAACGGAACATAATTTCCAACCGGTTTAGGCGCTTCAGGAAGTACAATATTATTGTCTTTTAAAGTTTTGTTGATGTCGCTTTTAGTTTCAGCCGAAGTGGTTTTTACAGATTTTATATTTTCCGTATTTTTCAATCCCGAAGCCACTCTTGCCAAAGCTTTTCCTTGTTCTTTAGCCAAATTCAATTCGCTTTGCGACGGACGAGTTCCTGTAGATCCTGCTAATGAAGTAGCGCCAAAAGGCGTATTTCCCTGCGGAACAGTTTTATCTAAAGTAGCCGTTCCCCTAATTCCCGTTGGTACAATCACCATTCCGTGTGAGGCAAGGATATTCCAGAAAGATAAAATCGCAGCTTCTTTTCCTGCCCCAGATCCTGCCGACATGAATACAGTTGCCGGTTTTCCTTCTAAAGTTCTAGAAGTCCAAAGCGGGATACTCTGGCTGAAAAAGTAATTCATATCAGCGCTAATATTCGCAAAATGAACCGGACTTCCAAAAGCGATTCCGTCATAATTGGCCAATTCTTCAATTGTAGCAACAGGTAATTTCTCTACTTCAGCATTTAGTTTCTCTTTTGTATTTATCGAAGGAACACGTTTTAAAGTCGCTTTTGTATTTGGATATTCCTGAATTCCTTCGGCAATTGCTTTTGCCATTTTGTACGTTCCGCCGTTTTGAGAATAAATCAAAACCAACACATTGGTTTCAGATGATTTTGTTTGTGCATGGGCACCAAAACCTATAAATATGGCTATTAATAATACAAGTAATTGCTTTTTCATGAGGTTAATTTTAAATAATTTGTAATGGATAATCTCAATTAAGAAGCCTGTTTTATTTTAAAAATCAAGTTCCTTTTTTGGGATTGCAAAATTACTTCTTACAATACCAAAAAGCGTTATTATTATGTTAATCGTGTTTTTCTTTGCATTGTTTATTGTCGATCTGCTAGAAGATTATGAGTGTTTGAAACTTTTAAAATGGGCTGAAGGCCCTAAAAGCAGGAGCATAGTGCAACGCACTACGAATTAAATCAAAGCAAAAAATTGCCCTGAAAGGGCCAAAGCAAATAGATAATATAGATTCAAATAAAATAGGTGTTTTTCAGAAAACATCTTCTAAAATAAGAGAAACTATTCCCTTTAAATTAGGCTTTCGCCCTTACAGGGCTTAAAACAACAATCGGTTTTCATTCATAGTGCTTCGCACCATGCTATTGCTAAGGCTCTTTCAGAGCAAAAGGTTTCGAACAATTAGAAATTAGAAAATAAAATCTGCAACCCGAACGATAGTGAAAAGGCGAAGCAAATCTGGGTGAAAAATATTTAAACACATAGAAGATAGAATCAAAAATGAACAAAAGAGATTTAAATTGGCGCATAACTATGTGTGTTTAAAAAGAAGAGAGAAACGTTGTATGTTTATAGCTCCAGCGGAGCGACATATTTATAGAAAATTAAAAACAACACCCAACACCCCATCGGGGTGATATATTGAATCGCGCTAAAAAGTATATGCCGCTTCGCTGGAGCTATTCATTGACGCATAATAAAATTAGCTATAAATATGTCGCTCCGCTGGAGCTTTAAATTAAAAATTATACGTTTGTTTTCCGCCACGAAATCACGAATTATTGTTCTTATAAAAATTCGTGAATTCGTGGCGATTTTTTTTGTCATTAACTATGCTTAAATGATGCGTCCGCGTATAAAAATATTAAAAAAATAAAATCTGCAGAATCTGCGAAATCTGCGTGAAAAATATTTAAACACATAGAAACATAGGATCAAAAATGAACAAAATAGACTTAAATACAAATCAAGATTTGACACATAGCTATGTGCATTTAAACAAATGGAATGTCTTTTTTTAAAGCTTGCAAAATCTATGTATCTATGTGTTTAAAAAACTCAATCTAAAAAGTTAACTATTAATTTTCTAACTTCGAGGAAACAAATCGCCTTATGATGAAAAAAGCAATTGTATACGGAGCAAGCGGGTTAGTAGGATCTTATATTCTCGAAACGTTGTTGAATAATGCCAATTACAAGCAAGTAATAATCGTAGTCAGAAAAGAGCTAAACATTCAGCATCCAAAACTAAAAACAATAATAGGAGATTTCAATTCCTTGCCCGAAGTGGTAAAAGACATTGCAGTGGATGAAGTTTTTATAGCACTCGGAACCACGCAAAAGAAAACACCCGATAAAAAATTATACTATCAAATCGATCATGATTATCCGGTATTAGCAGCTAAACTAACCAAAGAGAACGGAGCGAAAGCCGTATTCCTGGTTTCGGCTATTGGAGCAAATGCAAAGTCGTCAATATTTTATACCAAAATGAAAGGCGAAACCGAACAGGATATTATCAATCTGAATTTAGATCACACCTATATCTTTCGCCCTTCGATGATTTTAGGAGACCGAAAAGAAAGTCGGCCGTTGGAAAAAGTATTCATTGGGATATTCAAATTGATCAATCCTTTGTTTATGGGAGGAATGAATAAGTATAAAGGAATAGAAGCAGCCGATATCGCCAAAGCAATGGTCAATAGTGCGAAGCAACTCGACGAGAAAGTCAAAATATTGCATTGGGAAGAAATGACCAATTTGCTGAAATAAAAAATGGCATTATCCTGATTAGGGATAATGCCATTTGCATTTGATATATATAAATTAAAACGATTTCTGTTTTTCGAAAGTCGTAGTAAGTGATTTTTTTGCTTTGGCAAGAGCACCGCTAAACGCTTTTTCAAGTGTATCCGAGTGATCTGTTACGGTTAAGGGTTGTAAATTGGCTACACGAACTTCAATCACGCATTTTTTATCGTTTAAGCTGAATTTTTCTCCGTTTTCATCTCCAAAATGTACTTCAATGCGGGTTATTTTTTCCTCAAAACGGGCTAAGCCTTTTTCTAATTCTTCAGAAAAATAAGTTGCTAATCTTTCGTGTCCTTCGATGTTTTTGTCGGTATTGATTTGAATTTTCATATCGGTTTATATTTAATGATTATTCTCAAAGCTATCTTTTTTAGAATGAAAAGCCAAGTGAGTTAATAAAACATTATGAAAAAATGTTGGAAAATTTCAAGGCCTTTTTTTTGTCAGATTTGACGATTAATGCTTATTTTAGGAATAGTGTCAATATATATTTAAACTTCAAGTTTCAAAAACTCTTCGACTTCGCTCAGAGTGACAAATCCTTGTCGAGTTTCTTGTGTGGTTGCTTCGTTCCTCGCAATGACAAGATTGTGTTAACTAGCGGGCGTTTTATATCAGATTGTGTGAGAATAAGTAATTTACTTCTCCTTCTTTCCCCACTTAATTTTCATTTTTCCTTCGTCGTCCAGCGCAATTAAGTGCAGGACAATTCCGCGGTCGCGGACGGCATCGCGTTCGGCTTTTGTGGCGAGTTTGATGTCGTTTTTGGAGTTTCGGAGTGGGATGGTGAGGGCGAGATTGGTGCCTCGGCCAAAGGAATAAATGCCTTCGGCATCGAGGTTTAAGACGCTGGAACTAATGGTGAAATTATTGACATCGATTTGCTCTCCGCGCAATTTAAGTTTGCCGGATAAATCGCTAAACGTGATATTCTCAACATCACGGAACGGAAAGGCAAACTTGCCAATTTTTACGATAGGCGCGAAGTTTAACAAAGCGCCCTGATTGACATTGAACGCCAGATTGCCGTGCATAGAATTGGTAATCAGCTCGCCATTGCTGTTGATGAATCCGGTAACATTGGCCTGACTGCTGAGTTTTCCTTTGATGTTATTAGGACTAAAAGAGGTAACGCCAAAGTTGTTGAATGACTTTAAAAAACTTGCAATATCAACCCTGTTTACCTGCGCGTTGGAGCTAAAAGCAAAGTTTTTTCCGCTTGGTTTTACTTCGCTGTTAAACGTGATGCTCCCGCCGGAAGTTTGCAGCGAACCGTTTTTAATAACCAATCTGGAATCGATCATCTGGATGGTTGCGGTGGTATTGGTTGCCGTTAATTTATTGTAGTTAATTTTATCGGCTTTGATGTCGATTACTACAGCACATTTGTCGATTACGGTTCTTAAGTGATTCGAAATCGTAGGTCTTTTGGTAGTTTTTGCAACGGCTTTTGTTTTCTGGGAAGTCGCCAAAACGCCTAGGAATTGTTTGATATCAATATTTGGGCAATAGATTTTCCAGTTTACGATCATTTTTTCGGGAGAGTCATAATAAAGGTTCAGGAAATTGTCAATTTTTCCTTCGATGAAAATCGTATTTTTATTGTGTTTATAGGTAATTTGTTTGATCAGTAAGGCTTTCTCGGTAAAATCAAGATGTATGTTGGTTTTTACGGCGTGAACATTCTTTGGGATATAATGAAACGAGGCGTCATCGACATCGACTTTACCAATAAAACGTGGTTTGGTGATGTACAAATCGACAATATCAAACTGAAATTTCAGATTGGCTTTTGCATGACCGGCTGAAAACTGAATCCATTTGTCGTTGCTGATCTGGTTGAGTCTTTCGACATCAAAATCTGAACTTACGTTTCCGGTTGCAACTGGTTTTTCGAGATTATTAATGGCCAATTGCGGAATCGTAAGCGGAATATTCTCGTATTCGCCCGCAAATCTCGTCAGGATAATAGCCGAATTGGCATCGTTGTAACCGTCTTTTGGTTTGAAATTATTGGTAAAAATTCCTTTAAAATTACATTTTTGGATTAATCCGTCGGGAATACTCAATTCGTTGTCTTTTATAATGGACTGAACGACAATTTTGGGATCTCCTTCGGCATTAAAATCGCCTTTGATGTCGCAATTGACATCGATAGGTTTACTTAAATTAAAGCGGTTGAGCTTCGAACTTATATTGGCTGATAATACATTCGAAGCATTTTGCCATAAAATTGTAGTACCAATATTGATTCCGAAAAGGGCATTTCCTTTGGCCAGATTAAAAAAGGCGATAATATTAAAACCGTCTGTGCCAATCTTTAGATTTTTGGTGACGACGTCAATTCGTTCCTTTTGTGAAGAATACGCAACATTAAAAGTTGCTTTGAGTTCTTTTTCTTTGGCAAAACTGCCGTGTACGGTATTAAATGCTAAACTCTTTATTTGTGTGTCCAGAAAAACATCGGTTTGCCAATTGTCGCCGTCGTAATCTACTTTTGTCTTTAAACTCAAAACATCAAAATCAAATAATTTATGTCCAAGGCGATTGTCCAGAATAAAATGAACATCGTTGAGGTCGATTTGGTCAATGGTAGTTTCCCGATCTGATTTGTTTTCGGGCGATTTTTTCTTTTTGGGTTTAAAGATATCAGCGTTCGAATAACCGTCTTCGGCTTTATAGACATAAATATCGGCGTCGTTGATGAGGATTTTATGAATGTTGATTTCGTTTTGCAGTAAACTCCAAACGTTCAAACGCGCTTCGATTTCGGTCGCCTTTAGTAAAGTATGTTTGTGCGTTGCCCATTGATTGTCTTTGAGTTCGACATCTTTTAGGGCTAAAGTAAAATTGGGAAAACCGGTTAGAAACTTATAATGAAAATCGCCAATATGGAATTTTCCGTTGATGTTTTCATTGATTTTGGTATTGATCCTGGCAATGATTTCGGTTTTATTTTGATTAAAATAAATTGACAATCCACCACAAGCAAGTAATAACAACGCAATAAGTCCTAATACGAAAAAGCCAAAGCGTTTTGCATATTTTTTAAATCGAACCGATTGAAAGAAGTTTTTTATGTGGTGTAAATTTGCTGTCATCTCGAAGAATTTTCCGGATTACTAAAGATAAGGTAAAAAATCGAGCTTATTTTAAAAAGATGTGCTGCAATACATGTAAGTTATAACTTATTTTATAAAAACATGGGAATCGTATAATAAATGACAATGCATTTATAATTAAAACTAATTTAAGAATGGTGGTTCATTTGTATTTAATTTTTAAATTTGTACTCTAGTTTGAAACGAAACAATTCAGACAATAATTTTAAAAGAAAAGAAATTATGGCATTAGCAATAACAGATGCTACTTTTGATGAAGTAGTTTTGAAATCAGATAAACCAGTAATGGTAGATTTTTGGGCAGCATGGTGCGGTCCTTGTAGAATGGTTGGTCCAATCATTGACCAAATCAGCGAAGAATACGCAGGTAAGGTAGTTGTTGGTAAAGTGGATGTAGATGCTAACCAGGAATTCGCTGCAAAATATGGTGTGCGTAACATACCTACCGTTTTGGTTTTTCATAACGGTGAAGTAGTAGGAAAACAAGTAGGAGTTGCTCCGAAACAAACCTACGCAGATAGTTTAGACGCTTTGTTGTAATCGTAAGATTATGATTTATATAAAAGAGGTTTGGCGAAAGTCAAGCCTTTTTTATTTGCTTGATTTTAAAGGTTTTTTTGCCACAGATTAAAAAGTTTTTTGCCACAGATTAACACAGATTAAAAAGGATTTTTTTTGCCACTAATTTCACGAATTAGCACTAATGACTTTGAGCTTAAGATTCAATTTCACAAATTAAAAATGTGGTTTGTTTTTACCACAAATTATTTATTTTGATATTGCTCAAAAAAGTTAGCCACAGATTAAAAGATTTTCACAGATTATAAAATCATTTTAATCTGTGGCAGAAAAAAACGCACTGAATTTTAATTCGTGCTAATTCGTGAAATTAGTGGCAAACTTTTATCGTAAAGGTAGTTCCTGAATCTTGCTGAGAATTGACTTCGATTTTGCAATTGATGGCTGTAGCCAAATCACGAATCAAGTGCAATCCTAAACCGGATTTGATGCCTATTACTTCTGAATCGTCGTATAAGGCTTTGAATTGTTCCTGAGTTCCGCCTGGACCATTGTCTGAAATGGAGAGATGTTGAACTTCGTTTTCCTGCCAGGCTTTCCAGATTATTTTTCCGTTTGGGGTTTTGTCGAGGGCTTTTATGGCGTTTCCGGTGAGGTTTCGGATGATGGTTTTAAGGTAGTTTTCATCGGTGTTTAGCATGATGTTTTCGGGATCTTCAAATGAAATCTGAATATTTTCTATGCCTGAAAAATGCTTTTGAGTTTCTTCGAATAAAACCGCTATTGGAATTTCTTTAAAATGAGGTTTGAAGTTTTCCATTTGGCCTTTGCTCCATAATAGAATGTCTTCCATAGAGGATAATAAATTTTCGGCTCCGGTAATGACTTTGGTTTGCATTCGTGCTGCCATTTCTTCATCAATCAATTCGGGGTTTTCTTTTTGAAGATGTAGAAAGTGAATTAAATTCGAAACAGGACTTCGTAAATCATGGTTCAAAATACTAAAGAATCGCGCTTTTATTTTATTGGCTTCGTCGAGTTCCTGATTCAAAAGCTGTAATTTCTGATTGGTTTTCTTTCGGTTTTGGTTTTGTTTGAACAATAATAATCCAATAATACCAACGAGAATTAATCCTGAAATTAGAAAGATGCGTTGTTTCTTCGCTTCGTCAATCTGAATATTTTTAAGCGTGTTCTGAGTCGAAAGATTCTTTATTTCCTGTCCTTTCGTTTTGTTTTGGTAACGTGCCTCGGCATTGGCAATATTTTGTTTCGCCGATTCCTGCATCATTTCGTCATTCGACTTACTGTAGATTTCGTTATAATAAAAAGCCTCTTTCCAAAGTCCTAATGCGGCATAACTTTGAGATAGTTTTTTATTAATATTTACAAAGGATTCCTTATCGTAGGTCAAAGCATTTTTCGAAGCTTTTTTTAAGGTTTCTATCGCCTTTTTATAGTCTCCTTTTTCATATAAAATTCTTCCCATTACGGCGTTAGCTTCCATGATTATATCCTGATCATTAGATTTTTTTCCTAATACAACTGCATTTTTAGCATAACCAAATGCAGTATTTATTTGGCCTGCATTGGCGTAATATTCAGATACGCTTCTATTGGCAAAACTTAAATTAAGGAATAAAGAATCTTTTTTAGACGGAAAAGTATAAGCTAAGTTGTAATATTTTTGAATGCTGTCGAGGTTTTTTAAAGGAACAAAACATTGCAGATAATAGTTGCAGGAAAAAGCGCTGATATAAGGCGAAGTTTTGATGTAAGGCTGGGCATAATTAAGGTATTCAATGGCCTTATTAAATTGTTTCATTTTGGTATAAGCCGCCGCAATCTGGCTATACGATACACCAATGGTCTCATAGTTGGCTACCGTTTTTTTGAGCAGTTTTTTATAGTTAATGGCTTGTAGTTGATAACTAATAAAGGTTTCGTATTGGGCATTATCAAGATAATATTCGCCAAGACTTCCGTATAGTACAGATTTTGTGTACGTGCTTTTTGTGGTGTCAAGAACTTGTTTAATGTATTCGATTAATGCTTTTCTTTTCGCAGTTTCATTTAGTGCATAATAGGCATAGCTAAGACGCATCAAAGTCGAAGTTTCGTTTTTAAGATGTCTGGCTTTTTGCGCAAATTTTAAGGCAAGCTCATAATTAACAGACGCTTCTTTGGTCTGATTATTATTGAATTCATAAGCGTTTCCTTTTAAGAAATAAAACCTTGATTTATAAGCGAGCTGATCTTTCGAAAGTTCAATTCCTTTTTGGGCGGCGATGATGAGTTTAGGATAATCTTCGGCATCCAAAACTTCATTGGTATATTTTAGCCAGGCTTTTAGTTTTTCTGGTTGGGTTTTATACTTTGCCAAAATAGGTTCCTGCTGTGCAAAAACAGTCAAGTTGATAAATAATAAAAACAAAAACCGCATTTTTTTCATGAGAACAGGTTTAAGTTCTCTTTATAACTTCTTCCCACAGGAATAGCTATGTTGTTGTTCAGAATAATTTCGGTTGAATTTATCTTTTGAATAAATTGTTTCTGAACCGCAAAACTTCGATGAATCCTGATGAAAGACTGAAAGTGATCTTCTTTCAGCAAATTGCCAATACTCGATAAAACGCAATGTCTTTTTTTATCGGTTATAACAAGTGTATAATCTTTTAGTGCTTCGAGATATAAAATCTCATGCAATTTGACTTTTGTTTGTTCGTGACCTTCTTTGATATAAATGGTATCGCCGCCAATACTGGCTTCAAAAAGAGATGCTTTGAGTTTGATTTCCATAAATTCTTCGATACGGCTTACGGTTTGTGCAAATCGATCCAGTTTCAATGGTTTTACGATAAAATCTAATGTTTCAATCTCAAAACTTTCTACGGCATGTTCAGGATGTGCGGTTATAAAAATACAAACCGGAATTTCTAATGCTTTTTTTCTAAACTCAATTCCGTTCAAGCCTGGCATATCGATATCCAGAAATAAGATATCGACTTTTTCTTTTTCGATAAACGGAAGCGCGTCTTCAGCCGACTCAAAAACACCCAGAATATCCAGAATAGGAAACTTTTTGGCAAACGATAATACCGTAAGTCTGTCTATTTCGTCATCGTCGATAATAATACAAGTGTATTTTTTGGTCATTTATCTGGAATTTATGTCGTCTGTCTATTTAAAATGTTGTTCGTCTATTAGTGGTTTTTCCGCCCATTCTAATCCTGGAAATTTGTCTTGTAATTCAGTCATCAGATAAAAAGAAATACTCTTTTACGATCATTTGATTATTGCAAAAATAATGTTATTGAATTAAATACGAATCATTTAGCCAAATTTAAAACCAAAATTATTATGAAATTTTCAAAAACCATTTTTACTATTTTATTAGTTGCCATTTCTACCATTTCATGCAGCAGCGATGACGGAACCGACGGAGTAAACGGAGTTGACGGACAAGCAGGTCCGGCCGGAGCAACAGGAACAGCAAATGTTATCTATAGTGCGTGGCTAACGGCGCCAACAGCAGCTGCAGAAACAATAGATGGAACTTCAGGAATGTCTACATCGATTAATGCGCCGGAACTATCAGAAGATATCCTTGCAAAAGGAACCATATTGGTTTATGTGTCTTTTGGGTCAGGTACTTATACACTGCCTTATACATCAACTGCTGGCGGATTTGTGAATACAATTACTGCTATTTCTACAGTAAAGAAAATCAAACTGTTCAGATTCAGACATGACGCAGGAGGAACTGTGAATCTGCCAACAACACTTAGCTGGCGCTATATTTTGATTCCGGGTGGCGTTGCGGCTGCAACATCAAAAACTGCAAAACCGGATTATGCTAAAATGAGTTACCAAGAAGTGTGCGCTCATTTTAATATTCAACTATAATTTAAAAAGAATAAAAAATAATTTATTGAACGAAAGAATAATCAAATAACTATATTATTATGAAAACTTTAAAAACCATTTTTACGATTTTATCCGTTGCATTATTAACCATTTCCTGCAGCAGCGATGATGATAAAGAAGATACCGTTAAGTATAACGAAGAAAATCCTCTTGATGCTTATATGGCCGGTTCAGGATTTAGCCAGAAAGCAGTCGATGTAAAAAACTCAGGAATTTACGAATACGGTTTCAGTTTTAAACCTACAGTAACGGGTAAAATAAATGCTTTGGTGGTAAAAATTCCAGATGTAAATGCTGCTTTAAGAATCACTTTATGGGATGCGGCGACCAAAACGGTTATAAAATCTGAAACGATAAATGTACCAACCGCAAATGTTACCGTAGAAAAAGCAATCAATCCAATTGCGCTTACAAAAGATAAAGAATACTTTTTTACCGTAAACAGCGACGATTGGATCAACAGAACAAAAACTGACGGATCTGCTGCGACGTATCCTATTACGGCAGGAAATATCATAATTACAGGATATGCATATATTTCAAGTACGGCTGCAGAAACTATTTTTCCAACCAATGCGCGCAATACGTATTATGCAGGAGATATAACTTTTAAATTTCAGCAAACTCAATAATTTTATTTTTGGATAGTTAGAATTAGTATGTTTGGAAAAGGTCTGGCAATAGTCAGACTTTTTTTTAGAAATTAACGTAAATTTGATAACCTTTTTTTAGATAATTAGTCACTTTAAATAATTGAATATGAAAGCAATATATTTATTAATTGTAATGTTGAGCACTACAATTGTTTTAGCTCAGAACAAAGATGAAGTACTTAAAAAAATTATTCAGCAACAGGAATTAGACTGGAATAAAAATGATATGAAATCCTTTTCTCAGGCTTTTAGTGAAGATGCTGTTTTAATTAATTTTCTAGGAATGTACTGGAAAGGAAAAGAGGAAATAATGACTCAGTTTTCTCATATTAACGAATGTTGTATAAAACCAACATCGATAAAATTGGAATGGATAGATGTTAAATTTTTATCTGAAAATGCGGCTTATGCACATATAAAAGAAACTTTAACGGCAAAAGAAGATTATGTTGTTCCAGGAGGAGTGGTTAAAAAAGGAACTGTAAACAGTAAATTTATTACGGCAGTTTTCGAAAAACAGAATGCTATATGGAAAATTACTACTATGCAGGTAACTCAGGTAAATGCTCAGCCAAGATAATTTTGAAATAACACATTTAAAAAGCTTGCCACTCCCGATAGCTATCGGGATAAATGATTTACACAGATTAAAAAAAATCATTTTAATCTGTGGCAAAAAGAATTTTAATTCGTGTTAATTCGTGAAATTCTTGGCAAACTTTTTTTATTTTTACAGATCTAACATTCTTTTAAAAATGAAAATTTTCTACAGCTTTCTTTGTGTTCTTGCATTTACTACAATTGGTTTTTCTCAATCGAAACAAAATGAAAATCTTCTTTTAGAAAATGGTGTTTCAGAGCAATTGGCTATTTTTCGAAAAAAACAGGTTTCAGATATTCGATATGATTTGGAATTCGAAATTCCGAATCAAAAAGCGGAAGATATCAAATCAGATTTGAAGCTGTATGTGACTTTATCTGATTTAAGTCAGCCTTTGTATTTAGATTTTAAAGAGAAAACATCCAACATAAAATCAATTCAGGTTAATGACAAAACTATTGCCATTGTTCATGAGAAAGGGCACATTGTTATTGCTGCTAAAGACTTGATTTTAGGAAAAAACACAGTTGCGATTTCGTTTATAGCAGGAAATTTGTCTTTAAACAGAAATGATGATTTTCTTTATACCTTATTAGTTCCGGATCGCGCGAGCACTTTATTCCCATGTTTAGATCAGCCCGATATAAAAGCAACTTATAAATTGAGTTTAACGGTTCCTAAAGACTGGACCGTTTTGGCTGGAGCCGATGTAAAAGAGGAAGTAGAAAAAGGAAATTTTACAAGTTATACTTTTGGTGAATCAGATAAAATGAGCACCTATTTATTTTCGTTTGTTGCAGGGAAATTCAAAACGGTAACGCAGCAACCGGGAAATAGAGAAATGACGATGTTGTATCGCGAAAATAATGCAGAGAAATTCAGGGTAAGTGTAGATACTATTTTTAGATTACACCAACAATCCGTAGACTTTTTAGAAAAATATACCAATTATAAGTTTCCTTTTCAAAAGCTGGATTTTGCTTCGATTCCCGTTTTTCAATATGGCGGGATGGAACATGTTGGGGTGATTCAGTACCGGGAATCGACCTTGTTTTTGGATAATAGTTCAACCGACAGCGAGAAATTAGATCGCGCTAAACTGATTGCACATGAAACCTCGCATATGTGGTTTGGGGATTTAGTTACTATGAAATGGTTTGATGATGTCTGGATGAAAGAGGTGTTTGCCAATTTTATGGCAGACAAAATCATGAACCCGATTTTCCCGAAAGTCAATCATAATTTACAGTTTCTAACAGCGCATTATCCTAATGCTTACGCGGAAGATCGTTCGTTGGGCACGCATCCTATAAAACAACATTTAGCGAATTTAAAAGACGCAGGTTCGCTTTATGGAGCCATTATTTACAACAAAGCACCTATTATGATGCGCCAGTTAGAAGCTTCGATGGGGGCGGCAGCTTTTCAGAAAGGAATCGAAAAATACATTAAAAAATACGCTAATGATAATGCTGACTGGAATAATCTGGTCGAAATTCTGGATGCCGAAACACCACTTGACATGAAAAAGTGGAGTGAAGTTTGGGTGAATAAATATGGAAGAGCGATTTTTAATAATCAGATAAAATACGATGCTCAAAACCGAATTTTATCGTTTGAAATTTGGCAAGAGGCAGAAGGCAAATCGGATAATGTGTGGCCTCAGATTTTTGATATTGGTTTGGTATATTCTGATAAGGTAAAAGTACTTAGTGTTACTATAAAAGACAGGAATTTATCACTGAAAGAAGCGATTGGACTTGAAAAACCGCTTAGTATCATTTACAATTATAATGGTTTTGGTTACGGCGTTTTTCCGCTTAACGGTAATAATTTAGAATCTGTTTTGACTTTGAAAGATGAGGTAGCAAGAGCGTCAACGTATATCAATATTTATGAAAATACCTTAACGGGAAATGTTGCTCCAAGCAAAGCTTTTGATTGTTTTATAAAAGGAATCCAGCAGGAAGAAAACGAATTGGTTCTGAAGGTAATTACCAATCAGACAAGTAATGTGTTTTGGAAATTTCTAACTCAAAAACAACAAAACAAAGCGCAGAAACAATTGGAAGATGTTTTGTACAAACGTTTACAAGCCAATTTATCAAGCAACATCAAAAAGACTTTATTTAATTTATTCAGTTCGATTGCGTATTCCAATTCGGCGAAAGCCAAATTATATTCGTTATGGAATAAAGAAAAAGTGATTCAAAGCTTGAAATTAAACGAAGACGATTATACCAATATGGCCATGAATCTGGCTATATTTAAACATGCTAAAGCCGATGAAATTCTGAATAAAGCCAGAACAACGATCACAAATCCGGACAAACAAAAGCGATTTGAGTTTTTGCTGCCATCTTTATCAAAAGACGAGTCGGTTCGTGATGCTTTTGTAAAATCATTAAAAGACGATGAAAATAGGGAGAAAGAATCCTGGGTTGCTGTAGGTTTGGCAAATATCAATCATCCGTTGCGTAAGGAAAGTGCTCAAAAATATATCAGGTTTTCATTAGATTTGGTGGAGGAAATTCAGCGTACGGGAGATATTTTCTTCCCGAAAGACTGGCTGAATAATACGATTGGGAAATATTCATCGAAATATGCTTTTGATGAAGTGCAGCGATTCTTAAAAGAAAACCCTAATTTTAGTCCGATATTAAAACGAAAGCTGTTGCAGGCGACAGACGGTTTATACCGCGCACAAAATATTAAAAAAGAAACCGAATGAAAATCGAATCGGAAATAGAGAAAGTATCCAGTTTTCAGCATCTCGAAATGCTGGCAAATCAGGTTGTAGAAGGTTTTATATCCGGAATGCACAAGAGTCCGTTTCATGGGTTTTCGGCGGAATTTGCGGAACATAAAGTGTATAATGCCGGAGAAAGTACCAAACACATCGACTGGAAATTATTCGCTAAAACAGATCGCTTGTATACGAAACGTTTTGAGGAAGAAACCAATTTACGATGCCACCTTATTGTCGACAATTCGTCATCGATGCATTATCCGGAACTTAAATCAGGTCAGCCTTTTTATGAAAAGAAGATTGGTTTTGCGGTTTTAGCATCGGCAGTTTTAATGAATATCTTGAAGAAACAACGCGATGCTGTGGGTTTAAGCGTTTTCTCAGACAGTTACGAATATTACGCTCCTGAAAAAGGAAGTGATCGCCATCATAGAATGCTGCTCAATAAACTAGAGCAATTATTAGAACAGCCAAAAGTCAAAAAAACAACCGACACTATTACGTATCTGCATCAAATTGCCGAGAAAATGCATCGCCGTTCTATGATTATTATATTTACGGATATGTTCCAGTCTGAAGATGATGAGAAGCTGTTTAACGCTTTGCAACATCTTAAACACAACAAACACAAAGTAGTTTTGTTTCATGTGGTAGACAATGAAACAGAGCTAAAATTTGACTTTGACAATACACCACGAAAGTTTATTGACTTAGAATCGGGCGAAGAAGTATCGATTTTTGCTGATAACGTAAAAGCAGAGTATGAAAAAAGGGCAGAGGAGTACTTTAAAAAACTATCATTGACTTGTGCAAAGAACCAAATTAAGTACGTTCCGGTGAATGTTGGCGATAATTTTGAAAAAATATTGACTACATATTTAGTTGAAAAACAAAACTTTGGCTGATAATTTAAAAATATATTTAATTTTTTTTAGCAAAACGCTTGCAGAAATGAAATTCTGTACTATCTTTGCAACCGCAATAACGCAGA